>CAZPQC010000192.1:0-6507 GCA_964588525.1 uncultured Spirochaetaceae bacterium
ATTCTGGCCGGACAGGTGGAGGCCAGGGGGTCGGGGATCGGGATCAAAAACATCCGTGAACGCCTGAAGCAGTTCTACGGGGATGATTTCAGCCTGGATATCGATTCGATGCAGGGGCGGGGAACCACGGTCACGATTACGGTGGCAAAGCTCGAGCCCGCAGAGGCCATGGAGGGCTGAGGTGTCGAAGCGGAGGTAGAAGCGTGTACAACGTCTTGCTGGTTGACGACGAGAGGATCATTCGGGAAGGTTTGGCCAGAAAAGTCCCTTGGAGCCGCTACGGCCTGACTCTCTGCGAACAGGCTGCAGACGGCGAGGAAGGTCTGGGGAAGATCCGAAGCGGCGACATCCACCTCGTCATTACAGACATCAAGATGCCGGGCATCGACGGGCTGGAGCTCATCCGCCGGGCACGGCAGATCAAACCGGATGTTCGCTTCATCGTGCTGTCGGGATACGACGAATTCGAGTTCGCCCAGACGGCGATGCAGTACGGAGTGCGTCACTATCTGCTCAAACCGACCAAGATGCAGGAGATCGACAAGATCCTCAGAGAGGTATGTGCGGATCTCTCCCGGCAGGAGGAGGAGCGTGGCTTTGTCGAGAAGATCAAGCAGACCATGGAACGAAACCTGCCCCTTATCAAGGAACAGTTCTTCCGCGATCTGATCATGCACAAGATGTACACCAGCCGGGAGATGAGCTCCTATCTGTCCTTTTTCGGTATCTCCACTGAGTCGGTGCGCTCGGTGACCCTGCTGGTGTTCGCACCTGCGGGGGAACAGAGCTTCGAACGCCTGCTGACCCTGCAGCTGATCAGTCAGCGCTGCCTGGAGAGCGCTGGACTCATTCTCACGACCATCATAAAGGAAGCCCTGGTGGTCGTGGTCGGGGACACGGAAACGGAGGAACTTCTGAAGAGGATCGAAGAAATCAAGAGCCGGTTCAGGCGCTTCGACAGTCGGCCTGTAACGGTAGCGGTTAGCGGCAGGGCGGCGCTGGATGCGATTCACACGCTCTACAAAGAAGCCAGGAATCTCTTGAAGCACAGCTTTTACTACGGCGAGGACAGCGTCATTACACGGCAAGAGGCGTTGGAGGGCATCGGCAGCTACAACCGAGGCGATCTGCACTATTACATCGAGGAGGCCTGTCTGGCCATCCAATGCGGAAACGACCAGGATTTTCGAAAAGCCATGGGGTGTTTCTGGTCGGAGCTAAAAACTCAGAAGCTGCCCCGGAGAAGCATTCGTGATGCGGTCATCGACCTGCTGCTCTCCGCGGCCCGTTACGACGACTACGAGAGAGTGAACTACTATATCGACTACATCAAACGGATTGCGGAAACCGACACCCTCGAAGAGCTGGAGAAAATGATCGACAAGTGCTGCGGCGCCGTTGTCCGGTGGAACTTCGAACAATTCAGCAGCAGGAAAAGCCGGCTGGTGGAAAAACTTAAAAGTGAGACTCGAGAGAATGTGGCCAGACCGGAACTAACGTTGAAATGGCTGGCCCAGACCCTGGTCTACGCCAACGTCGATTATCTGAGCAAGCTGTTCAAGCGGGAGACCGGAGAAACCTTCAAGCACTACCTCACCAGCCTCAGGGTGGAGGAGGCCAAAAATCTGCTGCAGCGATCTCCCGGTATACCTGTGGCCGAGGTGGCAAGGCGAGCTGGATTCGGGGAGAATGCCCGCTACTTCTGTACGGTGTTCCGCAAGTGTGTCGGCCAGCCACCGGCGGAGTACCGCCGCAGCCGGCGGGTCTCCTGACTCGATATGTATCCGACTTTGATCATCGGCATCCGCAATCGGGGTATGGCATGGGCCGAGGCTGTCCAATCCCATCCCGATTTCGAGCTGAGCGGGGTGGCGGATAATGATCCAGAGATCCTCCGGATGAGATCCGAGACGCTGAAACTGCCGGAGGACAGACGCCACCTCGATTATCGTCAAGCCCTCGGCAGCGGGCGATACCGGGTGGTGATCGTCGTGACACCGAATCACCTCCACTACCGGATGGCCAGGGATGTTCTGAACGCAGGTGTTCACTGCGTTCTGGAGAAGCCCTTCGCCGAAACGCTGACTCAGGCGCAGGAGCTCGTCGATCTGGCCGAACGGAAGGCTTTAGCCCTGGTGATCGGACACAACTACCGTTTCAAGGCGCCGTTCTTGGGCATTGCGGGGGTGGTTCGGGAAGGCAGGCTCGGCTCCCTGATCGGGGGGGAGATCAGTTTTCACCGCCATCGCCCTCCCCGCTTCGAACACGAGCGGCCGATGCGCTACCCCCTTCTGTTCCTGCAGGCAGTCCACCACCTCGACCTGTTGATCTCTTTCCTTCCCCGTCCCATCGAGGAGATACACTGCCGCCATTACCTGCCGCCGGGAAGTCCGTGGGATAGCCCCTCCGTCTGCCATCTTGTTCTAGGCTGCGCCGATGGAACCCTGTTGAGCTACCGGGGCAGCTACGAGTGCCGGGGTGAGCAGACCCCGTACAACGGCCTCTGGCGCCTGGAGTTCGAGCGGGGCGACCTTGTCCTGGACCAACAGGGAAAGCTCTGGCGGATCGAAGAGCAGGATCGTTGCTGTCTCTACGAACCGCAGGAAGGGGAGCGCAGCAGCGACGAGCTGCTGCTGGATACGGTGAGGCAGGCGATAGAGGAGGGAAAGGAAGCGCCCACCTCCGGCAGGAACAACCTGGCCACCCTACGCCTGCTGTTCGACGTGATCGCGGCCGGGGAAACGGGCGCAGCCGACAAGAACAACCAACCTTGACCCGCCGACGGGTCAGTGGCACCGCCAACCAGCCGGGGACCCCAGCACCCCTGGTGATTACAGCTCCACGTGCAATTTCAGCATCCCGGGCACTTAAAGAGATGCGTGCGAGTGGCGCACCGCCCCGGTCGGACACTGGCTGAAACAGGAGCGGCAGATCACGCACCTCTTCTCCCTGACCACCACCGAACGCTCACCCTGCATCTGAAATACCGCCCTGGGACAGACCTCAACGCAGCGCCGGCAACCGATGCAGGTCTGACCGTCCACCTTGACCCGCGGTTTCCTGCAGGGGATCAGGCTGTACTTGAGCAGGGGCGACCAGCCGCTGAACTCGGTGACCAGATAGGCGGCCCCGAGGCCCACGGTCAGGGCGTAGAGCAGAACATGCTCGGGAAACAGAGCCCTTGACAGCAGGCCGGCAGCCAGGAATGCCGCAGCGCCGTACAGCAGCGCCCACGGCCCGATCCGCTTTAACAGACGCCATGGAAAAACCAGGCCGTGGATGAGGGAGGCGAGGTACAGGAGGGGGAGGAGGACCGGCAGGTGATCCAGGCCGATGAAGTTGTAGACCAGCACCAGCAGGATCGTGAGGAGCAGGGGCGAACCCAGGGCCATCTCCAAACGGGCTTTCAAAGGGAAACGGGCTTCGCGAACCGCGGGGTCTGCAGGATTCTCCAAGTACGCGGCAAAGTCGCGGATGTACAGCGGACCGAAGCGGGCGCTGAATCCGGTCCGGGTTTCCAAGTTTTGCAGAGAAACCGAAGATGCGCACAGCTGGGGCAGGATCAGCCGGCGGTTCCGCACCCGTTCGGCGAGGTTCGTCCGGTCTACAGCCTGGATCACGGAATCAGTGGTGAAGCGTCCTGCCATGGAGGCGCACCATACGTTCACCCCCCGGCTGTCGCACACCAGCAGCCAGCAGTCGAAGTCCTTCACCGCCGAGCAAACGCGGCGTACCGTCAGATCGAAGTTCCCGGTCACCAGAACCGGGGAATCTGTCCCCGCCGAACCGATCCTGTACAAGCCAACAGGCTCGGGGTTGGGAAACAGGCGCAGCAGGGTCTCCGCAGCGCTCTTGAGCGGCCTCGGTCGCAAGTAACGCCCAGGCAAAGTGTCGCCGGAAGCAACCCGGAAATCGGGACCACCAGAGCGCAGGGTATCAAAGGTGATCAGAATCGGGAGGAGGGCTGCGGAGAGAACCAGGGTAATCCCGGCGGTGGGACGGGAAAATGGAAAAAAACCGTCGGCAAATGCCAGGGCAATAAGAGCGATCCCGAGAATCCGGATACAGAGGATCTTTCGCTGAAGGAGGGAACGAACCAGAACCAGGTCGACTGTGAAGACGGCGATTCCCGCCGCTATCAACCCATAGCTGCCGGCCATGAATAAAAGAGAGGGCGAGCTCAGCTCCGCCCCGCTGGAGGCAACCCAGCGCCCCGCCGACACCAGAGGCAATACCAAGAGGAGCGCCCCGGCTTTGACAAACCGGTGCTTCACGCCTGTCTTTTATCAGGGGTCTTACAGACCCAGCTCCGCCTTCAGGGTTGACAGAAGCGTTTTGTGATCGATCGGCTTCTGGAAGATCCCTGCCAGACCGAGGTCCTGTGCATCGATGTTGTAGCGCACCGCGTCTCCGACCGAGCTGAGCAGATAGATCGGGGCCGTGAATCCCGCCTCCTTGAGCTGGGTGGATACCTTGCTTCCCGCGTCCACGGTTTCCATCATCAGATCCAGGAGGATCGCATCCGGCTCGATTTTCCGGGCCGTCTTCAGCCCCTCCTCCCCCGTTGCGGCCTCACCTACGACAAAGCCGGCCGACTCCAGCACGATCCGGGTAGCCTTGCGGATATCCGGGTCGTCGTCAATAATGAGGATCGTTTTTCCGGTTTCAGCTGCCATGTTTTTCCCTCTCCACTGATCGATCAGGTTTTTTATGAACTCCAGAGCCTCGCTCTTGTTTTGCCGGGCCTTGTCGGTCAAACCTTCCGCGAACTCGAACGAGTACCCCCGGACGGCGACCAGCAGCGCCTCGGGGGCGTGCTGATAAGTGTCCTCGCAGATGGCCAGAACCGACTCCGGCCCGAGCGCATGGCTCGTAAACTCGATGCTTTTGGAGGCCTCGAGCCTCTTCACCTGAAAAGGCTCAGTTCCCCGAACCGCCGCATCGACGAATATCACTTTATCCGACTGCCCCAGGTCGGCCGCGTGTTCTATGGAAAGCTGGTAATCCGCTTCCAGGGTCAACCCGGGCAGGTGGAGCTGCTCGAGCTCCTGCACGATCTCCGGCCCCAGCCCGTCATCCTGCCGTCCAGGATTTCCGTACCCCAAGACCAGGATGACCGTATCTACTCCTTGACCCGCTCGTCGACCACCGACCCCTGCGCGTCCTCGATCTGGATGATCAGGGGCATCTGGCCCACGGCGTGGGTCGCGCAGCTCAGGCAGGGATCGTAGGCCCGGATGGCCACCTCCACGTGGTTGAGCAGTCCCTCCGTGATCTTCTGGCCCTCCAGCTCGTTTCTGGCCACCCACTGCACGGCCTGGTTCATCGGCTCGTTGTTGTTGGTCGTGGAGACGATCAGGTTGGCCATGGTGATCTGATCCGTGTCGTTGATGCGATAGTGGTGGAACAAGGTTCCCCGGGGCGCTTCGAGAATGGCAATGCCCTCGTTCCGGTGCTTGCCCTCGGTCACCAGATCCTTGCCCTGCAGGTCCTTGTCGTCCAGAAGCTCCTTGATCTTCTCGGCACAGTACAGAACTTCGATCAGCCGCGCCCAGTGATAGGCCAGGGAGGAGTTGTTCGGCTTGCCCTTGGTCAGGCTCATCATCTCCTGGCGCTCTTTCTCCGCCAGGGGCGAATCTATGAAATCGCAGTTGTTGATCCGGGCCAGCGGGCCGACCCGGTACCAGCCCTCCTCCATGCCCAGGCTCTTGATGAAGGGGAACTTCATGTAGCTCCAGGGACGAACCTCTTCGCGGATGTACTCGAGGTAGTCCTTGGGCTGGACCTGGTCGAAGATGATTTTGCCATCTGCGGCCTTGGCCCGCAAGACTCCGTCGTAGATATCCAGACAACCGTCTTTCCGCACCAGGCTGAGGTGGTTGGAGTCGAAGGCGGCGAAGTTGACAAGATAGTCGAGGTTCTCATGGAGAATCTTCTTGAACAGCTCCAGGCCGTCGATCGACCACTGCACCATCTGATCCGCGTCCTTCTTCAGGAAATCCCGCTCTTCGATGGTCAGGTTCTTGTTGATTCCCCCCGGAATCGCCCCGGTTCCGTGAATCTTCTTGCCCGCCGTGGCCTTGATCACCTCCTGGCCGTACTTGCGCATCAGGATGGCCATCTTGGCCAGGTCCGGATGCTTCTGGACCACACCGATCACGTTGCGGATCGCCGGGTCGGCATCAAAGCCGAAGAGGAAATCCGGTGAACAGAGGTGAAAGAAGTGCAGGGCATGGGACTGGAAGGTCTGGCCGAAGTGCATCAAGCGGCGCATCTTCTCCGCGGTAACGGGAATCTTGTCGGCCCCGACGATCACGTCCGTGGCTTTGGCAGCGCAGAGGTGATGGCTCACCGGGCAGATCCCGCAGAGCCGCTGGATCAAAACCGGCATTTCCCAGTAGAAGCGCCCTTGGGCGAAGCGCTCGAAGCCGCGGAACTCGACGATGTGAAAACGGGCGTAGTCGACCTTGCCCTTCTCATCCATTCGGATGGTCACCTTCCCGTGTC
>CAZPQC010000193.1:0-6424 GCA_964588525.1 uncultured Spirochaetaceae bacterium
GGATTCCGCATCTTCAGGCCCGCGAAGTTCACGGAAAGATCAACCGTCTCGCTCATGTAACCCTCCACCTTACTACCATGTATCGCTTCTCTCGATATTGGTCAACTTCCCGAAATGGATGATCTTGATCAACGGAAAAAAAAGTTGAACAATGGGGTCTATGAAACAGACATCCTCGATGCTCAATGACAACGATCTGCTGTTCTTGATCAGGATGCTCATGCCCGGGTACGAACAGCGGCAGCGCATGCTGCGGATTCTCAGGGAGGACGAGGATATCCTGGAGGCGATGCTGGCCGATGACAAGCTGTTCCATCTGCTGAGCGACGATCCCCAATCCCTGCTTCAGGTATCCCCCCATCTGTTCTTCACGGTGCTGCTCAACCGGGCGAGGGAGGAGCTGAAAACCCGCTCCTACACAGTCGAAAACGACTTCGGCAGCCACGCCATTGTATTCGACAGCGCGGCGGTCGTCGGTTTTCTCGAAGATCGAAGCATCCGCAACTATTTGGCGGACATGCTGGTATCCTTCGTCCGAATAAACAGCTACACTATTCCGATACGGGTTCGCAAGGGGATCTGGAGGAAGTACCGATTCAGCGATTACGACATCGATAGCCTGTTGCGCTACAGCGAGGTGCTTACCAGGGAGCAGCGTTTCCCATCGTACAAGCGCATGGCCGACATCTGTCTGTTTACCCGTGGCATCTTCCACGATCCGACGCAGCTGAAGCGCGTTTCCGCCTCGATCACAGGAAAGGGAACACAGGAGCTGGACAGCTACGGGCGGTACTTCTACCGGGCCGCGGCCGAGTATGCAGAGCTGATGGAGCATCAATCCCTGACTGTGGAGGAGCAGCAACGGTTGCGGGAGATCATCGAGGTGCTGCTGCAGCTTTCCGAACATTTCGTCATGGCTGTCAAGCCCCTCACTTTTATGGCGAATCATTACTTGGAACCATTCAAGGATGAGCTTTTCTTAAAACAGTGACACGGAGGAACAACAGAGATGAAAGCTGAGGACCGCTCCAAGCTTCAATCCCTGACCGGAGAGATCGAGGGTTTGAAGTCCCGCCAGCCGGAAGAGTCCAAGTTCAAGGACTGGAAGGAAAAAGTGGAAAAGAAACTGGAGGAGGCTTTCGGAAAAGGTTCGGAGCCGCTGGCACGCTTCCGGACGACCCGGTTTTTCAACTTCAACAGGTCCGGGAAACCCAAGGATGCCCCGCTCTCCGAATCGGAGCGTCGGGAGTATCTCCAGGGTTTGGACGAAGCAAAGAGAAACTTGCAGCGTTATTTGTAATTGTCGTTAGGACGAGGCAGGGCCCCCGGGTAAAGGAGGTGGAAACCCCGGGGGCCCTGTACTCTTAATTACTTTCTAAACAATCCGCGACGTAAAAAGTTACACAGATAGCGTAAATTTATGTAACAAATGGTATAAATTCCCATATTTGTCAAGTGCTCGAGTAGAATTTTGACAAAATATTCGGAATTACAGTATTTTTCAATTGTAAAATCATGGGACTTTTCCCTGAACGACAACAGGATCGAGCTCTCCAAGAACTGCTGGCCCGCGAATCTGTACTGGAACGCCGGGTCGCCGAGGAGGACTTTCGATATTCGGGCTTGAAGGATCTCGACGGCGTTCTGGCCCTGATCGCCGTCAAATTCGAAATCGCCAATCATCTCCTAGCGCATTTCGATCCCAACAGCAGGAGCCCCGAAGGCACATCCGCAACCGCCCGACTGGTCCGGGAGAAATCCACGGCCGCGGCGGCCATGCTGGAGGAGCTGCGAAATTTGAACATCTCCGAGGACCAGAAAAGCCTGATAACCGAGGCGCAGGGCTACCGCCAGGTCCGGGATCAGTTCCAGGCGTTCATCCTGCGGGGCGGCGGGGTCTTCCTCCAAGCCAAGATTGAAGGCGCCGGCAAGGTGAAGACGGTTTCCCGGGCTCTGAACGAATCCCTGCGCAAATTCACGGCTCCGGACGACCGCTACGCCCCGGTCATTAAAACTGAAACCTTGCCCGGATTCCTGCGCCGTCTGGTCAACTTCTTTCTTCCGGTTTTGGCTCCGGAGGGGCAGACGGATCCACCCTACGGCATCGAGGAAGGAGAAGAGGTACAGCTCTCCTCGCAGCGGATGAAGATGCCCCTGTCGCAGGGGATCTACTACCTGGAAACCGAGGTTCTTCCTCAACTGCAAAATGCCCTGGAGCAAAACCCGGGAAGCCGCAGCATCCAGAAGCAGATCGCCCTGGTCCAGGACCGTTTGAGGGAATACAAAAACATCACCTTCCGCACCCGGGCGACACCCATCAATCTGGAAAAGGGGTTCTACACCGACTGGCTGAGTCAGTACACAGCCGACGGGGAGTTGCTGGTAACCGTGCCCATCGGGGTGAAGTACAAGTCCGGCACCAATCTGGATCGATTGCGGGAGATGGTGCAGACCGAGTTCGTCCGCAGGCTGGCCGGAAAGCGGATCTGCCCCGCTTTGGATGAGGATTATCACTTCCGCAAGAGCCTGGAAAGCGGCCTTAGGGGCAGCTCGCGCCTGCCCTCCTTCAAAATCGACGTCAGCCGGGGATATCAGGAGATCAAAAAGCTGTATCCGGCTCTGATGGTCCTGGAGAATAGACAGGAGTTCCAAAAACTCGTCGATCTGGTCCGCTTGAGAGGGAGAAAACGATCTCAGAGGGCAATCGAAAACATGATCCAGTCGAAAGTCTTCCCGCAGCTTCCCTGATCGGGCCCGCCGGCAGCGGCGGTTCCACCGCTTCGGATCCGCCGCGGCACCGGATTCAGCGCCGGGAGGAGCTCTAGCGGAGCCATTCGGGGATCAGCACCTCGACCACGTAGATCTGCCGTGAATCCGTCACCAATGCATACCCGTCATACACGGCCACGTCCACAGCGTAGATCTGCGGACAGGCGCTGACCGGGACGGGGCGATCGAAGGATTGGATATCGAGCACCTTCAGGCCCCTGTACCCCTCGGCGATGTAGAGATAATTTCCGTCGATGAAGATGCTTTCCACGTACCGGCTTTCGAATCTACCGAGCACCTCGGGGTGCCGGGGATCGGAAAAATCGTACAGGTCCACCCCGGTTCTCCCCGCGGTCGCCACCAGGTTATCCCGAACGACAATCCGATGAACCCCCTGGCGATCCAGGGTGGCGATCGGAGTCGGATCGCCCGGATCGGATATGTCGCAGACGATCAGACCGCTCTCTCCATCGGCAACCAGGGCATAACCGGGCATTACAGCTACGTCCCGGGCATCGTCGCTGGAAACAGATCCGATCTCCACCGGGTCGTTCGTTACCGTAACATCGAGGATTTTCAATCCTTCCTGTCCGTCGGCAACGAAGAGGAGATGCGAGTGAACCACGGCCCGATGGGCCGTGCCTCCCGTGTAGTAGGAGCCGATCCGTTCCGGTTGGGTTAGTGGATCACTGTCCCAGGTGGGCGACAAATCGAGGATACTCAGTCCCCGCCTGCCAGTGGCTACGAAAGCCACTGAGTCCGCGATCTCGATCCCGGCTGCAAAGTCCTCCGCCCAGGCTCCGATCACCGACTGGTCGTCGAGCCGGGCCGGATCGGAGATATCGACAATCCGGACTCCCAGGTCGTGGCAGGTTACATAGGCCCGCGGTCCGGAGACGGACAGGCCGTAGGCTTTTCCGCCGGTGGCGCAGGCGGCGATCGGCACGGAGCGACCCTGAATCAGGATATGTACGACCTGCAGCCCCGAGGCGGTGGCCAGGTAGGCATAATGCTCCCGGACCAAAACGGAGGAGGTATTCTCTGCCGGCAAGGCAGCGAATCGCCAGGGACGAGCTGGATCGGATACATCGACCACGATCATTCCTTCCCGGCTGTCCACGAGGTAGGCGAAGGTCCCGCTTACACTCACGTCGAGGATTTCCGCGGCCGCGTAGCGCCCCAGCTCGACGGGCCCTCCCGGATCCGAGTTGTCCATGATGATCAGGCCTCCTGCTCCGGCTGCCAGGTAGAGTAGGAATCCCTCAACGGCTACGGAACGCACATCCATCCCGGACAGATGCCCCACCTCGACAAGTTCCGCGGAATCGGATATGTCGAATATCCTCAAGCCCCCTCTGCCGTCGGCGACATAGAGCTTGCTTTCATGGACAATTAGATCACAGGCATCTTCCGTGGCATAGGATCCGATGCGGGTCGGCTGCACGGGGGAGGACACATCGATAACCTTCAATCCGCTGGCTCCGTCGGCGATGAAGGCGATGTCTCCCTCGAGGGCGATAGCCCGGGCATCCATTGTTTTTCGCATGCCGATCTCGGCAGGAACCCTCGGATCGGAGACATCCAGCACCTTGAGCCCCCGCTCGCCGTCCGCCACAAAGGCGTATTCACCCCGGACCGCGATGTCCCGAGCCTCGGCGGTCCGAAAGCTACCGACCAGGGTGGGATTGTCCGGGGTTGAGATATCTACGATTTTGATTCCCTCGCTTCCTCCGGCCACATAGGCGTAGCCGCCGTAGAGGGTCAGTCCCCGGGCCTGATTCAGTCTGCACAGCCCCGCGGTCTCCAGCTTTTCCACGGGAAAGGCGGTACTTTCACCCAGAACCGGATTGCTCGCGGCCTCAGGAACCGAAGCCGGGGTGACCCTGTAGAAATAGCTGCGGCCGTACTGCACAGCCCTGTCGAGGTAGTTCGTGCCCGCTAATGCTCCGGCCATGCTCGCATACTCCCCATCGCGGCTCTCGGAACGCCACAGCTCGTATTGCTCGCTCCCGGGTATCGAGGGCCAGGAAATCCGGATCTGTTCGAACTCTCCTGCGGTGGCGGGTCGCAAGGTGTCGGCGGATAGTGGGATTACCCATTTCTCCGCGGACTCGCCGTCCGGTTCCCCCGGCAGCGCAGCGTTTATCTGAAAAACATAGCGGTTTCCGTTTGCCAATCCCGTAAGAACGTAGGGAGAGCTGACCCCGTCTATCCGTGTTTCCCGCCCTGGTCGCTGCCCGGGATTAGCGGTGCGATAGCTCAAACTGTAGCGGGTAGCCGAGGGAATCGGGCCCCAGCGCAGGACCGCGCGCTGATCTCCCGCCTCTGCGGAGAAAACGGGGATATCCGCCTCCCCCTCCAGGATCCGTACCGAGGTCTTTGTCTGATTGCCGCTGCGGGCGAGCACCACGATGTTGACATCCTGTGGACCGGAGAGCTCCCGGGTGTCTACGATGAAATCGAAGGAGTTGTCCTGCATCAGCTCGACCCGGCCCTGGGGAATCGATCTTACCAAGGAGAAGACTTCGGGTGAGGTGACATCGTAGGCCACCGACTCAATCCCTCCCATGGTAGGACTGTCCGCGTAAGGATCGATGATCGTACCGCTGACCCGGACCTTTGATCCGTACAGCTGATCTATCTGCGGAGAGGTAATGGACACCGAGGGATTGAGGTTGCCGTCCAGAAGTACGATCGCTCTCTCCTCTGCGGATCCTCCAGGTCCCCGGCCGGCAAGCCTGAGCACCTGGGTGCCGTGCAGGTCGGTTGAGGGAATCTGAAAGTTGAAGGCTCCCTCCTTTCCGATGGTCACCGTTTCCCCGAGCCCGCTTCCTGCTATTTCCCACGATAGGATGCTCCCGTTGACGATTCTGCCCGCCACCGGCACCGAAGAGCGGTAGTAGGTTCTGTCTTCGGGTGAATCGATAGTAAGTTCAGGAGCGGACGGCTCCGGAGCCGTATCCCGTGACGGTGGTAAAACAGCCGCAGCTTCGGCGGTCTCAGCGGTTGCAGCCGCCTTCCGGGGGAGCTTTGGCCGCAAGGTGATCGTCGACACGGCGGTATTGCCAGCGGTATCTTCTGCGCGCAATTCGAGGATCTGGATTCCCTCGAGTCCCTTCGCATCGATGTCGAAGCGAAAGCTTCCTTCCACCGATAACTCAGCGGTTCCTGACAATCCGGTTGCCCCGATGACTTCCCAAATGAGGGTCGTGGGCTGATTGTCTCTGATCCGGCCACGCACCGTGACGGCCTCCTGGTACACATCTCCTTCTTGAGGCTCGGCAATCTCCAACTCCGGAGCGGAAGTGTCGGCGCGAAGTTGCACGGAGCGTTCTACCGCCCGGACATTACCGCCGACGGCCCGCACGATCAGTCGAGCGTCTCTCCTTACCATGGAGGTGTCGATAATCGCGCTGAAGGCGCCGGATTCGTCGTCCTCCAGCTCTCCGTATAGAGCGCTTCCCTCCACTTCCCAGCTTACGGATTCTATCCTGCCTTCAGGATCATGCACCTTCCCGCTTATCGTCAGTTCACGGGTGAAGTAGTCGTCCTGCTTGGGAAGGTTCAGAGTCAGCACCGGGGCAGCGGACCGGTCTTCCGCTTCCGCCCGCTCCTTCGCCGCTACGGTCCGGCTCGGTGCTCGGCTTTCAGCGAT
>CAZPQC010000194.1:0-6278 GCA_964588525.1 uncultured Spirochaetaceae bacterium
AGCCAGCTTTCGGTCGAGTTTTTGAATTACCTTGTCATGCGGCTGCTTCCTCCACGGGCTCTGCCGAAAATGGATTTCGAGGTTTCGGGGATCCCAGACGCTTTCCGAACGCTGGTCGTTGTTCCCGTTCTGCTGGTGGATGCGGAGACGATCCGGACGGAGGTGGAAAAGCTCGAAATCCGATACCTTGCCAATAAAGAGGCCAATCTGCTCTTCAGCCTCTTCACGGATTACACGGATTGGGAACAACCACATTACGAGGAGGATGAACGCCTTCTTCAGGCTGTGATAGAAAGCCTCGAAGCCCTCAACCATCGCTATGGCAGCGGGCGTTTTTTCCTTTTTCACCGGGAGCGAACGTGGAGTAAAACCGAGCGTAAGTTCATCGGCTGGGAGCGTAAGCGCGGGAAGCTGGAAGAACTAAACCGCTTGATCGATGGAACACGTCCTGAAGACGCGCAGCAACTGGTACACGTGGGCGACCCGGATATGCTTTTCAACGTAAGGTTCATCATCACGTTGGACAGCGACACACAGCTTCCTCACGGCACCGCCCGAAGGATGATCGAGTCACTGGCGCACCCACTGAACCAGCCTCGATTCAGTCCCGACGGTGATATCTTGACCGGATCCTACGCGCTCATCCAACCTCGCGTGAGCCCATCCCTGCCGAGCACGAGCGCCACACCTTTCAGCCGATTGTTCTCCGACCCGGTCGGAATCGACCCGTATACCAGGGTTGTTTCCGATGTCAATCAGGATCTTTCCGGTGAAGGCTCTTACCACGGTAAAGGAATCTATGATGTGCGCGCCTTCAGTCGTGTGCTGTCCGGGAGATTCCCCGAAGGTCGGCTGCTGAGCCACGATTTGATCGAAGGCGCCCACGTCCGAGTCGGCTTGGCGAGTGATATTGAGCTTTATGACGAGTTCCCGCAGGATTACCTGAGCTACACCGGCCGGCAGCATCGTTGGATTCGCGGAGATTGGCAAATCGCAGATTGGATTCTGCCGCGCGTGCCCCAACCCGGAAAACGGAGGGGGCCAAACCAGCTCTCCTGGTTCAACCGTTGGAAAGTCTTCGACAACTTGCGCCGGAGTCTGGTACCTGTCGCAGCTCTGGGTTTGCTCACAACCTCCTGGCTGGTCTCCTCGCCGGCAGGATGGATCTCCACTCTCATTGTCGCCGTGATGCTGCTCTTCCACCCCATCGCACAGCATCTCACATTGATGACCTCACACCTCGAACTGAAGAGTTTCTCCTTTTCGAAGTTGACGCATGATCTGCTGAGGTCGGTTGTCGAGGCTGCGCTGCTTCCGCACCAGGCGGGCCTAGCTCTCGACGCGATTGCCCGCGTGTTGTATCGCCGCCTCGTCTCACATCATGGCTTGCTCGAATGGGCTTCAGACAAGAGGGGCCGCGGGAGCGCTTCGGGCAAGCTGCCGCTATTCGTTGTATCCATGGGGTTTGTCAGCGTCTTCAGCGGAATCGTGGGCTGGATGGTTCATCACTGGATGCCGTCCAACCTGGTGATGGCCGGTCCCTGGCTCGTAATGTGGTTTGTATCCCCTTTGCTCGGATGGCTCTTGAGTCTTCGCTTGAACACAAACCGGAATCGATTTCCGCTTCCTTCAGAGGATATGGATCTTTTGAGGAATGTCGCGCGAAGAACCTGGCGCTACTTCTCAGACTTTGTTACCGAAGAGACCTCCTGGCTTCCGCCCGACAACTACCAGGTTTTTCATCAGAACCGGCTGGCGATGCGTACCAGTCCGACGAATATCGGTCTTTGGATGCTCAGTGCGATAGCCGCACAAGAGTTCGGGTACCTGACGGTAGATCAGGTCATCGAGAAGCTGTCGCATACTATGGAGACAATCGTCAAGCTCGAGCGCTATGAGGGTCATCTGTTGAATTGGTACGACATCAACACCCTGACCCCGCTTGAACCCCGCTACGTGTCAACCGTCGACAGCGGGAATCTGCTTTGTGCCTTATGGACCCTGGAGCAGGGACTCGAAACGCTGATCGAGAGGCCTGTCCTGGATGGAAAGGTCTTTGAGGGCCTGCGCGATACCGGGAAAATTCTGAAACTGGTTGTCGAACGGGAAGGCTTCGCAGGTTTTGATGCTCAGGCCCTCGATGAACTGCTGCACGCGTGGGAATCTCCGCCGGAGTATATTGCCGATTCCCTTCATCTGCTGCGGCGGACGAAGGGCATCGCATCATCACTGGCGAATGAGGTGCGTGAGTCTGCCGGCGCCGCTGCTGAGGTGGTCTATTGGGCTCTGCAGGTGGAGGTGCAGGCATCTGCCGGGTTGGATATAGCCGAACGGTACCTCGCCTGGGTCGACGTCCTCAATGAGAAGACGGAAGAGGAGGTTGCCGGGCTTGGCCAGGATGCCCTGGTTTCTTTCCGCCATGATCTTCGCCATGCGCCTTCACTTTTCGACCTCGCCAATGGGCATGTCCATTTCATTGAGGCGCTCCAGGCGATGCGTGGGGAGGCTCATTCAGCATCGGGTTCCCTGTTGGAATGGCGTAATCGCCTGATACGGATGTTCGAAAAGTCGAAATGGCTGGCCGGCGAAGTGCTGGGCTTGGAAAAGCTGCTCGTCGGGAACGTACGGGAGCTGTCCGAATCGGCCGACCTGCGCTTCTTGTATGACCCGGAACGACGGTTGTTCTCAATTGGTTTCAATGTTTCCGAAGGCCGCGTGGACAGGGCCTACTATGATCTTTTGGCGAGCGAGGCGAGGCTCGGGAGTCTCGTTGCTATCGCCCGCGGGGACGTACCCATCGAACATTGGTTTTCCATGAGCCGGCCCTACAGAGCGATTGGCCGGAACCGGGTGCTCCTCAGCTGGACCGGGACCATGTTCGAATACCTGATGCCGCTGATCTTTCAGCGCTCATATGGAAACTCGCTGCTCGAGAAAGCGGAGAGGGAAGCAGTGGCGACCCAAATTGCTTATGGCCGCACGCGCCGTGTGCCGTGGGGTTTCTCGGAGTCCGCTTTTGGGGATCTGGACCTCAACCAGACGTATCAGTACAAAGCGTTCGGAGTACCGGGTCTGGGTTTGAAGCGCGGTTTGGAGGAAGAACTCGTCGTGGCGCCCTATGCCGCTCTTCTGGCGGTGAGCGTGGCCCCGCGAGAGGCGATAAGGAATCTACGCCGATTGGTCCGTCTTGGACTTCTGGGCGAGTACGGCTACTACGAATCGATGGACTTCAGCCGTCAACCAAGTATTAAAGGCGAGCGCGGGCTGTTGGTGCAGTCGTATATGGCCCATCACCAGGGCATGGGTTTGCTCTCACTCGCCAACTTCCTCCGTGGCAACATTATCCAGCGGTTATTCCACGCCGACGCTCGGGTGATCGCGGTTGAACCGTTGCTCCACGAACGCGTCCCGGTTCTTCCTCCGCTGCACCTGATCTCCACGCACGAAAGAACTCCTTCGCAGATGAGCATCGGTGAAATTGCTCCGTCGGTGAGCAAGTTCGACACGCCCCATACCAGCACACCCAAGACCCAGATACTCAGCAACGGTCGTTACAGTGTGATGGTCACGAACGCGGGCGGCGGATACAGCCATTGGGGCGACCGTGAAATCACACGCTGGAGTTCGGATCTGACTCGGGATCCGTGGGGAACATTTTGCTACATCCATGAGCATGATTCGGATCGACTGTGGTCCAACACCTACCACCCAACCGACGGAAAGGTCAAGGCATATACCGCCCATTTTGCTCTTGGCCGGGCTGTGTTCCGACGCACCGACCACGGTATTCAAGCCGAAACCGAGGTTATCGTTTCGCCTGAAGATGACGTCGAGATCCGGCGGATTGTTCTGACCAATCGGTCAATTCGAACCCGGCGCCTCGATCTCACCAGCTACGTTGAGCTCTCGATGACATCTCACAATGCCGACCGGCAACACCCGGCCTTCAACAAACTGTTCATTCAAACCGAAGCCTTGCCTGAACAAGAAACACTCCTTGCATACCGCAGACCCCGTAATCAAAACGACCAGCCAATCTACGTCGCGCACCGCTTTACGGCAGAACGGAGTGAGGATGAAGACTTCCGGTTCGAAACCGACAGGCGCCGTTTTATCGGACGCGGACATACCCTCAGGAATCCGATGGGGGTCTTTCAAGAGCTCAGCAGCAGCGAGGGTTTTGTCCTAGACCCGATCCTCAGCCTGCGCCGGAGTGTGACTCTTGGTCCTGGCCAGCGCATCCAGGTTTCGATGGTCCTCGCAGCCGGCGAAACACGCCTGCAGGTTCTGGAGGTGATGAGTAAATACGGCGATCCCCATGCGATCGATCGGGCAATGGATTTCGCTTGGGCTTCCGCCCAGCTTGAGCTGCGCTTGCTTCATGTCCAGCCCGACGAAGCTCGACGCTTTCAGCACCTGGCAAGCCACCTGCTGTTTCCCAATCCCCTCTTGCGCCCACCCGGCGACCGCATCGAAGAGAACCGGAAGGGCCAAACCGGGTTATGGCCCTACGGAATTTCCGGCGACGTTCCGATAGCCCTGATCACCATCGGCGAGGAGAGGGACATCACCCTGGTCCGTCAAATGCTCCAGGCGCATACTTATTGGCGAAGGCACGGGTTGACGGCCGATTTGGTGATCCTCAACGAGGAAGCGAGCGGCTATGAACGCCCGCTTGGCGAAAGACTCGAGCGCCTGGTCCAGACCCACTCGATGTATACAGGGGTCGATCGACTTGGCGGAGTTTACTTGCGCAGCGCGGATCTTGTCCCGGAGGAAGATCTGAGGCTGTTCAAGGCCGCGGCGAGTATAGTGCTGGTGGCGGCACGCGGTACCCTACTCCAGGGCGTCTCTGTGGTGTCACCCGAGTTTCCTGAAACCTTCCCAAAGAAATATGCTCCCCGCCAGGAGCCTTCGGCTTCGCTGCCTTTCATGGAGTTGCCCTACTTCAACAGCCTGGGCGGTTTTACCCCGGATGGACATGAATACGTGATCTATCTCGGTCCCGACACGAACACGCCTGCGCCCTGGGTGAACGTCATCGCCAACCCGACCTTCGGAACGCTGATCAGCGAAACAGGGTCCGGCTTTACCTGGTATGGCAACAGCCAACGCAATCGCCTGACCCAATGGTCGAACGATCCAGTGGTGGATCCACCGTCAGAGGCGCTGTACATCCGGGACGAGGAGACCGGTGTCTTCTGGACGCCGACCCCGTCCCCGATCCGGGAACAGACACCTTATCGTACCAGACACGGGGCGGGGTACACGGTATTCGAGCACAACAGTCATGAGATAGAGCAGGAGCTGACGGTCTTCGTTCCCGTAGATGAAAGGGGGGGAGAACCGATCAAGCTGCAAAGGCTGCGGTTGAGGAACGACTCCTCCAGGCATCGCACGCTGTCGGTCACATATTATGTGGAATGGACACTGGGTGAGAACCGTGAATCTTCCCAGATGCATGTCGTGACCGGCTGGGATGAGGAAGTCCAGGCGCTGCTCGCCCGAAATAACTACCACCCTGATTATGGGGACCGGGTGTCCTTCGCGGCCATCAGCCCGCCTACGGAGTCATACAGTGGAGACCGCACGTCCTTCCTCGGCCGCAACCGTTCGATGGGCAGCCCGGCCGCGATGGAGCGAGCCGGGCTTTCACGGCGGGCGGGGGCGGGGTTCGACCCGTGCGCCGCGCTCCAGACCACGGTTGATCTGGCCCCCGGCGAGGAGACCGAGATCACTTGCATGCTGGGCCAAGACGGTTCGATGGAGGAAGCCCACCGGCGGATTCTATCCTATCGGGAAGACCTGACGCTCGAGACCGCGCTGAGCAATACGAAATCATGGTGGGATGATCTGCTGGGCACGATCGAAGTACACACCCCCGAGCTCGCATCGGATTTCCTGATCAATCGGTGGCTTCAGTACCAAAGCCTCAGCTGTCGGATCTGGGGACGTTCCGCCTTCTATCAGTCCGGTGGCGCATTCGGCTTCCGCGATCAATTGCAGGACATTATGGCTTTCCTGTACACCTACCCCGAGATGGCGCGACAGCACATCCTGCTGGCGGCGAGCCGCCAGTTCAAGGAAGGTGATGTCCAGCATTGGTGGCACCCGCCCAGCGACGCCGGTGTGCGCTCGCGTATTTCCGACGACCTGCTGTGGCTTCCCTACGCCGTTGCTCATTATATCCGGACCACCGGCGATTCAGATATCCTGCACACGGAGATACCCTTCCTGAACGCTCCCGTGCTGGAAGACGTTCAGCACGAGGTCTTCTC
>CAZPQC010000195.1:0-6275 GCA_964588525.1 uncultured Spirochaetaceae bacterium
TAAAAAGACTTGGCTTCGAGGAGACACCGATTTTTCGTTAACCCGGAATTTTGACCGCTGGGATGACGAACATGTCCATTTTGTCTTCGGCTATGACGCCAAGGCGAATCTCATTGGTATTGCGGATGCTATTCCGGAAAGTTCCTGGCAGCAGCTTCAACGTCCAGCACGTTATGAAGTCAAAACCGAACCGCGGCGTCGCCCGGAAAACATTAAGGAACAAGTAGTTAAAGAAAGAGAGTTTAAAAACGTCCGGCTGACGGGCGAGCAGGTTGCCGAGTTTGATTATTGCCCTCACCGCTGCCGCAAAACCTACCGAATGGTCGTAGTCAGAAAAAACCTCACGGTTGAAAAAGGCGAGCAACGTTTGTTTGATGAAATCCGCTACTTCTTTTACGTAACAAATGATCGGGAAATGAACAGGCAGGAAGTAGTTTTTTTCGCCAATGACCGATGTAACCAGGAAAACGTAATCAGCCAGCTGAAAAGCGGCGTGAATGCTTTAAGGATGCCTTCAGACGGCTTGGTATCGAACTGGGCTTATATGGTCATAGCTTCATTGGCCTGGAACCTGAAAGCCTGGTACGGATTGGTAACAGTTGTACCGGCATTACGCCGCGATATCCTGCGGATGGAATTCAAACGCTTCCTTATAAATTTTATTCAGATACCCTGTCAGATAGTCAAAACCTGTCGACGTATTGTTTATAGGGTCTTAACCTTCAATAGGCACATGGAAGCATTTTTTGATACGTTTGACCGCATTCGAGAACTCAAATTTTCCTGACGTTCCGGCATTCTGGCAAAGCCCAGCCAGGATGTCTTATCAGAGAGGGCGGGAGGAGGGGAATACGGCAAAAACAAACTTACCTACGGAAGAAAAGAGAAACTCCCGGGGAGTGGTGCGTCTTATTTGTCGGCATTCGCCTCGCGAGATAACTGATACGTATTTGGATAGTCGTGAAGGCCTCATTTTATGATATATCCTATGTCTAATATTAGACTGCGCTTATTTAAGGACTAGTTACTGACATCATAGAAATTGAGAAGCTTGCCGCAGAGCGAGAAGACGAGAACTGGCGATTTCGCAGCTTCATTAAAGGTTTCGATATCAAAATTGAGGATTTGGATGAGATCGTCCACAGACTCTATGAGGAGGTCATCCAACAGATAGATTGTCAAGCATGTGGTAATTGTTGCAGAGTCATACATCCAATCCTCAAACAGTCAGACATTAAGAGGCTCGCATCTCATCTGGCCGTACCTCAAGATGAATTTGAGAGACAATACCTGATTAAGGATAAGGACGGCGACCTTACTTTTCGAAGCAGTCCTTGTCCATTTCTGTCGGACAATTCTTGTTCCGTGTACAAGAACAGACCGGGAGACTGTCGATCGTATCCCCACCTTCACAAGAAGGAGTTCATCTTTAGGCTCATGAGTGTAGTCTCAAACTGTTCAGTCTGTCCAATTATCTTTAATGTATATGAACTCCTGAAAGACGAACTCCAGGGAAAGGATGAGGATTCCTTCTTCGATGATTATGAATACGAATGAGGAGAACGTCGCAGATGTTACGCGGCCAATTGATCCATCGCATTGGGATCGTTCCGAACATTCCTCAATCAGGGAAACCTCTACATATCTTCACGCATAGCCCTGCCGTAAAGTGCTGCCTTTAGCAGTGCCCTCTTGTTGATTCCGACAAATATTTATTAAGATGAACCGTTACGGAAAGTCCTGAAAGGAGGAAAGGCGGTGGTCGGGCCTCTCTTTGCGGGATCACGCCCAAACCACCACCCCACCAAAAACATTGATAATTTTACATAGTCTTGCCTCAACTGTCGAGCAACTCTGTGCTCGAAGTCCTGATTCACCTTCTCTGGAAGAACTCCGTCCTCGATTTTGCGTCTTCTGCGGTCAGACGGCCCGGAATGCTGCAGGGATACTGCAACTGGTAGGGCATGGCATGTATTGCCGGCAAGTATGCGGGCTTGTGGAAACAGGCTGGATCGTGATTTGGATCCGGCGTTTTCTATGCCTGGCTTGCGGCCATACTATGAGTATATTACCGGATTGGATCCATCCACGGCGCTGGTATGCCGGGACGGTCATTATCGAAGCTCTGTACCGGCACTGCATTCTCCGGGAGACCGCTCGCTCCATTGGCGCCAGGTTCGGGCGGCCCGGGGATGTTACGGAATGGCGAAGTCTTCGACGATGGCGGAAGCAACTTTTGGTATCACCCTCTTTGTGGGGTTGGCTGAGTTCCCGACTGGGGATTATCACTCCTGCTTCCAATCGCAAGGAATGCCGGACTTATCTGCAGCGTCTGCTGGCTGAAGGAGGACAAACCAGGGGAGCTGGAGAATGGGCGGCTAAAGAAACATCCGGTATTGTGCGCAGAATCCTGCGGGATCTGGTATTCGATCGTAAAACAGCCAGGCCTTTACGGTCGTTCCTTCCAGGGTTCCTATCATTGATAATGCCGGGTCGATTGAGCCCGACCTTACCCACAGAGGAGGGCTCTGGTCTGGACCCGCCTTGAAGAAGATGATGGGCGGCATCATCAAAAAATAACCCAAGGAGGAACTCATGAACGATGATGACCGCACCAAAGAGGCTCTTTTTCGACATGCCGTACTCGGCGATGTGCTCAGCCGTAAGCTTCGCTGGGGAGAACTGCGTCCATGGCTTGTTGAGCTGTCGCAAAAAACCTTTGAAGACCATAGGGGGAGCCCGCGCCGTATGGCCTGGGGCACTCTGGAGGAATGGTATTACAAATACCGCCGCTATGGTTTTGAAGGTTTGAAACCGCTGGCGCGTTCCGACCAGGGCAGCAGTCGCTGCTTGTCTCCGGAGATCGAACAACTGGCGATCGATCTCAAGCGTGAAGATCCGGGGCGTACGGCATCGTTGATCCTGCGCGAACTGGAACTGTCCGGCCGCATCAATCGAGGCCAAATAAGCGTCTATCCCATCCAGCGATTGTTGCGTCGCCGCGGGCTCTCAGGACCGCGGATGGAAGTGGATGTCGCTTCACGCCTGCGCTGGGAGGCTTCGATGTGTGGAGAACTATGGCAGGCGGATGCGCTGCATGGCCCCGTACTCTTGAATCCTGTTACCGGACGTCCTCAAAGAGCCATTCTCTTCGGTCTTTTAGATGACCGCAGCCGTATCATTCCTTACCTGGAGGCGGGTTTCGGCGAAACCGAACTCCGTTTTCTCACCGTCTTGTACAACGCCATTGCCCGAAGAGGGATTCCGCGCCGTTTTCTTTTGGACAATCATGCCAGTTTTACCGGCCATGACTTGCGCGTCTTGTGTGCCAAGCTCGATATCCAGATAGTGCACAGCCGCCCCGGAGACGGTCCCGGCAAGGGAAAAATCGAACGATTCTGGAGAACGCTGAGGGCCCATTTAATTAACCGCCTCGACTTAAAAACAGTCACAACGCTGGATGAACTGAACCTTCGGATCTGGAGTTACGTCGAAACGCAATACCACACCAGGCCGCATGCTTCTTTGTCCGGCAAGACGCCCCTGGAAGTCTGGGAAAGCGATGCGGAGGATATCCGCTGGGTTGCCGACCACAGCCGGCTCGAAGAGGCATTCTTCGGCGAAGTCGAACGTCTGGTCCGTAACGACTCCACCGTGCAGTGGCGCAGCGTTTTTTACGAAGTGCCGCCCTATCTGAGACGCTGCAAAGTCCGGCTTCGGTATTCCTTGCTCGATACCCGTCGCGTCAGTCTTCTGGACGGAGACACCGAGATTCCCCTGCGTGTTGTCAATCCCGTAGCCAATGCCCACCGAAGCAGGAATGTTTCCACACAGCCGCCTACCGAAGAAAAACCGAAAACCGGGCTCAATGCCCCCGATCTCATTCTGCAAAACCTGATCCGCCCTGCCACTGACCGGAAGGAAGACCTGTGTGCCGACAATAAACCGGGCAAGGACGAACCACAAGGAGGCCATCATGAATAAACTTCTTTCCACCTACGGCCTTGCGCGGGAACCTTTTACCAAAGATATCGCTCCTTCGGATATGCTGCGGACCGAACCGTTACAGGAAGCGTTGCAGTCGCTCAAAGCTGCCATCGAAGTCCGTGCCTCGGCTGTCGTAACCGGAGACTCCGGATGCGGAAAGACCTGTCTGTTACGTTCCCTTGAAGAAGATCTTCCCCAGGGGCGCTACCGGCTTCACTACGTCTACAACTCTACCGTTAACCGCCGGGACTTTTATCGCCAACTCTCCATCGGCATGGGGTTGGAACCTCATTCCAGCTTTGCGGCTCTTCATTCCAACGTCAGCCAGCATATACAGGAGCTGGCCAGTCAACACAAACTGCGCGTTATTGTTGTGTTGGACGAAGCGCACCTGCTATCCATACAGGTTCTGGAACAAATCCACATTCTCCTCAATTTTGAAAAGGACTCCAAACCCTGGCTGTCGCTCATTATGATCGGACTTCCCGATCTGCGGGAAACGCTCAAACGCAACGTTCTTGCTTCGTTGACGGCACGCGTACCCATACGGATTCACGTTCAGCCGTTGGATGCCGAGCAGGTCAAACTCTACATCCGTCACCGCATGAATGTCGCCGGATGCCGGCGCGATATCTTCAGTGATGATGCACTGCTGCTGATGTCGAAGGCCGCGGGCGGCATTATGCGGAAACTGGATGTGATTGGGAATCAATGCTTGGTTACGGCTTTGAAGACCAAGTCGAACCTTATTGACGCCACGGTAGTGCACAAAGCAATCCAGGTTTGTGGAGAAGCTCTGTTATGACAGCAGAAGATACGGAGGCTGAAAATCTATGGGATCGTATCCTGGCTGGTGTTGTCTCGAAAGTGTCGGCAGGCTGTTACGATACCTGGTTTCGTCCGCTGCAGGTACTGGAATCAAACGGCTCGATACTGGAAGTTATCTTCCCCACCGAGGCATTCCGTACGTCTTTCATAGAAAACTACCGGGATCTTTTGCGGACAATTGCCGGTGAAGTTACCGTTGTCGGGATTGAGTTTCGCTTTTCCGTGCAGCAAGAATCATCGGAAGAACAGGATGCGAGCGACTGCCGGGTGCAACCGCTTCCGGTAGTGCGAGCTTCAGACATTACTACTTCCGACTGCCAACAATCCTGGTTGATCGAGCGGCTCTGGGTTGATCAGGCCGTCGGCATCATCGGAGGTAGTCCTAAAAGCGGCAAAACATGGCTTGCCTTGGAAATGGCTGTTTCGGTAGCTTCCGGCAGCGCTTGTTTGGGAACCTTTGCGGTTCATTCGCCGGGCCCCGTTCTCCTCTATGCGGCAGAGGATTCGGCCGTGTCTATCCGAATGCGCCTCAATACTCTGGCGCAACTGCATAAAATCAGCCTGGCGCAGCTTGATGTGCACATCATAACCGTCGACACACTACGTCTTAACCGTCTTGAGCACCAGGACAGGCTTGAAGCAACCCTATATCTTTACAAACCCGCGTTACTGGTACTAGACCCATTAGTGCGCGTTCATGCCATCGATGAAAACGTCGCCGGACAGGTCGCCGCCCTTCTCGGGTATCTTCGTTCCCTGCAGAGAAAAACAGGCGCTGCCGTCGTCCTGATTCATCACGTCCGGAAAAATGCCTCTCCGGCAGGCTCTGCCGGACACAGCTTGCGGGGCTCCGGCGACCTTTACGCCTGGTTGGATTCTTTTTTGTATCTCCGCCTGCATCAAGGCCAACGAACTCTTTCCGCCGAACACCGTTCAGCGCCGGCATTCGGTCCCATTGCTTTGGAACTTGCCGAATCCGATCCTATCGGAGCGTATCTCAGAATTACTTCTTCCGAAAACACTCCATGTAAACCACCCCAGGAGGGATTGACCTCTCGCATCCTGGAGCTTCTGGCTGCTTCACCAGAACCACTTACTATCGAAACACTGCGGTCTCGTTTACAGGTGCGCAACCAGCGTGTCGTTGAAACTCTCCGCCTACTTGATGCCCAGGGAAAAGTCCAGCGCCTGGCACGAGGATTTGCAGCCTCTCCTCAAGGAAATCTTCCCGTTCAAATGTCGATGTGAATCGTTCCGTTCCCTTCCTGCCTATAGAGTTGAGTGGGAAGGGAACGATCAGAAGGCAACTGCGGGATAAGATATATCCGATACACCGACTTGCCTTAAAGCCAAATCCCCTGTCTCAATCCGCTGTAAATCCCCAGGATTATCGCGCCGCGTAACAGGCGCATGCCGAAAATACAGCTCCTGGCTTCAGAACCAGGCACCGGAACCCATTC
>CAZPQC010000196.1:0-6258 GCA_964588525.1 uncultured Spirochaetaceae bacterium
TTTGAGCGGCTTGTCGTCTCCCTCGGGAACACTCGTCATGGCAACGTCGGCGTGGGCCCCGGTGTCGCTTTGCGCGGGACAGATCAGATTTCCGACATTTTCGATGACGATCAGATCCAGCTCCGCAGGATCCAGGCACTCCAACGCCCTCTCGACCATTGCGGCCTCCACATGGCAGAATCCGCCGGTGCGGAGCTGAACCGCCGGCACCCCCGTCGCCGCGATCCTGTCCGCATCCACCGTGGAGTCCAGATCCGCTTCCACCACCGCGATCCGGTATCTGTCGCGAAGCGCCTCGATAGTCCGCAGGAGGAGGCTTGTTTTCCCGCTTCCCGGAGAGGACATCAGGTTGAGAAGAAAGGCTCCGGAGGCAGCCAGGCGCGAACGCAGTTGGTCCGCCAGTTTGCGGTTGTCCGCCAGGATCTGTTCCTTGATCACGATCAATCGCACCTCTCCCACCTAGACCACCTCCATGTCCGTAATGAAAAACTCCTTCCCCCGTTCCAGATGAACCTCCTCACCGCTGCACAGAGGGCAGCGAACCCGATCCACGCTTTCCAGATCGACATCGAAGGTGTGGTCACAGCTGCTGCAGTGAAAGGCGGGATCCACCCGCCGGATCACGATCTGAGCTCCTTCGGCCGGTGTTTCCCTGCTCAGGTAGTCGAAATAGCGTTGGATCCACTCGCGCTGGAAGTGGTTCAGCGCCCCGATGGTCAGCCGGATACTGAGCACTTTCTCCACGCCGTTTTCCCGGGCGTAGCCTAGCACCGTGTCCAGGATGCTCTGGGTCACCGACAGCTCGTGCATGTGTTTCGTGCCTCCCTAGCCCCGGGGCATCGGGCCCGCCTTCCCGAATCCACGATTCAGGATGAGGCCGGCCTACCTCAGCTTGCGGACCCGCTTCTCGATCAGACCCCGGACGGCCTCAAATGAAGGCGGCGGCCCGGTGCGTACCTCCCTACCGTCGATGAACAGCCCGTCGGAGATACCCCACTCCTCAAACACCTCCCGGCCCAGGGTTTCGTAGCTTTCGAACAGCACCTTGTCGCCGAACTGCCCGGCTGCCCGGCGGGCCCGCTCGTAGACCAGGTTCTGGGCCGGGCACCAGCCATTGATGAAGGCGCTGACCGTGACCCTGCCGTCGGTCTTTCCCGGCTTCTTCTTCCGGCGGATCCACTTCGGGGCTGCCGCATCCTCGCTGAACGGTTTCCACAGCAGCACCATGATCCCGTTCCTGTCCGCCGTCTTGTAGCCCTGTTTCTTGAACCAGGATGCCCGCATCCAGAAGGGAAGGGCCACGCCCCAGGCGGCGATGCCCTTCCTGCCGAGCGCCCGGCTGTCCTCCTCGGCGGCCTGCAGCAGGGCCTTTCCCATGCCCCTCTTCTGGAAGTTTCCCCGGCCCTCGGTGTATCCGTGAACCCAGACGCAGAGGATAAAATTCAGATCTCGACCCTCCAGGCCGTACTCTTCGATCGGCAGGTACTGGATCATCCCGCCGATGGTACCGCTTTCATCCCGGGCCAGCTTGACCCGCAGGCCCCGGTCTTTCATCCGGGCGTACCACCGGCTCTTGTGGTCCCCCGCCTCCTTCATCTCCTCGGACCAATCTTCCAGGCATTGGAGGTAGAGGGGCTCGTGTTCCGGACTCAGATCGACGATTTCCACAGGCTGCCTCCCCGCAATTGGATCAATCCCTGTTTATTATGATCCAACCAGCGGGAAGAGGAAAGGAATTATCGGCGCATCAACTAAATCTTGCCTTCCCCGCCAACCTTGACTATCTTTAGCCGGAAGGTGGTTCATCATCAGTCGAACACTGCACCCGTCCATCATCATTCCCAACAGGCAATCTGAAAAATTAGGCAATCAGCGAGGTTATACCATGAGGAAATTCATCTGGACCGGCTTTCTCCTTTCGGTCCTGGCAGCTTCGGCAGCCCATGCCCAAAGCAAACCGACTCCAGAACAGCTGTCCCGCTTTTTCGACAGGACGGTTCCAGCCCTGATGGAGCAGCATCACGTGGTCGGAGTGGTGGTCGGCGTGACTGACGGTTCCGATACACTGTTTTCGAGCGGCTATGGAAACGCAAATCTGGACAAAGACACCCCGGTGGATCCGAACATGACTCTGTTCCGGGCAGGATCGATTTCCAAGCTCTTCACATGGACCGCAATCATGCAGCTGGAGGAACAGGGCAAGCTGGATCTCAAAGATCCGGTTGAGAAGTATCTGGATTTCGAGCTCCCCGACACATTCGAAGAGCCGGTCCGCATCATTGACCTGATGAACCACACCCCCGGTTTCGAGGATCGTCTGATCGGGCTGTTCACCCTGGATGAAGAAATGAAACAAACCCTGGAACAGTCCGTGAAACGGAATATCCCCAGGCGTGTGAGGCCGCCGGGGACCGAAGTCTCCTACTCCAACTACGGGACCATGCTGGCCGGCTACATCGTAGAACGGATATCCGGGATGTCCTACGAGGAGTACGTGAAAAGCCGCATCCTCGACCCTCTCGGAATGACTCGATCCACCTTCCTTCAGCCTCCCCCGCCGCAGCTGGCCGAACACATGGCCACCGGTTATTCCTACCGAGCCGGAGAGTTCATACCTGAAAAGTTCGAGATCGTCAACGGCGCACCGGCCGGCGCTTTGAGCACCACCGCGGAGGACATGCTGCGCTTCTACCGGGCTTACCTGAACGACGGCCGTCTCGGCGATGCCCGCATTCTCCAAGGAGACACCGTCAGGAGGATGCGGCAGCCTACCTTCCGCCACGACTCCAGGGCCCGCGGAACGGCCCACGGCTTTTTCGAGGCAGGCTACGGCGAGTTGAGGGGATACGGCCACGGAGGGGACACAATGTTCTTTCACAGCGACTCCGCTTACCTGCCGAACGAAGATCTGGCCTACTTCGTTTCTACAAACACAGCCACCGGTATGCTCCTTGTCCTGGAGCTAATAGAGAAGCTTGCGCAGGAGTTCTTCCCCGCGGCGACCGGTAGGGAGCTGGCGGCGCAGGCGGGGCTGGATCCGGATCTGCGGGAGTACACGGGCTTCTTCTCCATGAACCGGCGCGCGGAGAGCGATCCGACCCAGATCATGGGAGGGGTAACCCTGATTAATCCCAAGATCGTCGAAAACGGTGATGGGTTGTGGATCGCTTCGATGCTGGAGCCGGAGGGCAGCCTGTACGTCCCCGTGGCCCGGGACATATTCCAGCAGGCGGAAGGACAGATGCGGATTGTATTTCTCAGGGACGATCGGGGCCGGGTCCAATCCTTATACGCCGACGAGATCCCTGCGTTCCTCTTCTCTCGACCCCCCTGGATCGAGCATCCGATAGTCAGTCTGATCGTCGTATCACTGGGGCTGCTGTTCCTCCTGACCGGCCTGATCGCCCCGCCTGCGGGGTTGCTGACCTTCTTTGCCCGGCTGCGTTCGAAAGCCACGGCTGCCGGAAAACAGGTTCGACTGTTGGCCCTCTGGAGTGCACGGAGCTATCTGACGCTCATAGTCATTCAGATCATCGTTGTCGCCGGCCTGGGGAACTTCGTGTTCGTTCCAGTGGGGCCGGTCCACGCCATACCGTTGTACCTGGCAGCGGCGGCCGCGGTGGTGATTCTCATCTCCGCTGTGCTGGTCTGGAAGCACAAGCTCTTCCGGCTCATCGGCAGGCTGCACTACAGCACCTTCGCGCTCTTCCAGGCGCTGCTCATAGCTTGGCTGGCTTACTGGGGCTTCTTCTTCGTGTGATATTCCGGCAGACTCAGCGGGAACCGGTACAAACCTGGACTCTCTCGCTGAGGAACTCCGGCACGTAGTCCCTCAGCCCGCCATCAGCTCCCGGCTCCAGTACTCCCAGAGCATGACCATGGCCAGGGTGTCCAGCTCGCAGTACTTGAGCAGGGCCTGCTGTATGGCCCGGCGTTCTGATTCGGCCATCTCGGAGAACTGCATGCGGGCGTAGGCGATCATGGCCGCCGCCCCGTCGGCCAGATGGTCGTCTGAAATCAGATGCTCCAGATCATCCTCCTCCAGATAATCCTCCTCGGCCCCTTCGAAGGCCGGCGGCAGGAGCCGGTAGGGATCGATCGCCAGTTCACGTTATACCCCGCGATCTGTCAGCGCAGGTGTTCCTCGGTATACAGGGACAGCTCGATCATGCGTTCAAGGAGCTCGTTGCTGTCGAAACCGCGGAAGTTGCTCAACACCAGTTCCTTGGCGAACAGGCGGCAGATGTATTTGAGCTTGCGGGAGCGTTTCTGGGAAGCAAACAGGTAGTCGGCGTGTCCGTTGTTGATCACGATGAGATTGTTCTTCCCGTCGTAGCGGGACCGCCACAGTTCACCGGGAGCCCGAAGGTAAGTGTATCCGGGCAGGCCTTTGCTCGACTCCTTACCGAGATGTTCCTCCTGCTCGACCAGCGACTCGGTGACCGTAACGATGCCCTCGGCTTTACAGCTCACATCTCCCTGGCGCACCGTGCACTCAACACGCACCAGTCCTGGCTCTTCCGCAGCGATGAAGGAAACGATTTCTCGGTCACTGCCATTCAAAGTAGCATCCCCGTCAACCACGGTCCAGCTGAACTCCAGCCCTTCCTCCACGGTTCGTCCTTTTTTATCCCGGGCCAGGCAGTAAAGCGTTTTTTCCTGACGCACGCCGACGATGCAGGAGGCCGGAGAGATTGTCGCTTTGTACAACGGACCCGGATATTCATAGAATTCCCGATTCTCCGCTTCTCCCCGTATTCTCTCCGCCCTCTGGGAAATCTTCTCCACTCCGATCGCCTCTTCCTGTGGTTGTTCCTCCTCGGTCTCTCCGGCCTCTGAATCGAACAGCCCGCCGCCCTGCTTTTTCCGTCGTTTGTTGATCTCCGCGTAGATGTCGAACCAATCGTAATCTTCCCTCGGCAGGGCCAAAAAAGCCTCCTTCAAAGCCCTCTGAACGGTTTTCAGAATCCGCCGGCTGGCCTCCTCTTCTTCCGCCTGTTTCTCCTTCTCGATCATCTCGATCAGATCGTGCTCGACCGGTTCGATCACCCGGGACAATATCATGAGGCTTTCGTCGTGGATGATGCCATCCCGGGTCCCCGGGGTGAGCTGGAGAAAGGGTACGTCGATAGAACCTTGAAGATAGCCGGAGGTCCAGGGTTCTTTGTTGAAAAGATCCAAACGGTCTATTGAGGGGAGCACCCGCGTACCGGAACGGTACAGACTGACCCTATTTCCCGAATCCTGGGGATTGAGATACAGCTCCAGGTAGATGTCACCTTTCGCGCTCCCCAACACCTCCTGGTCGTGAAGCAGGCGTCCTGTGTATTCTCGAGGTTTAACCTCCAGTTCTTTGCGGGAATAGCGGTCTTTGATCGAGATTACTACCCCGGAACGGCGGATACGGTCGCGAAGCTCGGAGCCCAGGTAGTGCTGAATCCGCTCCCCGTTGAGCTGGCGTATCCCGGGAAGAAGCGGGTGAACCATCAATTCGGTACCGGGATGGGAAAACAGGATGCGTCTCGGATGGATCGTATAGCCGGATTCTCCCTTTTTCATCTCCATCTGGTAGGTCTTGCCGTCGGCTCCGGCGGACGACAGGAGCAGACGCTCACCAACGGTCCAGAAGCTCAACAGACCAATCCCGAACTCCCCCTGGATGCCCTCGGCGCCCTGCTCCTTCAATTGTTTTTTCAGGGAATCGCAGATATGGGTAGCCACATAACGGAAATTGGGCAGACCCTCTTCATTCAGCGGTATCCCCTCTCCATCATCGATCACTTTGAGGTACAGTTCACCCCGCTCCCGCCCGCGAACGATGGTGACGTGTCGGGCTCGGGCATCTATGCTGTTCTCCACGAACTCGGCGATCGCCTTCAGCGGATTGTTCTGGGAAAGAGCGATGATGGTGATGGCGTTCCAATGGTCGCCGATGCGCAGCTTCCCGCTGTTTCCTTTTTTCTGCGTGCTTGAACCCCGTGCCTTTTTCTTCCGAGAAGATTTGCCGGATCCACTCCGGGATCGGCCGCCAACCGTCTGTGATTGAGTCACCCGGCCATTATCGTCCATTCGACACGGTTGGACAACACCAGATTACCGGCTCCGCGGCGCATTCGTCAAAAGGTATTCGAGTGGAAACAGATCCGGGAACCGGCCTGCCCGTGGTGAACGCGGTTGCAGATGCCCACGGATCTGCCCTGACCTTTGCCTCGCATCCGTTTCATGACCGCGCAGGGGAGCAGGTCAAACAGTCATCGG
>CAZPQC010000197.1:0-6226 GCA_964588525.1 uncultured Spirochaetaceae bacterium
GAATTAGGTGCTGGTAGTATTGTAAAACATACAATATCCTGATAGCAAATGAATCGCGAGGGGGTGCCGACGACAAAAACCATCCAGATAGTTCGACCCGTACTGTGCTATACTTCATAATATCCGGTAAACAGAAACAGCTGGAGGGAACGTAGTGAAGGTCAAGAACTTCAAGAAAGGGGAGTTGATCTGCCAGGAGGATTCCCTGGGAGGAGAGATGTATGTGATCATCTCGGGGAAAGCTCTGGTATATAAGATGATCGACGGCAACAAAATCAACCTTGCGACCGAGGAGGACGGGGATTTCTTCGGTGAGATCTCGCTGTTGATCAACTGTCCAAGAACAGCTTCGGTGCAAGCGGTGGAGGACACCGAAGTCATGGTGCTGAGCAAGACCAGCTTCATCGATAAGATCGTTTCGGATCCCCGTTTTGCTCTGAAAATGGCGACCACCATGGCCAAACGGCTGGAAGAGGCCCACAGGGCTATTTCCAGACTCGAGGGGGAGAGAAAGAGCCTGGAGATGCTCTACCAGACCAAATAGCCGCGCGTGCCTATGCCAATCTCTGAACCATTCGGGTCAACAGTCATGTCTCCCAACTCCTCCCGAGCAAACAGATCTATCAGTGAGGAGACGCAGTCAATCTTCGGCAAGATCGACCTGGGAACGATCCAGCAATCTGTAAGCAAATCGATACCCGTTACCTTCAGGTTGAAATCCTTCAGCCGGGATCAGCACGGGGTGCTCGATCGGATTCTCGAGGCCTTTCTTTCCGAACTCGGTTTGGAGGGGATTCAAGAAACACTGTCCTACTGCACCAAGGAACTCCTGGTGAACGCCCACAAGGCTGTGGCCAAACGCGTCTACTTCCGGCAAAAGGGTCTCTCCATCACCGATCCCGATGACTACAAGAAAGGCATGAGACAGTTCCTCTACTATCTGACAAAGAGCGCCTCGGAAGCAGATCAACAGCAGGCCGGCGGTGATTCGGATATCGAGTTAACGATTCATTCCACCGGCGGCGTGTTCATAATCAGGGTGCGTAACAAAGGTGAGCTGACCAAAGAGGAGTACTCCCGGATCAGTGAGCGCATCATGAAAGCTCGCGGATTCAGTTCCTTCTACGAAGCCCTGAACTCGGTCCGGGATGTTACTGAAGGCGCGGGATTGGGGATCGTCATACTCGTTCAATTTCTCAAGCGCATCGGTTTGGATGAGGAGGCCTTTTCCATAGATTCGGAAACCGGCTTGACCACGGCGTCTCTTCGGATCCCGGTTTCCCAGGTTCAACTGGACAAGGTCCGTGCCCTCGTCGAGGTAGTTGCCCGGGACATCGATTCTCTGCCCCACTTTCCGGAAAACGTCATGGTGCTGCTGGCCATGACAAAAGATCCCAAAACCCAGGTAACCGGGATCGCCAAGAAGATCAGCGCGGACCCGACCCTTACCGCCGATCTGCTGCGCCTTGTGAACTCGGCCTATTTCATGCTGCCCCGTCGGGTCGTCGACATCGTGGAGGCGGTCAAACTGATCGGGCTGAAGGGTCTGCAGAACCTGCTGCTATCCTACGGCACGCAGAAAGTCCTCGGCCAAACGTATCGACACATGCGCTCTCTCTGGGATCATTCGTATCAAACAGCCCTGTACGCTTACCTGCTGGCCCGCAGCCTCAAGCGTTCCTACAGCCTGCTCGATGATGTGTACGTCACCGGCATCCTCCATGACCTGGGGCTGATCGTCGTGACCTACCTCCACCCCACGCTGCAGAAGAAGATCCGGGATTTCTGCAAGGAGAAGAACATTCCCCTCAAGGTACTGGAAGATTTTTCCTACGGATTGAATCATGCCGACACCGGCGGTTTGATTGCAGCGAAGTGGAACTTTCCCGATCAGCTGGTCGAGGGAATCAAGTATCACCACGAGCCCCTGAATGCTCCGCTGCGTCACAAAGATGTCGTATTCTGCGTCTATCTGGCGAACATGATGAGCAATCTCGAGAAGGATTTGGTCGGCTTTGAGCAGATCGAAAAACCGGTACTCATGGATTTCGGCATAGAGAATGAGGCTCATTTCGACAAAATTCATGCCCAGTTCCAACGGGTATACGAACAGCAGCGGAAGTTACTTGGCGGACAGAGCACACAAAGATAGTTGCGGTTCCGGGTCCCGGGCTACATCCCCAGAAGATTGAACAAACCCGCGTACACCCTTGAAGTCAAGAATCCGATCGGTAACAGGGTGTAGCCGGTAAAACTGCCCAACAGGATCAGGGCGATCAGGATAAATCGGCCATAGCGAGTGTAGACCAGCTTGAAGCGGATGAATTTGTCAGGAATGAGGGAAAGCAGTATATGCGATCCATCTAGCGGGGGTATGGGAAAGAGGTTGAATACGGCCAGAAGCAGGTTGATCCACACGAAATAAGAGAGGATCTGGAACAGAACCGGGCCGAATCCTCCCGTATAGAATATCTGCGGGGCGAGGGTCAAGAGGAATTTCAACGCCAATGCGAAAGCGATTCCAAACAGCACGTTGGAGAACGGACCGGCCAGGGATACGAGGATCTCGTCGTTTTTCGGATTCTTGAAGTTGCGGGGGTTGATCTGCACGGGTTTTGCCCAGCCGAATCCGACCAGGAGGATCATGAGCAGGCCTATCAGCTCGATGTGGGATATCGGATTCAAGGTAAGGCGGCCCTGATCTCTGGGCGTGCTGTCGCCCAGTCGAACCGCCACCAAAGCGTGGGAGAACTCGTGAACGGTGAATCCGACCAGAACCGCCGGCAGAACCAGGGCGATCCTCTTCAGATCAGGATCGAACATGGGGCAGCTCAGGTAATCGCTTTGATGTAGCAGCGCCGGCGCTTGTGCTGACGGACATCGTAGTGCTTCCACATCGCCTGGACCTGTGTGTTGGTCTCCAACTCTACGCTGGTTTCGGCGCTTATGATCTTATTTTTCTGACAGCTCCTGGCTATTTCGCTCATCAGGATTGCCGGGACTCCCCGAGCCTGGTAATCCGGCCGAACCGCCACCAGAAGCAGATCGATGTACTTGGGAAACTTCAAGGCCCACAACAGGTGGATGAAGCCGAAGGGAAACAGCCGTCCTTTGGAGCGCTGCAGAGCCCGGGAAAGGGAGGGCATGGCGATGCCGAAGGCGATCAGGTTATCCTCCTCATCGACGATGAAGCGAACGTAGTCCGGGTGGATGAAGCCGAAGTACTGGTTGATATAGACATCGATCTGTTTGTCGGTGAGGGTAACGAAACCGTAAAGATCGGAGTAGGTCTCATTGATCAGCTCGAACATCCTCTTGGCGTAGGGACGCATATTTTTTTTCTTGCTCTCGACGATCTTCAGTTTGCTGCGCTGCAGAACCAGCTTCTGAAGGCGCAGGACCTTCTCAGGGGTTTCCTTTGGAACCTGGACTTCGAACTCGACCCAGTCGATGGCCTTGCCGTAGCCGAGTGACTCCATGTGCAGGGGGTAGTAGGGATGGTTGTACAGGGTTGCCATGGTGCCCAGCTCGTCAAAGCCGTGGATCAACATTCCCTCCCGGTCCATATCCGTGAACCCCAGTGGACCGTGGACAGCGGTCATACCGTTATCTCGAGCCCAAGCCTCGACGGCCTCCAAAAGGGCCCTGGACACTTCCATATCGTCGACAAAGTCGAACCAGCCGAATCGGCAGTGTTTGTGACCCCATTTTTCGATGTACTTCTCGTTGATGATTCCCGCTATGCGGCCTGCAATCCGTCCGTCCTTCTCCGCCAGCAGGTACTTCACCCGGCAATGCTCGAAGGCGGGGTTCTTCTTCGGATCCAGAGTGTTCCACTCATCCATCAACATCGGTGGAATCCAATACTCATTGTTCCTGTACAGGGTGAAGGGAAAGTTGATAAACCGCCTAAGGTCCTTGCGGGTCTGAACTTCCCGGATCGTTATGCTCATGGACTCCTCTTGAGGTACACACCCATCTTAATACTACACATTGATGGATTTTGCAACTCAGCGCCGTTCAAAATTTCTGGGGAGGGGGGGCGCAGTATAGATTAGCTAGTAGTCATTGCGTTACGGCCTCAAGCGACTTAGAATTACTCGTAGAATCGAAATTTTGTGCTATAATTATGCATGATAAGGAGTTAATTTATAAAAGTGGGCCGGGGAGAAGGGAGAGGGCTGGTGCGTCTTGCTGTGGTCCTTCTGTTACTCTGCTGCGCTGTGCTTTTGTTTTCACAGGAGGACGTCGACCTCAACAACTACTACAAATACCCATTCTCCGTTGGTGTAGCCTATCAGAATCTTTCCCCGTTCGGTGACTACGGAACCGATTTCAACTCCTACTTCGATCTGTCCGCGATTTTCAAGGTCCCGATTCCAAGAGTCCCGGTTCTTCAACCGTTTCTGCAGGCCGGAATGATTCGCTATATCGCTCCGGAGCGGGACGAGCAGGACAAATGGACCCATACCCACTGGTACCTCACTCCCGGGATTGCCTATGCCAACCGATTTTCCAAGAACTTCGAAATCGGCGTCGAGCTGTCCGGCGGGATCTCCGAGGCGGTTTTTCCCAACCTCGATCCCGCCGAGCCGAGAGGTTCCTTGAATCTGATGGGAGCAGGGGGGGTAAAAATTTCTCTGGATCCCTCCTACAACATGAACATCGACATCAGCCCGGGGATCAAGTATTTCTATTCCCTGAGCCCACTGGAACGCTTCAATGGACTTGTTTACTCAATCGGATTTTCCGCCAGCTACAGGTTTGGGGACGATCCCGACGCGCCCCAGGCGATCATCCGCAGCGTCAAGATCACTGATCTGCAGTTTCCTCCCCTGTTTGCCGCCATGCAGAGCTTCTACTCCAGGAACCCTTTCGGTACCGTTACGATCACCAACATCGAGAAGTATCCGATCTTCGATGTTGGGATCTCGTTCTTCCAGGCCGGCTTCATGGATACACCAACCAAGCTGGCAGCCATCGCCAGATTAGAACCCGGGGAAAGCCGAGTGATCGAAATCTCAGCTTCTTTCAGCGAGGAGATATTCACCACCGTCGGCATCGTGCCGCTGACCGGTGAGATCATAGCCGAGTACATCTCCCGCAACCGTCCGGCCAAGCAGTCCTTTCCCGTTTCCTACGACCTGTACGACAAGACCGCTCTGACCTGGGATGATGACCAGAAAGTCGGTGCCTTCATCACCAGCGCGGACAGTGCTCTGCGCAACTACGCCAGTTTTGTGCGCCAGGCGGCCAAGGACTACGTGTTGGACAGCTTCAGCGAACCTCTGCAGATCGCCATGCAGCTTTTCTACGGACTCAAGGAGATCGGCTGCATCTATCAGATTGACCCGACCTCTCCTTTCACCCAGGTGCAGGAAAATCCCATGCTGGTCGACTCCATCAGTCTGCCCCGCAATACCCTGAAAAACCTGACCGGCGACTGCGACGACCTGACCGTGTTGTACTGCGCACTGCTGGAAACAGTGGGGATCGAGAGCGCCTATATCACCATCCCTGGGCACATCTACGCGGCCTTAAATACCAAGGTGCCCTCCAGATCCTTTCAGAAGGTCCATCCCGACAAGAACATGACCATGAATATCAACGGCGAGCTGTGGGCGCCCGTAGAGATTACGATGATCGGCACCCACGATTTCCTGAGCGCGTGGCGGAAGGGGATCGAGCAGTTCATGGCTCTGGAGAACTCGCCGGAGCAGAGGGCAATCACGTTCACCGCCCAAGCTCAGGATTTCTATCGACCCGTCGGACTGCGGGAAACCGACCTCGGGCTGCAGTACGGAAACCAGAAACATATCGTGACCTCATTCAACGACTCGATGGAGCGCCTGATCGATCAGATCCTGGACAGCTATACGAAGCTTGCCCAGGATTCGAACAGCAAGGAAGGCTACAACCGGCTCGGCATCGTGTGCGCCCAGTACCGCAGATATGCCCAAGCGCAGAAGGCCTTCAACACGGCCCTTTCCCTGGACAGGAACTATCTCAGCCCGCAGATCAACTTGGGCAATGTCTTTTTCATGAAGCAGGAGTACCAAAACGCTCTGCGGGTCTACCACGAAGCCGAGCAAACCCTGGATGCAGGTGGACAGAGCGAATCGTCCCTCTATCTGGCCGTTCTGCTCAATATCTCTCGGGCGTACTATGAGCTGGAGAACTACGACAAGGCCTCTGAGTACTTCCAGAAAGTCGCCGAACGGGATCC
>CAZPQC010000198.1:0-6025 GCA_964588525.1 uncultured Spirochaetaceae bacterium
CGGATGAACTGTACGTAATTGTCCTCCACGAAGCAGGCATCCTGGCTCTCCCTGATCTGCGTATAGGGAAGCCCGAGATCGCCGGCCATGGAGAGAACCGCGGTTTTCCGGTACTCCCCGAGGGGAAGCACCAGGTTAGCCAGCATCGGCTTGCGGACCTGGTAGAGCATATAGGACTGATCCTTGCTCGGATCCACGCCTTTCGCGATGAACAGTCCTTCGGGGCTCTCCACGATTCGCGCATAGTGGCCTGTGGAAAACAGCAGATCCTCCTCCCTTTCGAGCAGTCCCCGATCGACCAGGGTGGTTTTGAGTCGCAGATAAAAGGCATCGAAACGAATGCTCTTGTTGCAGATTACGCAGGGATTCGGGGTTTTGCCGCCGAGGTAGCTCTGAATGAAGTCCTCGACCACCTGGTCCCGGAACTCCTCGTGCAGATCTTCCTGTATGTACGGTATGTCCAGGAGACGGCAGGTTTCCCTGGCTCTACCCAGCACCTCGACCGAGCAGCAGCGGGAACCCGGCCAGATTACGTGGCTGGCTCCGACCATCCGGGGATACTTCCTCTTCAACAGCACGGCCGCTACGGCCGAATCCACACCGCCGCTCAGGGCGATTGCCAGAACCATGGAGGTCAATGTACAGAAAAAACCCCCACCCGTCACCTTGATGCGGGGAAATCGAACAGGTTAAGCTCATCAACATGGTGCGCCAATATCCTGAGTCCGTGCTGGTGCTCTGCGACTGATGCCCGCTGTTCGAACCCGATCGGCGCCGCGGTGCCCACACCGGCCAAGCGCGGTCAGCCGGCTCCTGGCGGCCGTCTTCCTCCTGGCGGGCATCCTGCATTTCGTCTCCGCCCAGGAGGATACAGACGCCGCGGCAAGCGGTGCCTTCTTCTACCGGATCGAAGACGTACGCCGATACTTCACCTGGGGCTGGAATCTAATCCCCACGGGAATCGACGTGACTATGGGCTACCGACTCCCGCCGTGGTTCGAAGGGGTGGAAACGATCCTCCAGACCACCATCGGCGGCGGTTACGAGGGCTTCGGCACCTTTCGGGCCTGGAACTACGTACCCAACGCGGTGGAAACGAACACCGCCGATCCCAATGGCAACCTGGAGTTCAACAGCCCCAACATCCAGTGGCAGGGGGGGATCCGCCAGGGGATTGCCTGGAATCCGGCGGAGCAACGGAACCTGGTGGAGGCCTTCCTCTACTACCGGGGCCGCTACGACCGCTATCTGAAGGGACGGCACTACTGGGGAAGCAGCGACAGCCGGATCGCGGCGATCGAAGCCAGCCATGAAGCCTGGCAGTCCGCCTATCTCGGCAACGACGCTCGAGGGATCTTCGGCAACTCCCTGTTCTGCGGTTTCGCCTACGATGACTTGCACTTCGACGGGCGCACCAAGGCCTACAACGGCACCTACGCCGAGGCGTCTGTCGAGTTCAGCCCCTACTTCCCGTCGGTGCTGGGAGCCAGCGACTTCTGGCGGATAAACTTCTCCACCAAGACCTTCTGGAGGCTCTATGAAGCCCGTCCCGAGGCCGAAAAAAACGTCTTCACCATCTACGCGGGCAGCTACTTCTCGATCGACTACGCCGATGCCCGCAGCCGGATGCCCCTCTACGTCATGCAGACCTTCGGAGGCACGGAGCTGCGGGAAGGTCTGGCCGATTCGGTTCGGGGTTTCGAGAAGTACTCCTGGGACACCCAGCTGAAGATCGTCCACAACTTCGATCTTCGCTTCAACCTGCCGGTTATCTATTCGTTTTGCGGCAGAGACCTGCTCCCCGGTATTGTCGTCTACTTCGATCTGGGCTACGGCAGCTTGTACTGGGGGGACCCTTGGCGTACGCCGGGGGGATTTATAGGTTCCACCGGCATCGGGCTGTTTCTGGATCTGCTGGATTTCGCCTACGTCCACGTCTACACCAATTTCCCGCTGATCGGAGAGAGGATCGACGGCGCTCCCGTAGCACTGGACCTCGCCATCAGGCTGCATTTCTAACCCCTCGGCTACAGCCGAGCTTGAATGCTTAAAAAACGGCGCTTTTGCTTGACGAGAAACAGAGCCTGATTTAGAGTTGTCAATGGCAGTAAACAAAAATTTTTACAAAGGAGAAGCACTATGCTCAAAAAAGTTGTGCTAATGCTGGCCTGCCTTCTGCTGGTTGTGGGTCTGGTAATCATTCCGACCAGCTGCAAGAAGGCTCCCGAATTGGGCTCGGAGGAGAATCCGATCGTCTGGGCTTTCGTGCCCTCCGGGGAGATGGAGCGGGTAGCCGCCGGCGCTAACAGCGTGGCCGATCTGCTTCATGCCGAGACCGACCTGTACTTCGACACCTTGGTTGCCACTGAGTACGCCGGGGTGATTGAAGCCATGCGGGCAGATCCCCCTTCGGCCCACATGGCCTCTCTGGCCACCTTCGCCTACATCATGGCTGCCGACATGGGCGTGGCCGAGGCAGCACTGGTGTCGGTACGCAGGGGCAGCGCCTTTTACAACGGCCAGATCATCGCGGGTGCCGACAGTGGGGTCAAGACGCTGACCGATTTCAAAGGCAAGACCTTCGCCCGTGTCGATCCTCTTTCCACCTCCGGCTGGATCATCCCCATGATCACTCTGAAGGCGGCCGGTGTTGACCCTACACGGGACATGAAAGTTGTGGACGCCGGTAGCCACGACGCGGTGGTGGCGGCGGTGTACAACGGCGAGGTCGACGGCGGCGCCTGCTTCGTCGACGCCAGGACGAACATTCAGAAAGAACACCCGGACGTGATGGATAAGGTCGTGGTCCTGCAGGTGACCGTCAACATCCCCAACGACGGCGTCCAGTTCCATCCCTCGGTCCCCGCGGAACTACGGGAGAAGATCGTCGCCGCCCTGCTCAAGATCGCCGGCACGGATGAGGGGAAGACGGCCCTCAACACGGCCTACCAGTGGACAGCCCTGGAGCGGCATGACGACACCTTCTACGATCCTTTCCGGCAGGTTCTGCAGGCAGCCGGGATCAAACCCGAAGAGTTGATGCAGTAGCGAGCGGGCTACGGGTTATAAAAAACTACGAAGGAGGGGGATGTCAATCGTCCCCCTCCTTCTGTACGGGGGTGAGGATGTTCGAGGTCAAGAACCTGACCAAGATCTACGACGACGGCACGGTAGCCCTGAATGACGTGAGCTTCTCCGTAGAAGAGGGAGAGTTCCTGGTGATCATCGGCTTGAGCGGCTCGGGCAAGTCTACACTGCTGCGCTGCATCAACCGCCTGATCGAGCCCACCGAAGGGCAGATCCTCTGGGACGGGGTGGATATCACCGCCGCCGAACCGGAAGCGCTGCGCAAGATCCGCCGCCGGATCGGCATGATCTTCCAGCAGTTCAACCTGGTAAGGCGCTCGAATGTACTCACCAACGTGCTGACCGGACGCCTGGGCTACGTCAGGCCTAGCACCAGCCTGGCCTACCACTTTCCCTCCCAGGACCGGGAAATGGCCTGGAAGGCCCTGGAGCGGGTCGGCATCGCCGACCAGGCCTACAAGCAGGCCCGGGAACTTTCCGGCGGTCAGCAGCAGCGGGTCGGCATCGCCCGAGCCCTGATGCAGCAACCCCGTATGATCCTGGCCGACGAGCCCGTGGCCAGCCTGGATCCGGTGCTGGCTCATTCGATTCTGGGCTACCTGGAGGAGCTCAACCAGAAGGACCACATTACCGTGCTCTGCAGCCTCCACTACCTGGACCTGGTGCAGCGCTATTCCACCCGGGTCATCGGCCTGCGAGCCGGGCGCATCGTCTACCGGGGCAGCCGCCAAGAGATCCGGGCCATGACCGATGAGCAGTTCAAAGAGATCTACGGCGAAGAGGCGGTGCGGGTCAGCGCCGGCCTGGCCGGTTGAGAGAGCCCAGACAATGAGGAAGAACCAAGTCGGCCCGAAAGCCCGAACCCGGACTACGTCCCGCGTACCCGCGCCCCTGGCCGCGGCAGCCTCCGCGCTTGTTCCGGGCCTCGGTCAGGTGCTCGGCCGTAGCGTGCAGAGGGGTATCCTGATCTTCGCCTCCGTCGGGGCCATCTTCGGGATGCTGTTCTGGCGCATCACTTTGCTGGCCAGGCTGGAGGCGACACCCATGGCCATGTTTTCCAAGGCCCTCCACCGGCGTCCCTTCTTCGTAGCTCTGGTCCTGGCCTGCATCCTGCTACTCTGGACCTGGAACGCTTATGACGCCTATCGCCAGGCGGCCAAGGGGCGGCCGGGAGGCTTCGGGATCTTCACCCTGGTGCTGTTCGCCTTCTTCGCTCTGGGCTGGCAGATCAGCGAGATCGACCTCTACAAGATGATCCGCCAGTTCCCGGACGCCACCAAGCCGTTCAGCAGGGTCATCTGGCCGTGGAAGGCAGCGGTCACGCGGGTGCCGGTTCTGATCAAGGCTTCGGCGGACATACAGATCCCCTGCCAGGAATCGGGCTCTCCCCCTCCGCCGCAGGAGAAGCCCGGAGAGCCATACGTACGCCCGGAGCCCAACTGCGGCGAGCTGTCACGCTACGACCAGAACAACCAGATAGTGCCCGGCACTCCGATGCATCTCTCCGGCCGGGGCTTCCAACCCGATACGGAAACCGAAATCTGGTGGTCCGATCCGCTGATGAACGAGTTCCAGATCCGTCAGGGAGGCAGGTACCTCACCGTGATGACCGATTCGGCGGGGGCCTTCGAGGTGGACCTGTTCATGCCCTACCGCCTGATCCCCCCCGCCGAATCGGGGACGCAGATCCACAAGATCGAGGCCCGGCAGGTGGCTGACGTGGGTCCGCTGAAGGCGAGCGAGCCGCTCATGCTCACCATCGAGCGTATGGTGGAAACGATCTTTATGGGCATGATGGCCACCTTCTTCGGGATCATCTTCTCGATTCCGGTCAGCTTTTTGGCGGCCCGCAATATCATGTCCCACAGCCGCATCACCATGGCCGTCTACTACCTCACCCGAACGGTCCTGAACATCATCCGGGCCATCGAGCCCCTGATCTGGGCGATCATCGCCGTGGTTTGGGTCGGCCTGGGTCCGTTCGCGGGCATCATCGCCCTGACGGTGCACTCTATCGCGGCCCTGGGCAAGCTGTACTCCGAAGCGATCGAAGGCATCGACCCGGGTCCGATCGAGGCGGTCCAGGCCACAGGAGCCACCCGGCTGCAGACCATCATATACGCGGTGATGCCGCAGATGATCGCCCCCTTCGTGAGCTTCTCGATTTACCGCTGGGATATCAACGTGAGAATGTCCACGGTCATCGGCCTGGTGGGAGGCGGCGGAATCGGCTTCATCCTGATCCAGTACATCCGCCTGCTGGACTACAGAGCCGCCGGCATCGCCGTGTGGTTCATAGCCGTCACCGTGGCGGTTCTGGACTATATAAGCGCCGAGATCCGCCAGCGTTTTGTGTGAATCAGCGGAACAAAAATCTCGACAAAAGGGCGTAGTCCCGAGCCGTGAGGCTGTTCTCCTGCAGCTGCTCCAGGGCCATCAGCAGGAGCATGCGCCAATCCGGGTAGTAGCGCAGCCGGTACTCCTCAGCCGAAAGCTCCAGCTGCTGCTCCAGAAACTTCAAAGCCGAGTACACACCACCGATCTCGTCGATCAGCTCCAGCTCCAGGGCACGCTCCCCTGAGTAGATCCTGCCGCCCCCCAGCTCCTCCACGGTTTCGACCGGCAGGGAGCGGGACTCCGACACTCGTTCATAGAAATGAGCCGTGAACCTATCGTTCAGATCCTGCAGCTTCCGCCGCTGCTCTTCGCTCAAAGCAGCGAAGGGAGAGAACAGCTCGACATTCTCCCCGTAGCGGATCGAGTCGGTGGTGATGCCGAAGCTCTCCAGAAGATCCGCGATCACCAGCTTGAAGGTGTAGGAGCCGATGCTCCCGGTGAGCGCCGTTTTGCGGGCGAACACCCGCTCCCCGGCCATGGCCAGATAGTATCCGCCCGAGGCGGCCAGGCGGCCCATCACCACCACCACGGGTTTTTCCTC
>CAZPQC010000199.1:0-6002 GCA_964588525.1 uncultured Spirochaetaceae bacterium
GGGAGCTGGAGCAGCCGGCTCAGGCTGTGGCCAATGGCGTGTTCATAGGCGCCAATAACCGGGTGGGAACGGAAAAGCCGTGGGAGTTCGGCAAATTCTACGGATCCAGCTACTTCTGCGATCCCAGAGGACAGATAGTGGTGAAAGGCAGTGAAGACAAGGACGAAGTGGTGATCGCGGAGCTGGATTTGGAGCAGATCAGGGAGGTTCGCGACGGCTGGCAGTTTTTTCGGGATCGCAGGCCTGAAAGCTACGGCGAGATCTGCCAGCAGCAGCCGTAGAATAAAACGGGTAAACGGAAGCACCTCCGTTCCTCCGGAACGGGAGTGCTTTTGTTTTATATGTGCGCATGGCGCACATAACCACTAATTCGGAGGTCGAAAGTATGAGCGACACAGCAAAAGTGCAAGCCAAAGGGTGGGTCATCTACCCGATTGGCAGTCGCCCGAAGATGGGACTGGCGATACTGTTGGGGATCCAACAGTACCTGACCATGTTCGGTGCGACGGTGCTCATCCCCTACATCATCGGCGGAGCCATGAAGCTGCCCCAGGAGGAGCTGGCGCTGCTGATCTCGACGATCTTTTTTGCGTCGGGACTCTGCACACTCATCCAGCAGTCTCCCATCGGGAACCGACTGCCCATCATTCAGGGCGGGACCTTCAGCTTCCTGGGTCCGATGTTCGCAATCGTCGGCATGGTCGGAGCCCAAAATCTGGGCTGGCAGGTTTCGATCCAGCAGGTGGCCGCGGCGGTCATGTTCGCCTCGGTCTTCGAGATCATTCTCGGCTACACCGGCCTGATGGGCTACATCAAGCGGGCCATCAGCCCCATCGCCATCGGACCGACCATAGCGATGATCGGTCTGGCCCTGTACGGCATCGGTGCGCCGTGGATGGCGGGAAACTGGGCGGTGTCCCTGATTACCCTCGGTGCCCTGATCCTCTACTCCCAGGTGTTCGCCCGCAAAGCCAGGGTTTTCCTGTTGTTTCCGGTCCTGCTGGCTATCCTCACCGGCTGGCTGTCGGCCATCATCGGCACGTATGCCGGTTGGATTCCCGAAGGGAATCTGGCGAACGTGACCGGGAAGTTCGGCCTGATCAAGGCGGCGCCCTGGTTTACCATCCGCCCCGTGATCCCCTTCAAGTGGGGACTGCCCAGCCTCACCAGCATCACCCTGGCGGGCTCTATCGGGATGATCGCCGGTTACATCGCCTCGATGATAGAGTCCATCGGCGACTACTATTCCTGTGCCCGCATTTCGGAAGGTCCGGTGCCCACGGAGAAGATGATCTCCCGCGGTCTGGGCGCTGAAGGGTTAGGCTGTCTGATCGCCGGTATCCTGCAAACCTGCAACGGCACCACCTCCTATTCGGAAAACATCGGGGCCATCGGTCTGACCCGCGTGGCCAGTCGCCGGGTGATCCGGGCCGGAGCGATAGTGATGCTGGTCCTGCCTCTGTTCGGCAAGTTCGGGGCAACCCTGGCTTCCATGCCCCAGCCGGTAGTCGGCGCCATGTATGTAGGATTGTTCGGGTTGATCGCTGCGGTCGGTCTTTCCAACCTGCAGTTCACCAACATGAACAATGCCCGCAACCTCTTCATCGTCGGTATCTCCTTCTTCGCGGGCTTGAGCTTCCCCGCCCACTTCGGCGCCGCTCCGATCAACTGGGCGGCAGCAGGGCCTGTCACCGAAGTTCTCGGGAACATCGTTCAGACCATTCTGACCACGGGAATGGCGGTTACCGGTATCCTGGCGATCTTCCTGGACAATATCCTGCCGGGGGCGACGCGAGAAGAGCGCGGCCTGACCGTCTGGGAAAGCGAGGCTACAGATGAAGCCTGGGCCAAGGCTGAGGCGGAATGGAAAAAGATGGCTGTCGGCGAGGAGCGCAAGATCATCATCGAATAGCCGTTTTTGAGGTTTCTTGCTTTCAGAGTGGGGCTGTTCATCCCTCCGGGGGGAGCAGCCCCTTTTTTACTTCTTGGGTACATGATAAGGTGATCCGGAAGATGAAAGATTCGGTTCGCAAGGTTCTCTGGGTTCTGCTGGCTGTATTCATGGTCCTCGCCTTCTACGCGATTTTCAATGCGGGAAACCCCAATTCACTCTTCCGCCTGATTGTCGCGGATCCGGGCTACGACGTGTTGATTACATTGATTCTCGGAGGATGCGTCTTTGTCCTGGTGATCGCTCTTACCGCCGGCAGGAAGAGCTCGATTCGGCACCTCCTGGAAATCAATATCGAGTACATCCAAGATTTGCGCGGAAAAGGCCGGAGTGACGTGGAGATCGCCGAATCCTTTCTTACCGAGATGGGCAGTAAGGGAGGGCTGCTGCACAGTCTTGCCAAGTGGCGGGTTTTGCGCTACCTTTCCAAATTGTAATGGATGTAATGGAAGGAATTACCAATCCCAATTGGTTGGTTTTTGCGCTCCTCTTTCTCGGCATCATTTTCTACCTGGCCTATATGCGGCAGCGGGAGACGAAGCGTATTACCGATAAATTCGACCAGAAGGACATCATAATCACCAGCTTCGGGGTCAACTACTACGGGTTGGAGTCTGAGCCGGGGGGGCCGCTGCGCAGCGCCGGCGCCCTGGTACTGCTGAAAGACGGGATCTACTACAGAGCCCGATTCTCAAAACGGGAGCTCATGATACGCGGGACGTCGATCGCCTATATCGGTGTGACCGATACCCACAAGGGCAAAGATCTTCATCAGACCGTGGTGGTGCTGCAGTTCCTCAATCCGGACGGGAAAGAGGAGAAGGCTGCCTTCCGCATTCCCTATCCGGCTCAGTGGGTCGCCGCCATCAAGAGCAATCTGCTGGATGAGAAAGCCACGGCGCCCAAGAAACCCCACGACTCCGGCTGATCGACCTGGAACCGTTCCGCCGACATCCCGGTAGAAATTCAATAGAAATTCAAACTTCCATTTGACAAAGTCTATTGGAGCATTCTATAATCAACTTCCATTACAAATCCAAGGGCAAGAAGGAATCCCCTTGAGCAATCGAGACGCGTTACAGAGATACCACGAAAACAGAGCCAAGATGCTGGCCGGCGGTGGGGAGAAGAGGATCGAGGCTCAGCACGACAAGGGAAAGTTGACCGCCCGGGAACGGCTGGATCTGCTTCTGGACAAGGGCTCCTTTGTGGAGCAGCAGCCGTACATCACGGTCAGGGCGACCGATTTCGGACTGGCCGACAAAAAATTCCTGGGCGACGGTGTGGTCAGCGGCACGGGCAAAGTCGGGGGACAGCAGATCTTTCTCTTCTCTCAGGACTTCACGGTCCTGGGGGGATCCCTGGGCGAAATGCACGCCGAGCGCATCGCCGAAGTTCAGGGCTTGGCCCTGAAGAACGGTTGTCCCTTCGTGCAGATCAACGACTCCGGAGGCGCCCGCATCCAGGAGGGCACGCTCTCGCTGGACGGCTATGCCAAGATCTTCCGGGCCAACACGCTGGCCTCCGGAGTAATCCCCCAGTTTTCCGTGATTCTCGGACCCTGCGCAGGCGGCGCGGTCTACTCCCCGGCCATCACCGATTTTATCCTGATGGTCGACGGGGTCAGCAACATGTACATCACCGGGCCGGATGTAATTCGAGCAGTGACCGGTGAGGAGATCAGCCACGAGCAGCTGGGGGGGGCGGCGACCCACGCATCGATCAGCGGCAATGCCCACTTCCGTTTCGCCGACGAGAAGAGCTGTCTGCAATTTCTCCGCAATCTGCTGAGCTACCTGCCCGCCAACAACCTGGAGTTGCCGCCGGTGGTGGACAGCAAGGATGGTCCGGACCGGGAAACCCCGGAGCTCGAGGAGCTGCTTCCGGAGGATCCCAAGCGACCCTACGACGTTCGGGACTTTATAGCCGCGATGTGTGACCGAGGTTCGTTTCTCGAGGTCCACGCCGATTACGCACCCAACGTGGTGGTGGGCTTCGCCCGGCTCCACGGACGCACCGTGGGAATTTTCGCCAATCAGCCGAAGTTCTACGCCGCCGCGCTGGACATCAACTCCTCGGACAAGGCGGCACGGTTTATCCGCTTCTGTGACTGCTTCAATATCCCGATCGTCAGCCTGGTCGATGTCCCCGGATTCCTGCCCGGGGTGGCTCAGGAGCACGGAGGAATCATCCGCCACGGCGCCAAGGTGCTGTACGCCATAGCCGAAGCCACCGTGCCGAAGATCTCCCTGATTATCCGCAAAGCCTACGGCGGGGCCTTCATCGCCATGAGCTCCAAGGCATTGGGTTATGACCGAACTTTGGCCCTGCCCACTGCGGAGGTGGCGGTGATGGGCGCGGAGGGAGCGGCCAATATCATCTTTCGCAAGGATATCAGCGCGGCCGAGGACCCGGAAGCGATGCGGCAGCAGAAGATCGGGGAGTTCCGGGAACAGGTGATGAACCCCTTTATCGCCGCCGGCTACGGTCTGGTGGACGATGTCATCGAGCCGAAATATACCCGTATCGAGCTGATCCGCTCGTTGGAGATGAACATCCGAAAACGGGAAGACAGACCAGGCAAAAAGCACGGCAACATTCCTCTGTAGGGTTTGCGCTGCGCCGAGATGCCGTATCGCCTTGCGGCTGCCATTCGTCGGTTGCAGCCGGAGGATTCAGCCAGAGGATTTTTGATATGAATGTAGAGGTATATTCGTACAGCTTATTTACCACGGTTCTGGGAATGCTGGTGGTATTTCTGTCGCTTTCGGCGTTGAGCGTAATGATGGTGGTGCTGAAACGGTTCTTTTCCGGAGAGGAGAAAAAAGGCAGCACCCGGAGGCCGGAGAAGGCAAAGACCGGAAAGGCGGAGACCGGAAAGGCGAAAACCGGGAAGGTCGAGCAACCCGCGTCCGCCCAACAGATGCCGGGCTGGGTACCTGCCGCGGTAGCCGCCTACTTGGCCGAAGAGCAGGAACCGGAGCGGCCGAGTGCAGATCCCTGGAACGCCGTAGTGAATCATTACGACCCCTGGATTTCAGGAAGCAGATTTTACAAACGGGGAGTATGAGTGATGCCAAGAAAAATCCGCTTCGAGTGGGAAGGAAAAATCTACGAGGTCGGAGTCGAGCGCGCCGGTGATCGACTGACCCTCATCTATGAGGGAAAGCGCCACGTGATAACGCTGCTTCCGCAACAGAGCCAACCCAAGGTTTCTCCATCCCCAAGCGCTCCCCAAACAAGACCTGCAGTCATGCCCCAGGCCTTCACGGTCCAAGCTCCGGCACCCACTTCGACGTCAACAGCCGCAGCAGCGGCCACGGCGGAGCTCGATGCTGCAGGCGCGCTTCATGCCCCAATGACCGGCTTGATCAAGGAGATCAGTGTGGCGCCGGGTCACAATGTCGAGCAGGGCCAGATCGTTCTGATCATGGAAGCGATGAAGATGGATATCGACGTTCCCTCCCCCGCATCCGGAGTCGTGGCGGAAGTGTTGGTGAAGGCCGGAGACACGGTCAATGCCCAACAGAAGCTCATGGTGATTCACTAGCAAGGCGTTTTCGTAAAATGAGCATCCTGAGGATCATCGTCGATTTTTTCGCCTCCACCGGTTTCGCTTCCTTGAGCCTGGGAAATCTCGGCATGATCGCCGTAGGCGGGTTGTTGATCTACCTCGGCATCGCCAAACAGTACGAGCCGCTGCTGCTCATCCCCATTGGCTTCGGGGCCATTCTGGTCAATCTGCCCCTGTCCGGCATCCAGGAGGAGGGCGGTCTAATCTACTATATTTACTTCGGAATCCGATCGGGGATCTTTCCTCCGCTGATCTTCCTGGGGATCGGTGCAATGACCGACTTCGGTCCACTGCTCTCCAAGCCTCAAACTTTTCTTCTCGGTGCAGCCGCTCAATTCGGGATCTTCGGCACCCTTCTGGGCGCCAAGGCTCTGGGTTTCGATTTCGCCGAGGCGGCTTCGATCGCCATCATCGGGGGAGCAGACGGGCCCACGGCCATCTATCTGACTTCCAAGCTGGCCGATCATCTGCTCGGTC
>CAZPQC010000200.1:0-5988 GCA_964588525.1 uncultured Spirochaetaceae bacterium
TCGGCCACCTGAAACCCCTCGGCCTTGTCCCAGACCACCGGCGGCTGGCCCATCATCGACTGGGGTTCGGAGTCCTGCAGCGCCTGGAAGATCGGCAGGCTCTCCGGTACGGGAATGGGGGTGCGGATCCTGCGATACTTCGTTCTGACCTGTGGGACCTCCACGGGGGTTAAATCATACTTTGCCTCTGACATGTTGCTCTCCTTATTACGACCCTGCTGCTTATGACTCCGCTATCCGGTGCAAACGGGATCCGCTCCGTATCAGCGCAGTATTTTTTCGTTCAGCAGCTTCTCGATTTTCCCATCCGAATACCCGAGAAAATCCCTCAACACCTGCCGGCTGTGTTCTCCGACACGGGGCGCTGCCGTTCGAATGGACGCCGGAGTGGCGGACATTCTAAACGGGGAGCCCACCACGGTTAGTTCGCCCAGGTTCGGTTGACGAAGATCGACGATCATCTGACGGTAGCGCATGTTTTCATCCCGAACCACATCCGCGACCGTGTTGATCGGCGAGTTCGGCAAGCCGGCCTCCTCGAGCAGATCGAGCCATTGCGACCTGGTTTTTTTTCTCATCTCCTCCTCCAGGATGGAGATAAGAACGGATCGGTTTTTCGTACGCAATTCATTGGTTCTATAGGATCGGTGGGCCGTCAAATCCCGCCGCCCGATCGCCTCACAGAACTTCCTCCACAGAAGATCGTTCCCGATGGGAACGACGATCCACCCATTGTCCTTTGTGGCAAAACCTTGAAACGGCGTGATCGAGGGATGTGCCGTTCCCAGGGGTTTGGGGATCTCCCCGTCCACGCTGTACCGTACGACCGCATTCTCCAGAATATACACCAAACCATCGACCATCGATATGTCGATGTACTGACCTCTCTTCGATTTATGCCTGTAGTACAAAGCCGCCAGTATGCCTATTGCACCCTGATGGCCCGCGACGATGTCACCAACGGAAGTACCGACCCGCACCGGCGGTCCTCCGAGCGGACCGGTGATGCTCATCAGCCCGCTGTAGGCCTGGGCAACCATATCGTATGCCGGTTTTTCGGCAAACCGGGGAAGGGCATCGTGGCCGAACCCCGATATCGAGCAACAAATGATCCGTTCGTTGAGCTGTTGGATTCGCCGCCACGGAAACCCCAGCTTGGTCATGGTCGTCGGCCGGTAGTTCTCCACCACCACATCGGCTCGGATCAGGAGGTCCTGGAGAACACGCTTGCCGGACTCCGGTTTGAGATCCAGGCATACGCTCTTCTTGTTCCTGTTGATGCTTATGAAGTAGGCGCTTTCACGGTTTTCCGGGTGCTGAGGTTCGGACAGGAAAGGTCCGAACTGGCGGGCATCGTCTCCTCCGGGCGGCTCGATCTTGATGACCTCCGCGCCCAGATCGGCCAGTATCATTGTGCAAAACGGTCCGGCCAGAACATGAGACAGATCGATTACCGTGATCCCTTCCAGAGCATTCGGCACCATTACATCCTGGGACAAGGCCGGGCTTCAGCCCGCCTCTACGCGGGGGTGATCCCCGTAGAGGATCTTTACGGCTTTCCCGCCGGCCAGGATCGACAGCCGGGCCGCCTCCACCACCAGCTCATTGATCGAGCTGTTCGCCGGGGTGGCGATCAACTGCTTCTCATCGGCTTCCCGGATCAGCTGCTGGCGGCGCTTCAGGGAATCGCTCCCCCCCAGTCCCGCCACCTCCGTCTCGATGCGATGAATCGTGCCCAGTATGGCGGCGATCGAGTCGTAGCCGTAGCCCACCGGCATGTAGCCTTCCCCGTGCCAGGGAACCAGACGGTAAAAATCCGGATTCACGAAGTTGAAGGCCGTGCCCCCGGGTCCCCTGCCCTCCAGGTAGCTGTGGGATACGCCGCGGAACTGATCGTTGTGCTTGATCAGCCCGTTCTTGCCTTCCCCCTCACAGAACATCTCCAAGCACTGCTCGTTGGACCCGGCACCCTCATCCGGATAGCCCAAGCCGTCGGTCACGCTCAAGATCGCCCCGTTTTCGAAGCGTACCCGGCCATTGGCCCACATGTATCCTTCCCTGCCGTTGGGAAAGGTCCCCTTGACCCCGACCACGGAAACCTCGGTGGGTTTGAGGCCGGTGATGAAGTACACCAGATCCACGTAGTGGCAGCCCACGTACACGAAAGGATCGGTGTTTTCGCAGGTGAACCAGTTCTGGAAATTGGAAAACCGGTAGAAGTAGGGCTCGATCATCTTGGCCTCGCCCATGGCAAACACCCCGAAGTGCCCTAGCCGGTAATGCCGGCGGGCCAGCAGGGAACGCCTGTCGAAGCGCTTATGGTACTCCACCCCCACGAACAATCCCCGTTTGAAAGCCTCCTCCCGGATCTCTTCAGCGTGATCATACTTTAGCACCAGCGGCTTTACGCACAGCACGTGCTGGTCGCTTGCCAGGGCCTGCATTACCACCTTATGGTGCAGCGGGTCGGGCATGGCCACGACCACGGCCTGGCGTTTTTCCATGGAGGAGATCACCTGTTTGTACAACTCGGGGTGATCCTTGTCCGGCGGCTCACTCAGATCCGGGTGGGCCTGAAAGTCCTGTCCGGGGAAGGCCTCGCGGATCTCCGCGTTGTCCTTTAGAGCTTGCAGCGGCGGGGAGTTGAGGGCGCAGATCGAGATCTTGCCCACCACCCCCGTGCGCTGCAGCTGATAAATTGAGGGCAGGATCAGATCGTTTGTGATCATCCCGCCGCCGACGATGGTGAGGTCGATCGGTTCGGGCATCTGTAACCTCCGTGTACTGCGTATACCACCTTTAGGTGGATTACCTGCTTCTTACTTTACAGTAGGGCTTCAACATCTCAAAAAGCGGATCGATTTCAGAGGCGGAAAAGCCCAGATGGGAGTGGCGGCGCCACCCTTCGGCGTAGCCTTTTCTCCCTGCTGCGGCCGCAACCTCCGCAGACATATCCCGCATGGTCTGCAGGTAACTGTCCAGACCCTGGGTCTGATCGAGCCACGTTTTCTGGCTCTGGTGACAGGCCAGCATGCGCTCCTTGTCGTCGATCACCGAATCGATATCCACGAAGAAATCGGGCACGATCGGCCTCCGCAGAGCATCCCGCAGCCCGTAGGGCAAAGCATGATACAACACGACATCCTGATAGGTCGCCTCCACCGGGGGATCCGTCGGGTAGTTCGGTACACAGCGGGAAAAGGCTGCGGTAACTCCGATCCGGCAGGTGTTCATGTGATCTTCCATGTAGTCTTCCGGCGATGGCAGAAGCATGATGTCCGGCCGTATCCGCCGAACCACCGCCGTCACCTTTCGGATCAGCTCCGGGGTATAGAACACCTCCAGGTCGTCCGCCAGACTCTCGTGAAAGATCGCCCCGACCAGCTCGGCCGCTTTCCGCCCTTCCTCCCGGCGTATCCGGGCGGTCTGATCCCGGCTGTACCGGGTCGAGCCGCAGCAACCGTTGGCCAGATTCATGTAGTGCAGGGTGCAGCCGGCGGCCTTGAGCAGAAAGAGGGTGCCCCCCATCATGAACTCGATGTCGTCGGGGTGGCAAGCCAGAGCCAGGACAGTCGTATCGGTATTATCCGCCATGACACCCTCCTCCCCTAATGCATCTCCGCCGAGCAGGTACCGATCCCGCCGCGGTAGTAGTTGAACCGGACATCGGGATGGTCGGCCAGAAGCGACATCGGTACGGAGCTATCGGGGATCCTCTTGGAAATCATGAAGGCGGTCAGCCTCTGTCCGAAGGGATTGTCGTGGGTTCCGGCGTGCCAGATCGATACTTTGGCGCTCTTCCAGGTTTCCACCGGCCCCACCGTGATGGCTTGGGCAGGTATGCCCGTAACCACCCCCCCTCCGGAGGTGCGGGCGTTCTGGATCACGGTCATGGGATGGAGGTTCACGACCCGGGCGCCCAGCCGCCGATACTCCTCCGCTGTGGGAGGCTCGTCCCGGTGATCGCCTTCCCGCCGAAGGGGATCGTTGAAGGCCCAGTGCTTCACCTCCCCCTGGCCGCCCTGCATGATCCGGCAGCGGATCTGATCGTAGCTGCGGCTGTACTCAGCGATGTTGTCAGCCCGCAGAAAATGGAGATTTTCGTCGGGCATGCGCAGTCGTTTGTCGATCCGGTTGAAGCACAGCTCCAGATCCGCCCCGGCAAAGCTCAAGGGATGATCCAGGGGGGCCTCCTTCCCGTCGATGTACCATTCGTCCATTGCCCAGAAATGACCGCAGCGAACATCGATCTCCAGATCATTAACGATTTGGGCGACCAGGGGCAGCTGCTCGGTGGGGCCGATGGGCCCGCAGATCCCGGCCGGTTCACTCGGGGTCGCACTCTGCCACACCTGGACATACTCCAGCGCTTCGGCGGTGTAGAAGGACTCGAGGGTATCGTAGATCTCAACGGAAAATCCGGGCCGAGACAGCTGGAGCAGGTCTTCCGCGCTCAAGGCGGCCGCCTCGTCGAGGATCTTCTCATCGAGAGTTGTGTAATCCCACCAATCCGGTGCGACCTTGCTCAAAGCTCTCATGGGCTTTCCAATCCAGTCCTTGCTTATATGGAAGATGTTGAGAATTATAGTACGCGCCGTTCAGAGGGGTCAACAAGAAAAGGAATTAAAGCCCTTGTGCCTCCAGAAGCCGGACGATCCTCTCGTGTCCCTGGGCGGCGGCCATGTCCAGCGGGGTCCGTCCTTCTCCGTTCTTTAGAGACGGCCGAGCCCCGAGGAAGAGGAAGTACTCGCAGAGCTCGAGATTCCCCCGTTCGGCGGCGATGTGAAGGGGGGTATTCCCCGCTCCATCGGGAATGTTCAGGGAAGCACCCCTGTCGAGGAGCAACCGGCAGCCCTCGAAATCGCCGGCTTCGGTAAACAGGTGCAGGGCCGTTCGCCCCCGTTTGTTCGCCCCATCGACATCGGCTCCTGCGGAGAGCAGAAAGTCGAGCAGTTCCAGTCGATTCATCACGGCGGCGTGATGGACGGCTGAATTGCCGTCCCGGTCCCGGGCAAAAATATCCGCTCCCCGGGAGAGCAGCACCTCACACCCGGCCTGATTTCCGGTCCGGACAGCCCAGATCAGCGGTGTTGCCTTCTGTTTCGTATCCCGGGAATCGACGCCGATCGGATTTGTTTCCAGTCGCTGGAGGAAGCTCTTCCAGGGTCCGAGCGCCGCTTCGGTGAACAGGTTCCCCTCCGCCCCCCGCTGCAGCAGGTACTCGTGGACTTGTTGCTGCGCATTCCAGGCCGCGTAGCTGACAGCATCCCAGCCGGCGGCATCCGTCGCTCCGAGCAAGTCCGGGTCCGTTTCCGTCAGCTCACGCACCCGAGCCAGATCTCCCCGGGCAGCCGCGTCGAGGAAACGCTCCGGCCTCGCCTTTTCCGGGGCCGAAGCTCCAGGCTCGGCTTTCCGCAGGGGCAGAACATTCCGGCAGGATCCGAACAGCCCGAGAAGAAGCAGGGACAGCAGGATCGGCGCAACGAAATGCTTCATCCGTGAATTATCGGCGCCGCGATTCTCGCTGTCAAGCAGAGGCACCGGCGCTGCGCTGCTACCCCTGCAGGGAAACGTTAAAACCGGCCAAGGCTTTGAGCTTTGCCTCGATTTTGGCCTTACGGGATATCAGCTGATCCCGCCGCCGCCCGAGCTCCGTCGCAGCCAAATCCAGTCCAAGATTTCCGCTGGTTCCGGTGTATGTTCTGCTCCGGATCACCTCATCCGGATCGCCTTTCTCCAGGGCTCCGAGATCCGTCCCGACAGACCTGTAGGCATCACGAAACGGCATGCCCCGGGCAACCAGGTCGAGGGCTCGGTCGGTAGCATAGATATCCGGGGTGAATCCCTCCCGCAGCCGCTCGGCATCGGGCTCGAGCTTTTCGATCACCTCCCGCATCACCCGCACGCTGATCAGAGCCAGGTCAAGGCCGCGCAGGAAGGGGGCTTTGGTTTCCTGGAAATCCCGATTGTAGCCGGAGGGCAGAGCCC
>CAZPQC010000201.1:0-5969 GCA_964588525.1 uncultured Spirochaetaceae bacterium
CCTCACGGTAGCGTTTGCCGTTTAGGTGGCAAGCGGCCCTGAACGCGTTTGCCAGTTCAATAGGGACATTCTTAAGCGTGAAAACGGTTGTACTGCTCATCTATCGCTCCTCCACAGAAGTTGTCAGTCCCCGAACGATGCCCTTTAGAATCAAGTATAGACTTTGGTATCCTTGGTTGTCAATACTTCTAATAATTTTTATTAAACATTAATTCTTAAATAACTAGCATCTATTAAGACTTTGCATTATCGACCGATTATGGCCATGAGCATTGAGAGGATAGAAAGCGAGCCCGAAGGAGTAACAAAATGAACCGAGGGAATGGAGATTTCGGAGATCCACCAGAACACCTTTACCTGAGCAACTGTTCCGGAAGTTCTGGAACGGGGATCGGAGATCCCTCCAAGGCCTCCAGCATCATCTCGACTAGCGCCTGTTTCATCGTGATTCCGCGGATCACGCACAGCGCCTTGAAGCTGTCACGGATTTCCCTGGGGATGTCCCTGATGAAAATGGAGACCATCCTTTGTTCTTTCCGTGGATAGTTCTCTTTTGTTCTGGTGCTCATATTGGGATAATAAACATTGATATTCTATTTTGTCAATGTTTTGAAGTATTTATTTACAATAATATTTTTATTGACAATATAGTTTGACTAGCTTATACTATATTGAACAAAGACTCATTTGCAACGGGAGGCGCGGTGGCTGTTGTGCCGGCTGAAGTGGGATTCGCAATGAAAGAGAACAAAGGTAAAGACATGAAGTTTTTTAACGTAGAGATGATCAAGGATTTGTCGGTCGAGGAAATGGAGCGACTGAGAAGAGAAATCAAGAATTTGAATCGACGATTACGGGAGGAATTCGACCGCAAGGAAAGACATTGTGCATCCTGCGGTGAGCGCCTCGGCGCTACGGCTTATAGCTTCAAATACTGCTCAGCCTGGCATAGATATCTGGACACCCACAAGAACACAGCCACGGTTTCCAGGGTGGAGTTTGAGCGCAAACGTGCTATCAGAAGGATCAGGACGATAAAGGAAGGAACGCAAGCAGGCGCCCCAATGTCCGAAAACTCGAAACTTGAAGGAGCTGCAGCGCTGAAGGCTTCCTTGAGGAATCTTAGGATAGGGCGGATATTGCACGAGTACCAGACAATCACCGGGGAGAGCCTCAACAAGTCGATGTGAGACTACAGAAGATTCAGGGCAACAGGGCAATAGCATACGATCGATGGGGTGAAAGAGATGAAAGTGAAGACATACGATATCTGGTACAAGACCCGGGATCACCTCACACATGAAACTGAGAGTCTTTCAGGAACGTGGAACCAACTCTTGAACAGGCTCACAGAGATGGGGCTGGATAGAAAAGTAATCCTGGCGATCGGGGAGGGCGGTGTTTTCAGGCCATACAGACTCTCCACCGGCGAAGTATGACTGAACAGACCATGCGAAACCTTGGAGAAAGTGCCCGATACTACGGTTATAAACTTGGTAATCAAATCCAGGATGTAAAGGTTTGAAGATGGAGAGAAACATGCTGCCATTACTGACTGCGCTGAATCGCAGTGAGTGGCGACTTTGTGCGTGGGATATGGTATTGACGGTTGATGACAGAAATGTGGCCAGAAAGCTCTTCAAGATCATCAGATGGACCTACCGGGCATCGAAAAACCTGAGTGATAAGGTGAGCGGGAGTATGGGCTCTTATATAAAACCTGATGTAATCGCTGCGTGGCAATCTAGATTCAAGCAACTGGCAGGTGAGCTGAGTACAGCCGAAAAAAGCTTACTAAACAGGTTCTACAAGTCATCCTTCTGGTTCACCCATGTCGGGCTTCTTTATGCTCGTTGGGCGGAAGAAACCTGATCAACTCTCCACAACATGCTCGTAGTTGCTTCCATCTTAGTGGACGCATCGTCGGTGTTGAAACAATGGACAAGATAACGAATAATCAAATTACGGTAAAAGTTCGACAGTACTTTCAATAGCAGTCGGCAACAGGATCTAGATAGAACCACCTAACAAAAGGATCGCAGGAGTGCCGTTCTCCCCGGAGCAGATCCAGGAGCATGCCAAACAGCTTGCCGAGGATCACCCTGCGGACCCAAATACGGAGCGGAACAATGAACTGCTCAAGTGCGCTGGAACAGGCCTGTCAACGGATACGTCAGGTTTGCTCGGATCTCTCGGAAACGAGCGAACTGGAACAGAACACGCCTCCAACCGCCGAATGGCTCTTCGACAATGAATACATTGTCGAGAGCAACGCCCGCCGCGACATGCGGCTGAACCTTCCCCGACATTATTACCAGACGCTGCCGGCGCTTACCGAAGAGCCGTACCGGGGTCTGCCGCGCATATACAGCCTGGCGAAGGATAGTATATCCATCGGGAATGCTTTTGATAGCTTACGACAGCTCGCCCCGGAGGATTGGAGAAAGATTTTCGAGAAGCTCAGCAGGGTGGAGCAGCTGCTTCGGCGGGACCCATCAGGGGAATATGCCAAGATGGATTTCGATACCCGCGATTGGGTATCGCCGGGCTGTTGAGGAGCTCTCCCGCCATTCCGGTCAGTCTGAAGACCAGGTCGCCCAACGCGCCTTGGAGTTCGCGGGGCAAGCTGTCGGCGACGTGAAGGAGGATGAACGGCCCATCCACGTCGGGACTTATCTGATCGGTGAAAAAAGGTACGTACTAGCGCAACTCATACGTGGCCGCGAGAGTTTACGCTTCCGCACCTTGTGATGGATCTACCGCCACCATACGGCGGTCTACTCTCTAGTACTCGGCTTTTTCTCCGCCGGGCTTATCACCACCAGCTTCTCGGCTTGACGTGCACCCGTCTCGCGGTGACCTCTCGCTGGAAAACCCGCTGGTTCCGCGGGGATTTAGTGGGGCATCAGCCTGCGATTTTTTTTGTCTTGGTACCCACGCCCCCTGCTTTAATGACGACCTTTACAGCATCTTCCATCGGATCTTTGAAGGGCACTTCAATTCGAAGCAGGCCGTACTCGTAGGTCGCTTCGGCTTTGTCAGGTTTCACCGGCCAACCCAAAGCCAACGATGCAACATAGTCGATTTCCCTTGCTGGAGCTGTCAAGTGGATGCTGTCTTCCAGGATCTTCGCATCGACGGAATCCGCCGGTGCTCCTGGGATGGCGAACTCCACTACCAGCTTACGGTTCTCCGCATCAGCATACGCCACTGTATAGGGCGCAACCTTCCTGCGATAATCAGGCATTTTGTCACCTCCATTTACTTCTAAGATACAATGTAACTATGGCGGGTGTAAAAAGATAGTAGATTCGATCCGCGGCTGCACAGGGTCGACCGATCAGCGACAGGCATGTGAGGAGGCTGCGTTGGGACCGCAAGTGCTTCTATTCTTTCCGGCCGGGCTGAGAAATCCTCCAGGTTCCTGGAGGCGGCCGATCCGGGGGATACACCGGATACCACCTACTCTGAGAAAATCGAACCACTGCAATCTCCGAAGCGACGGCCTATCCATATATAAAAAACAGATCAACAGTTCGTATACGCTGTCGGGTTGAGAAATTGCCGATAGTCTCAATCCGTCTTTTCTTCCTCTTCTTCGGGATTTATAGTTGGTACGGGTGGTGCACCCCCACTCTCTAGCGCTTCCAACGCTAAGAGTACATCCTCGGGTAGTTCTCCGGGGTGTTCTTTCCGAATCCAGCCAACTATTTTGTCCGTATTTTGCTTGATTGTTTTCAACTCTTCTTTCTGCTTCAGAAGAGCCTTCTTGTTTACACTTCTTTGGTATAGGACCACGACAATCGCACCTACTATGGTTACTATAATTCCCCACGCCACGCTAATCCCTCCTCTCTAACTTTAAGAATAAGGTATAGTCTCAACTGCTGAATAAAAAGCCCTCTCCTGGAACCGGTGCGAATGTCTGAACCGGTTTTTTCCGGGGTGCAGGCGTAGACTTGAGAAAGAAAAAGGTCTTATTTCCCTCCATTGGTAATAACTCATAAAGAGGCAGGTCTGACCGAGATTTCGGAGACCCCCAAGAACAAATTTACCTGCGCAATTGGTCCGGAAGTTCCGGAACAGGGATCGGAGATCCCTCCAGGGCCTTCAGCATCATCTCGACTATCGCCCGCCTCATCGTGATTCCGCGGATCACGCACAGCGCCTTGAAGTTGTCGCGGATTTCCCTGGGGATGTCCCTGATGAAAATGGAGACCATCCTCTGTTCTTTCCGTGGATAGTTCTCTTTGTTTCTTGCGCTCATATCTAGAGATTAACAATGATATTCTATTCTGTCAATGTTTTAAAGTAAACATTATTATAATTTCTTAAATTGACAAGCTACATTATTCAGCTTATACTATTGTGAGCAAGGGCTCAATGGCTAAGGAGGGGGTAATGTATTATTGGATCTCTGCAGGCATCGTTCTCATCTGCGTGCTCTTCCTGTCCGGGATGAGGGTCGTGCGGCCAACCACCAGGGGACTGGTGGAACGGCTTGGGAAATACCGGCGTTTTGCCAATCCTGGCTTCAATTGGATTATCCCGATCATCGATCGGATGTATAGGATCAATATCACCGAGGTCATGGTGAACGCGGAGCCACAGCAAATCATCACAAGCGACAAACTGAATGCAAGCGTGGACGCCCAGGTGTATTTTAAAGTCAAGAGTGACGAGGAGAACGTCAAGAACTCCCAGTACAGCGTGTTCGATTACAAGTACCAGATCGTCAACCTGGCCCGCACGACCTTGCGCAACATCATCGGCACGATGAGCCTCAGGTCCGCCAACAGCGAACGCGGAAAGATCAACAGCGAGCTTCAGGCGACGCTGCGCGAAGAAACGGCGCACTGGGGAATAGAGATCGTCAGGACGGAATTGAAGGAGATCGATCCCCCCGCGGACGTTCAGGAGACGATGAACAAGGTGGTGAAAGCCGAGAACGAAAAGGTTGCCGCAGTTGATTTTGCCACAGCCACCGAGACTATGGCGGACGGCGCACGAAGGGCGGAAATCAAGAAAGCGGAAGGGATCAGGCAGGCGAAGATTCTTGAGGCAGAAGGTGAAGCACAGGCCATCAAACTCGTGAATGAGGCTGCTGACAAGTATTTCGTCGGCAACGCGCAGTTGCTGAGGCGACTGATGGCGGTGGAGACAGCGCTTTCTTCGAATGCGAAAATCGTGGTTCCTTCCAATACGGAGCTCATTAACGTCATTGGCGAATTGGCCGGAATCATGCCTCTGAACAGAGGCGCAACAACTACAAAAACGTCATGAGCTCATCCACCCTTGCCGATCGAACAGAACGAGTTGATCAGGCTGGTCGAATCATTTCTACCATAGCTTGTCGGCCGTCTCGTGAGTTGGACAGCATGAAAGAGATCCTGGACGGAGTTGCTGGCTCTGGGATGATCGACCTGCTCCGGGCCGAGACGAGCTCCCATTTGCAGACAATACGAGGCTTGATGAAGGATGGTCAAATCCTTCCTCGATCTAACCTCCGGTTGTCTCAGGAGGCGCCGCATCTATCCCCGTGTGACAGACCCTTGAGGATCGGCGTATTCCCCACCGCTGCGGATCCGTTTCATTGGCTGCAACTGCTCAGCGGTCTGAAGGCGATGACGCTCTTCAAACTAGACAAGGTCATTTACGTAATTTCTGGCAGTGACTCTAGAAAGCCGGACCTTCTCCGTGCCGACATTCGTCACAGAATGGCCCAGAACGTGCTTGGGCTCTTTTCCCCACTTTTCGCTTATTCGCCGATTGCCCTGGACAACTCGCTTGACGGCGAGGAAAATGTCTTCAGGATCCTCCAGCTGAACCCGAGACAAAGAATCGACGCCTACTATATCGCGGGAACGGATCACTACTACCGCTACAATCCCGAGACCGGCAAGCCCGACACGATTCAGAAACTTGAAAACGGTGTACGAGGCAAGATTTTCGCATATGACGAGCGGATG
>CAZPQC010000202.1:0-5946 GCA_964588525.1 uncultured Spirochaetaceae bacterium
TGAGGGAGACGGCGCCGACCTTGAACGTTCCTTTCCCCTGCCCGACGATCTCCAGGCGAGCGTTGTCGCTGACCGCGGATGACCGGAAGCGCAGGGGAAAGCTCCGATACTCCGCGCCCAGTCTGCCGATCGGCTGCTCCAGGGCGCTGCCATCATCCTGTACGAGGCGCACACGGACGGCGACGCCGGGATCGCCCGACAGAACGATCCTGCCGACGTAGGCCTTACCCGGCATGAGGGCAAGCCCTTCCTGCGAAATGCCCGCTGTAGTGCCGTCTGACGGGAGGCCGACGACCGGGGAATGGATGCCGGTGAACGGGCGCACGGTGTCCATGGTCACCGTGCCCGCCGGACCGATCACCTTCCACGGCGAGCCGCACAGGTAGTCATAAGGACCCGATCCCCAGTAGGGGTCATTTGTGGTCCCCCAGGGCGCGTATCGGTCGCGGATAATGAAAAAGAATTTCCGATCCTCGAGCATCTCCGCCCACAAACCGCCATAGATGCTTCTGCCCAGGTGCTCGATGAACTGACCGTAGATGTACTTCGAAATGGGGGCCCCCACCCGGGAGGTGTCGATTCGGACCTGGCTCTCTGCCTTCGCGATGCCGAGCACGGCCAGGATGCAAGTGATTAGGGTGAGTGTTCGGGCAAGTTTCCGAGTTCGTGGGCGTTCCATAGGTCACCTCGGGAGCTGTAGCCGCTGTCGGAGATCCTCGTTGTACGAAGCAATTGCCTCCGGAAACGAATGCTCTGCTCGAATCTCCTCAATTATGAATGGTACAAAAAAGCCAAAACCAACGGCCAGCAGAGGCAATGAGATCAGTAAGTCACACTTGATTTCAGGAGCTGGCTCGTAGAATTCACGCCCCAAATAAGAGAGACCGACTCCAACGAAGAGACCAGACGCGACACCTGTCACACGAGATGTGAACAACCTCCGCATCCCTCGACCACACTTGTCTTTAGCTTCCGCTGAGCTGTGGTCAAACGCCGGGGAGATCTCCGGTGGCGGTGGAACTGATCGACAACCGTTCGTTCCGAAAAAGACGATGCAGGTGAGACTAACCAAAAGAGACCGGGCATATTTCAGGTTCCAGTACAAATAAGGGCTTCCTTCCAAGAGATTCGGACTTGTTTCGAAAACCAGCGCGAACATACTCCGGAGCGATGAGAAGCCGTGCCGACTCAGCCTGCACAACACTATTCTACTTCAAATCCAGATCCAAAACCAGGTTTTGAAAGGGTAACCCATGGCGTTGGAAGAGGTAGCGTAGCGGGGACCCAAAGGGCCGACCTCCGGGACGTGATTGGAAGCAATACACCGGCTGAAAGGTCCACCGTAGCCGGGTGACGTAATGGAAAGCGGGGCATAGCGGGAATCCCGCACTGTCAGACACCAAGCATCTGACACTTGATTGCGGATCGCTGCGGTTTTCCGGTGGCCAAATAGTTCCTTGCCAAGCAAGGATATAAAATAGCAGGAGCAGGACTCGAACCTGCGAACTCCGGGTCATGAGCCCGCCTAAACCCTTATCCTGTATGATCTTACGTGATCAGTATACACCATCGCGAGGAAATGTGCAACATAAATTGACTGTATTGGGCCCTAACCATCAAGGAGGCATCAAATTGCCTCATGATTTCTCTCATGATCCAACTTAGACGACAGACAACATGATCTTCTCGACATCGATCTCGGGTTCAAGTGCCAGGAATAGCCTCTGCTGCGTATATTCATCCCGGTGTTCTCGGATGTCATGGAGAAGGGCCGCCAGAGAGTAGACCGATCGGTCCTGCTTCTGAGTCGGGAGCTTCTCTATCCTGTTTCACTCCGATATGCGACGCAAACCCAGGAAAACGCTCCTGACAAAATTACCGATGACGAAACGGAAGAGAAATAGTTAATTAGTTGCATTTGCAACTAAGATTCTGTATTGTAAGTGCTATGAGATGCAATCACCAATCTGAGGATAATGTCCGTTCCCTGGGAAGACTGTTCAACCATATCACGAGGAACATCCAGCAGATTGTCAGAAGGCAGCTTGAGGACAGCGGTATCGGACCCGGACAGTATCTGTATCTTCATATCCTTTCACGGGAGGAGGGTATCACGCAGTACGAGCTGACAGAAAAAATCGGTACGGACAAAGCAACAACAGCGAAAGCGGCGGCCCAGCTCGAAAAACTCGGATATATACAAAGGCAGCAGGACACAGCAGACAGGCGGCAGATGAGGCTGTTTCTCACGGACAAAGGACGGGCTTTCCTTCCGCGGCTGCGGCATATACTTCGTGGAATCACAGAAATTTGCTCGGCGGATCTGTCCCGGGAAGAAACTGATGAACTATTCAGATTGCTGAAAACCATGGCTGCATCTACAGGTAAACGGCTGGATGAATTAAAAAGGACTAAGGAATGAAAACGACTGGAAATGAATCGCGCAAGAATCCGGCCTGGAAGCCGAGACCGGCGGCAGCAGGCCGCGGCACTGTGAAAAGCCCTGCGCTGATCGAGGGGCCTGTAGGGAAAATGCTTATCCGTCTTACGATTCCGATGATTTTCGGGATTCTCAGCATGGTCCTGTATAACTTGGTAGATACATTTTTTGTCGGCCGTCTCGGTAAGGACCAGCTTGCCGCACTTACTTTCACTTTTCCTGTTGTGCTTGTAATAGGCAGCATTGCCCAGGGAATCGGAATGGGGGCCTCCGCTGTGGTTTCCCGGGCTATCGGGGCGAACGATCACGCGAGGGTCCGGCGGCTTGCTACAGACAGTCTAGTCCTTGCTCTGCTGATCGTAGGTGTTTTTGTAATTCTAGGGCTGTCTACAATAAATCCCCTTTTCCGTCTACTCGGTGCTGAAGACCGCATCATTCCTTACATCGGTGAATACATGAGGGTGTGGTATTTGGGGATGATTTTCGTAGTCTTTCCAATGGTCGGGAATAATACGATCCGAGCTACAGGGGACTCTAAAACACCCGGAATTGTGATGATGATCGGCGCGTTCACCAATGCCTGTCTCGATCCCCTCTTCATTTTCGGAATCGGACCATTTCCCCAGCTCGGTATCCGCGGAGCGGCGCTTGCAACAGTTATTGGAAGGTCGGTGACGTTTCTTGTAGCGCTGTATGTGCTCGGGGTGCGAGAAAAATTGATTGATTTCAAGATCCCGGCTGTAAAAGAGGTTCTCGAAAGCTGGAAGGAGATCCTTTATATTGGGATACCGAACGCGGCAACGAAAATGATCATTCCGATAGGTGCAGGTATCATTACACGGATTGTTTCTGTCCACGGTGCAGAAACCGTTGCAGGATACGGTGTTGCAACAAGGATCGAGTTTTTCTCCCTTGCAACAATCAATGCTCTTTCTTCGATTATTGCTCCGTTTGTCGGTCAGAATCTCGGGGCAGGCCGATACGACCGGGTTAAGGAAGGATACAAACGGGCAGAACTGTTTTCTCTTGTAATTGGAGGGGTGTTCTTTGTCCTGTTCATTTTCCTTGCACGGCCGATTGCCGGGATATTTAATAATCACCCGGAAGTTATTCGTACAACTGTACTTTACCTGCACATCGTATCCATCGCCTATGCTTTCCAGGGAATTTACCTCGTGACTGTGCCGGCGCTCAATGTGCTGCGCAAGCCGATTCATGCAGCGTCCTTAAGTATACTGGAGATGTTTGTGCTGACACTGCCTCTTGCTCTGCTCGGATCACACCGGTTCGGCATTACAGGGGTATTTGCCGCTCTCGGTGTAAGCTATTTCCTGACAGGTACTGCGTCGAGGAGTCTATTTCTAACGATTCTACAACGGACAACTCTCTTATCGGATGTATCGGAACTGCAGACAAACGGGTGATGCGGCTTCTATCTGGTACAGAAACAGCAGGTTCCCGTGACCATGTCCATGAATTCAAGCGGAGCTGTTTGATCATCAACGTATCTACTGGGACCGGACGGATACAGAACAACCCTTATGTGTATGTAAAACAGATCGTTTTATACGCTAGTTTCGCCACGGTTCACTGAATGGCCTAACCTCCGAGCACCGAATCCAGGGAGAAGTCGGGGAATAGGTTCTTTACCTTCTTGATTGTTGCGAGGGAAGGATTGGAGCGACGCTCCAACCTTTGATAGCTGTAGAGATTGCGCATGCCCAGACGCCTTGCCGCCTCTTTTTGTGTCAAATTATGACGCAGGCGAAGCTGCCGCAGCTGAAGCGAAAAAGCGATAGATGGATCCACTTCGACCGCCACGACATTTGCTCCGGAGGATTCAGAAGCCGGCGCAGGAATAACAACGGTTGAGGACTCCGGTTCTTCCAGGTAGAGATTCAGCGCTTCGTGCATATTCTTTTCAAGTTCGAGTCGATCCTGGCCTTGGGTTACACACCCTTCTAATTCAATGCATTCAGCCCAAAGGCCGTCCTCATCGTGAATGCGAAAATGATAGGTCATCTCATAACTCCTTGCCCTTGCGAGTTTGCTCGAGCCGTTTGAATAGGGCACGCTCAAGTCCTCGTTTAAGTTCCTTGTGAAGGGGAATGATTTCCCGAAGATTGCCTTTTCCCACTTTCACATGAGAGCCCTTCCGATGGACAATTTTCCACCCTGCCCTCCGGTAGAGTTTGAGCATCTCTTCGCCGCTTACGGGCATTCAATTCTCCCCTCAAGTATACCAACTATAATTGGTAGATGGCAAGTTGGTCAGCGTCACTTCGGCGGATGTGTATCGATTGCTGACCTCCACTTGTAAATAACTGGCTATTTCCGATTATTGATTGAAAAATATCGAGAGTCTTCGCCAAAAGGGCATACGAAACAGCGGTGGATAGATCTCTATTCCGTGTCTGGCTTTAGCCTGAAGGCGGGTTCGGTTGTTGCAGTGTAGATTGGGAAGCCGTAGATATTGTATAGGTTGTAGGGTAGGATGCGCTGCCGAACCTACTCGTACAGTCTTCAGAAGGGTGAAATTCCAATACCGGATGTGGCGACAGCACCGGTAGTCGATAAAAACAGCAAAGCCCCTCGTTCAGAGGGGCTTTCTACGCACAAATATAGCAGGGGCAGGACTCGAACCTGCGACCTCCGGGTTATGAGAGCACCCCGGCTTTGTATCGGCTCGTATCCGCCTGTTGATTATTGTTCATCGTATAAGAGAATACATCAACCGCTTTGTTTCCGGATGTAGCTCGGTGTAGCCTGATATAGCCCCTTGTAACCCCTCTATCTGACAGTTTTGACCGTAAGGACGATCAGAGCAGATGCCGAACTCCGGCATAGCATCCAGCCTCCGAGCTTTGCCGGGATAGTTCTCCCTGAGATAGATACCTTCTCCAGACACGCCGGCATCGGGATTTCCGAAACCACTTACATCGGCAGCCTGCCAACAGCGGATGGGCAGAGGTAACAGAGCCGTCCGGTCCAACGTTTCCTACACCTCTACTCCCAGATCCCGGTGGGACTCGCTCGCAGCAGAGCAGGATATTAGATCGGACACCATGAGCTTCCCGTCTTTGTGATTTAATCTAGATGAAACACTTCTTCGAGGGGGGTGGATATGGGAGAATTATCAGTATTCGTCTCCATGATGTCTTTCATGTATTTCCACCAACGCTTGACTACCTCGTTCTCCGGCAGCCGCTCCGCCGTATTTCCCTCCTGCAGCTTCTGAAAAGCAAAAAGCGTCAGGGTCTCCCGATCCAAAAAGATCGAGTAGTCGTAGACCCCGGCTCGTGACAGTTCATCTGCAAGCTCCGGCCAGATCTCGTCGTGGCGTCGTTTGTACTCCTGTTCAAAGCCCGGTTTCAGCTTCATTTTGAAGGCGACCCTTCTCATCATCTCCACCTTACCCAGCCAGCCCGGGAGAAGTTCTCCCGGGCTTTTGCCGTTGGCGCTTCAGCAGGCTTCTATTGCGCAGCGCCCGTATATATCCGGGAAGC
>CAZPQC010000203.1:0-3667 GCA_964588525.1 uncultured Spirochaetaceae bacterium
ACGGGCACTGGTCTTTAATTGTCTCTTTCGACTCAGCCATGCACGGCTCCCGGTCGGGCATCAAGTTGACGGTCTTTTGCAGCTCGGCCGTGCGCTACTGGACCAATACCTGAAAACCCATTCCTTTTGCCTGGCAAGCTCTGTAACTGCTACAACCAGTGCTACGAGCACAACTTCATTTTCCTCCGCCAAAGGAGCTAATATCGTGGAAACAGAGCTTAACGTTGATATATACAGGTCGGGATGATGGGCTTTTTCAATTCTGTTAATACTGCGATACCTTCCAGGGGATTGGTTTGACCGTCTTCGATAGATGAGCTCTATTTCCTTGCCATTAATCCCACCACGGGAGTTGACCTCATCAGCGGCCAGTAGTATGGCGTTCCTTAAATCAACCAGATGTGAAGCAGGACCAGAAAGTGCTATAATCGCCGTTATTTTGATCGTCTCCTCTTTCTGGCAAGAAGAGATACTAATTCCCAAGACCGCTGCCGCTGTAATAGTGATAATCATAATGAGCGCAAGACTTTATTTATTCCACCGTTTGGCTGCTATTGGTCATCGCCCTGAGAACATAGATTACCTCTTCAAATTCAGTCGATTTATCAAAAAAATAATCCGCCCCCCCCACCGCCAGACATTTATCTCTATAATGGGCAGAGTGATAGTTGGTAATCACGATATCGAAGGGATTGGGCTGAAGGTGAAGGCTACTCCGAATATACTTAAGTACATCTATACTGCTCCCTTTAGGCATCCGGATGTCCAACACCACTGCATCAGGCTTTATTTCCTCGATGAGAAATATCGCCTCTTGTCCGTCCTTAGCCTGACCTGATATCTCGACGCCGGGTACTTCGGAAATCATCGAAGAAAGACGTTCGCGTACAGCCTCTGAATTGTCTGCGATAACAACCTTCATGATCTTTCAGTTCGTTACTAATGTTCTCAGATCTTATCTATACAACTGGATAGAGGATACCGGTATCAGCATTTGTCTGATTTTTTTGTAGGAAATTTGCCCGTCTATCTGTCAGTCTTTGTCCTACATTATTCAACCAGTACTTGCCGTATGGCATAACAGATCAATTCTGCATTCGTCTTCATAGCCATTTTTTGTAGAATGCAAGACCTATAGGTGCTGATCGTTTTTGCACTCAAACACAGCTTCTGCCCGATTTGATTTAACTTCTTCCCTGCGACAAGCGGGCACAACAACTCTAATTCACGGCCGGAGAGTTATTTTCGCTGAGTTCCAGAGACTAAGGGGGATCACATGTCTCAGAAAGGATACGACACGAATTTGGCCTCCGAGTTCTAAGTAATGTCCGTTCTTCATAGACTTGGTTGCAATGCGACCATTACGTTAGGGAACAAGAAAGCGATTGATATCGTGGTGACAAGAGGTGCTGGCGAAGCCGTGACCATAGATGTAAAGGCGGTCGCGGGGAAGACGGATATCAAGAAGACCGGATATCAGACACTGCTTAACAGTATTCTTCGGGACTACATTCAGAAAGCAGCTCAGTAGCATCTCTTACTCTCAATTGAAAGTACGAGCCCAGGTGCCCCAATTGGTGCAGGGTTCGCGAATAGATGGAGTGTGCGCATTATCAGCAGCTATTTCGCAAGTGTTTTAAGCTCTTCCCGGATGACCTTGCGCACTATTTTTCAAGATCGCCAGCTTTGAGATTGTTGTGTTCCCGTAAAGCATGATTGATTAGAGTTTGATGATTCCCTCGGCCCCTGTTGTGGATTTGATCGCGGAACCAATTCAAAATCAAGTAAATCCACCGCGAGTTGCTGCCGTCATTCTTTAGAAAACACATTTCTGATTCTCTTTGATATCAGATTCAACTTTGGACCCGGGTTTTTCCGTATAGGTCATTGACTACGATGGAGAGACTCGGGTGAACTTAATTGTCTGCTACAGCTTGACAGGAGCAAGATCCCGGGATTTACTCAAAGAAAACTAAAAGTTCCCTAGAAGGAGCCGGAAATGGCACGATTTTCACGACTCGAGGTTCTCAACACTATGGTAGACCAGGGTGTTGTGCCCGTGTTTTACAATCCTGACCTGGAGATCTCGAAAAAGGTAGCCAAGGCCTGTCTGGAGGGAGGGCTGAAGGTAGTCGAGTTCACGAACCGGGGGGATCACGCCGTTGACGTTTTTTCACAGCTAGAGCTTTACTGCCGGAACGAGATGCCGGAGCTGATCCTCGGGGTGGGATCAATAGTGGATCCCTACACCGCGGCCATGTATATAGCCCGAGGCGCGAACTTCGTCGTGGGTCCGCTGCTGAATCCGGAGGTGGCTCGGATCTGCAATCGGCGCAAGATCCCCTACTCACCAGGCTGCGGCAGTGCCTCCGAGATCTCCGAGGCCGAAGAGCTGGGCTGCGAGATCATCAAGGTCTTTCCCGGCGGCCAGGTAGGCGGACCGGCCTTCGTCAAAGCGGTCTTGGGCCCCTGTCCCTGGGTCAGCATGATGCCCACCGGTGGGGTAGACTGTACCGAAGAATCCCTCAAAGCCTGGTTTGAAGCCGGCGTGGCCTGCGTGGGTATCGGCAGTAAGTTGATCCGCAAAGACCTGATTCAAGCAGGGGATTTCGACGGAATCCGGGACAATGTGAAGAAGACCCTCGAGATCATCCGACGGGTACGCCCGAAGAAGCGGGGATGAGCCTTCTCGACCTCGCGGGCATCTTTCCCCCGATCCCGACGCCCTTCGACCAAGAAGGGGAAGTCTCTTCATCCGCTCTGAGGCAGAATCTGGAGTTCCTCAACGGCTATGAGCTGAGAGGATATGTGGTGCTGGGTTCCAACGGGGAGTTTGTTTTTCTCGATCGGGAGGAGAAGATCAAGACCGTTGAGATTGTTCGAGATCTTCTGCCGTCTGAGAGACTGCTGATCGCGGGCACGGGCTGCGAATCCACCCGAAGTACGGTCCGGCTGACCCGGGAGGCAGCCAAGGCCGGGGCGGATGCCGCGCTGGTGATCAATCCCCACTACTACAAGAATAGAATGGATAGAGCTTCCCTTATCCGGCACTACACCACCGTGGCCGACGAATCCCCCATTCCCGTAATTCTCTACAATATGCCCGCCTCAACGGGATTGGATCTGGACGGTCCCACCGTGGTGGAGCTCGCCGGGCATGCAAACATCATCGGCATGAAGGATTCCGGCGGCAATCTGAGCAAGATGGCTCAGATTTTGGGGGCAATTCATGGGGATTTTCAGATGCTGGCCGGATCGGCGGGCTTTCTCCTCCCCGCCCTCTCGCTCGGAGCCGTCGGGGGTGTCGCCGCCTTGGCTAATATAGCGCCGGGTCTGTGTGTCGAGCTACACGGTGCCTTTCTCAAGGGGGAACTTCAGCAGGCGACAGATCTGCAGGTGCGAATTGTGGGGTTGAATAGTCTGGTGACCCGGGAGGGGGGCGTACCTGCGTTGAAGGCTTCGATGGACTTGCTGGGTCTGGCCGGCGGAGAGCCGCGACCGCCGCTGCTGCCGGCGGACGCCCTTTTGCGCAAACGCTTGAAACAGGTCTTATTGGAGCTGAGTTTGCTGGACAGCCGTTAGGAGACACTCTCCGGGAGAGGCAGATGAAAAGAACCAAAACCCCCGTGCTCTACCTGGGGGATACGAGCCTGGACAGCGCCGCCTC
>CAZPQC010000203.1:3767-5867 GCA_964588525.1 uncultured Spirochaetaceae bacterium
CGCCTCGGATGAATCGGCGGATCGTTTTCTGCAGGAAGATGCAGGATATCAGCTGATTATTCTGAGTGACTTCCCGGCGGACAATCTCAAGCTGAGCCAGATGGAGCAGATCGTCGCGTGGGTTCGGCGAGGTGCCGGTCTGCTGATGATTGGCGGCTGGGATTCCTTTCAGGGAAGCGGAGGATCACCCGATTCTCTCGGATCTACCCTTCGGCTCACCTCCCTGCATCGGCGGCTATAACCGGGTTACGGCGAAAGATGGCGTCCCGGTTCTTCTTGAGACGATCCGCTACCGGACCCGGTCGGAAGCTTCCTCCTGTTTATTTACCGAGGAGGGCAGGGATGTTCTTCTGGCGGTCGGAGGCTACGGACTGGGCAGGACCGCAGCTTTCACCTCCGATGCGGTCCCCACTGGGTCGGAGGATTCGTGGATTGGGGAAACGAGCGGATTTCCTGCGATATCGCAGGCAGAGAGGTGGAGTTCGGTGCGTTCTACGCCGCCTTTTTCAACAACCTGATCCGCTGGACCGGCCGGTTGTAGCTCAACGCTCCAGTCGCTCCAAGCACTGGGCAGCCGCCCCGAGAACTCCCGCTTCGTTCTGCAGCGTCGCTATATGGATCTTGACCCCTTGGAGGGGCAGAGGCCAGGCGAAATCCGGGATGTAATCCTTGACGGGCTGCAACAGTTCCTTGCCGGCAGCGGATATCCCTCCTCCGATAATGCAGGCCTGGGGGTTGAAGATATTCACCAGATTTCCGAAAACCTGGGCGATGTGCCGGGCGGTCTCCCGGACAACTTCCCCGGCCGATGGATCACCGGCCTGAGCACGCTGGAATACGGACTCGACGCTGATCGATCGGAGCTCTGCCGGATCCGCAGAATCCCCTGAGCTACGTTTTACGATCTTCTCCCGGTAACTGCGCTCGATCGCCGAGGCCGAGGCGTACTGCTCGAAGCATCCCCTGCTACCGCAGTTACAGAACGGACCCTGCGGGTCCAGGCACAGATGTCCGATCTCTCCGGCCAATCCGCGGGTGCCCCGAAACACCCGTCCCTCCAGAACAAGAGCGCCGCCCACACCAGCCCCCAGGGTGATCATGACGAAGGAATCGTAGCCCACGCCGATCCCGAACTGGAGCTCTCCGGCGGCCGCGCAGTTGGCGTCGTTGTCGGCGAATACGGGGAGCATGAAATCTTCGCTCAGGTATTTGATAAGAGAGCGGTTCTTGAACGCGGGAAGATTCTCGGATCCCTGGAGCACCCGACCTTCGTTTCGATCGATGAACCCGGGCGATCCGATGCCGATCGCGGCGACATCAATATCGAGCTCTCGGCATCGGCGGCGAACACAGTGAGCCACCATTCCGAAGATATCATCGTAGCTTTGGCCGGCAGAGATCTCCAGGCGCTCGGTGCCGAACAGTTTTCCCTTTTCATCGACAATCCCGATCTTGGCGGCGGTGCCGCCGAAGTCTACTCCGCAAAAGTAACGATGTTTCTGCTTCATCTCATCGTCCCGCCTTTTTTCGTGGACCAATACTTAGAATACTTGAGTTTGTAGCACTTTCTCGAAAAAGGAAATAGAATATCGGGCAGATGGGAGCAAAACATGGGAAAAGGGAATGCGGCGGTAGGCCAGTCCGGGGGCCCGACGTCGGTGATCAATTGCAGCCTGGCTGGGGTGATCGAAGCAGCCGCCGCTTCAGCCGCAGTGGATCGGGTCTACGGGATGCGCTTCGCCATCGAGGGGTTGATGGAGGACAAGCTGATCGAGCTGAGCGACGAGCCTGCCGATCTCTTGGACAAATTGAAACGCACACCTTCTTCCGCTCTTGGCTCTTCCCGCCATAAGATCCAGGAGCCGGATCTGCCCAAGATCCTCAAAGTACTGAAAAAAAACGGCATCCGTTACTTCTTTCTGATCGGCGGCAACGATACGATGGATACGATTCATCGGGTGGAGAGGTACTGCAGGGATCATGGCTACGAGCTGTTCGGTGTGGGCATCCCCAAGACCGTGGACAATGATCTGTTCGGAACCGATCACACCCCCGGCTTTCCCTCCGCAGCCCGTTGCAACATCCTCAATGTTCTCCAGG
>CAZPQC010000204.1:0-5833 GCA_964588525.1 uncultured Spirochaetaceae bacterium
TCTTCGAATCCCTGGCCCGGCACTACGGTTTCACTCTGGATACCCCCCTGGGCGACCTTCCTCGAAAGACGATGGAGATCCTGCTGCACGGAACCAGGGAACAGATCCGCTTCAAATACGAAAATCCCCAGCGGGAGGGGCTGTGGGAGTACACGTCGAACTTCCGCGGTGTTTTGAACGAGCTGAAGAGGCGGTACCTGGAGACCTCCTCCGAAGGGGTCAAGGAGTGGCTGGATAGCTTCATGAGCCAGCGGGAGTGCCCGAAATGCGGGGGGAAACGCCTGCGCCCGGAGAGCCTGGCCGTGACCGTCGGAGGCAGGGATATCCACGATCTGACCTGTTTGAGCGTGAGCTCCGCGCAGCAGTTCTTCGAAAAACTCAAACTGCGGGCAAACCAACAGACCATCGCCCGCCAGATACTCAAAGAAATTTCCGCCCGGCTGAAGTTCATGGCCGACGTGGGTCTGGACTACCTGACCCTGGAGCGCCGGGCCTCCACACTCTCCGGAGGAGAAGCCCAGCGGATTCGTCTGGCCACCCAGATCGGCTCCTCTCTGGTGGGCGTTCTGTACATCCTGGATGAGCCGACGATCGGGCTTCATCAGCGGGATAACGGCCGACTGCTCGACACATTGCTTCATCTGCGGGACCTGGGAAACACGCTGATCGTGGTGGAGCACGATGAACAGACCCTCAAATCGTCGGATTACATAGTGGATCTGGGGCCCGGAGCCGGGGTGCACGGCGGGCGGGTCGTGTTCGCCGGGCCCTTTGCGGATATCCTGAATCATGAAAAGTCCCTGACCGGGAAGTTTTTGTCCGGAGCTCTGACCATCGAAATGCCCCGCGAGCGCAGACCGGGTAATGGCCGGGTGATCACCCTGATCGGTGCGGGGGAGCACAACTTGAAAGACATCACCGTATCCTTTCCCCTGGGAAAGCTAACCGTCATCACCGGGGTCTCCGGTTCGGGAAAATCGAGCCTGCTCACCGATCTGCTCTATCCGGTTTTGGCCAACCGGGTCAACCGAGCCCACCTGCCCACAGGCAGCTATCGGGCAGTCGAGGGAATCGAGGCGATCGATAAAGTCATCAATATCGATCAAAGCCCCATCGGCAGAACGCCGAGATCCAATCCCGCTACCTACGTCGGTGTGTTCACACCGATCCGCGAGCTGTTCGCCACGCTGCCAGAATCCAAGGCCATGGGCTACAAACCGGGTCGTTTCTCCTTCAACGTTAAGAGCGGACGCTGTGAAAACTGCCAGGGAGCGGGAACCATCAAGATCGAGATGCACTTCCTGCCTGACGTCTACATCACCTGTGATGTCTGCAAAGGCAAGCGCTTCAACAGGGAGACCCTGGAAATCATGTATAAGGGGAAGAACATCGACGATGTGCTCAACATGACCGTGGATGAGGCCTATGCCTTCTTCAAGAAGATTCCCGTAATCGAGCGCAAACTCAAGATGCTTATCGAGGTCGGGCTGGGTTACATCCACCTGGGCCAGTCGGCAATTACCCTGTCGGGGGGCGAAGCTCAACGCGTGAAGCTGTCTCTGGAACTGTCCCGGCGGAGCACGGGGCGCACCTTCTACATCCTGGATGAACCGACCACGGGTCTGCACTTCGCAGATGTTAAACAGCTGTTAGAAGTTCTTAATCGCCTGGTTGACAATGGGAATACCGTGGTGCTGATCGAGCATAACCTCGATGTGGTCAAGCAGGCGGATCATGTGATCGACCTCGGGCCGGAGGGCGGCGATCGGGGAGGGGAGATCATCACCACCGGGACTCCCGAAGAGGTAGCCGCCTGCGGTGCTTCTTATACCGGGCGTTATCTCAGGCCCGTACTGGACAGGCCGGTACCGGAGCCGCGGGTGGCCAAACGGCAGTAGATATGACGTTAAAATGTATATATTTTTGTACATTCGCAACCATCCTGCTCGTATTCAGCCCCGGCAACACTCCTCCGCTCCGGGCCCAACAGTCCTCCGAGGAGACGGCAGAAGAGCCTGAAGGATTCGAAGCGGCATTAAACCTCATCGAGAAGACATTGGCAAGTGACATCCATACGGCCAGTTACTACGAACTGGTCTCGTGGTGCCGTGAACTGGGTTTGGAGGATACGGGTACACGGCAGGCTCTGCAACGGCGGTTGTACGCCTACTATCGGATCCCTCCTCCGCCCGCAGAAACGGAGCCGGAGGGAAAGAGCAGGTTGCTGGAAATCAAGTCGGCGAAAGAGACCCAGTACTTCACGATCGAGCAGGTCGACGAAGATTACGTATTGCTCCTTGGCGATGTCCTGGTGGAAATAAAAGAGGAGGAGGCAACGCACCGCATCCGGGCGCACCGGATTCTCCTCAACGAGACGGAAAACATCCTCAGCGCCGAAGGAGGAATCGAGTACACCCTGATCAAGGGCACGGAAGAGGAGGTCTTTCGGGGTGAGCGGCTCACCTTCGATGTGGACAGCTGGGAGGGCGTGTTCTTCAGTGGGGGGATGGAGGCGGACCGCAGTGTCGGCGGTGAAACCATCCGGTTCCGCTTCACCGGGGAGTCGATCTCCCGCCTGGAGGGCAACACCGTGGTTATAGACCGGGGTCAGATTACCTCCTGCGACAACGAGAAGGATCCCCACTACCATATCCAGGCTCGCAAGATTTGGGTGCTGGCCCCGAACGAATGGGCGATACTCCACGCTGTACTGTACGTGGGCCGCGTTCCCCTGCTGTACCTGCCCTTCTTCTTTCGTCCCGGGGATGAGTTTTTCTTTCACCCGGCCATCGGCTACCGCGACCCGGAGGGGCAGTTCGTCCAGACCACCACCTACCTGATCGGACAGAAGAAGCGCAGCTCCAGCGCCCTGTCCTTCCTGGCAGCCACGGAGGAGAGCACCACCCAGTACGAGCTGGAACGGGAAGGTCTGTTTCTCCGTCCCATCCCGGACAAACCGACTGTTATCGAAGAAGATCGTTTCCTGAAAGTAATGCTCGACCTGTACTCCCGCCTGGGGGTTTTTGCCGGGGCAGAGGGAAGTTTCCCCAAGGTGGACTTCAAGGGGGGGATAGCCCGCAGCAGAACGGTGTACAAGGTGGAGAAGGAATTGAACGGTCTGCGCTACTACTATTATACGCCCTGGATCGACGAAAACGAGTACGATTCTTCCTGGAATAAATCGTACATCTTTGGGCTCGAATTGCCCTTTCGCTTCGGCGTGGAGAGCAACTGGAATCTCGGCAGCGGTCCGTACCGCTTTTCAGGGAGAATCGAGTACTTCTCCGATCCGTACTTCAGCGGTGATTTCTACAACCGAGCCGAGGATACCGGATTGACCCGTTTGGCGGGAATCGAGCCGATCGAGGCTACAACAACGGTGGGGGAGAAGCAGAATCTGACGTGGGAGATCAGCGGAAAGGTGGACTTTTCCGAGAAATTCGACACTCCCCTGGTGAAAACACTGTCATTCACCAACATCAATGCCAATCTTTTCTGGCAGAGCTACGACAACTCGAATTTCGATTCCCTGGACCCGGAGGACCTGGACGCGGATTACGATCCCGCCCGGAAGTTTTATTACCCGGCAACTTTGAGACTGCCCGGCATCTCCTTTCAAATGCTGGGGGATCTGTTGAATTTTTCTCTGCCTTCGGGCAAAAGCACCGCAAAATCTGAAGGCAAGAGAATCCCCCCGCCGACTGATCTACGGCCGCCGGGGGACGATACATCCGTCGACGGAGAGCCGGAGGCCCGTTCCCCCGCTCCCAGCTTCGAGGCTGGTCCGTCCGGGATGCCGATGGAATCCCCACTGGCGTCTGTTCGACCGCCTGAACTGAAGAAAAGTGTACCCGTCTCCCTGCAAAAAACCCCTCTGACCTTCGGTTTGTCCTACCAGTTTCGGCCAAATGCCACGGTAGAGCAGACCTTCAATGCGGATGATTGGAAAAAGCCAGAAGATGTCACCTACGATCTCAAGTACATAAGTTACGAAACCCAGGGCAGCTCGAGCCTGGCCTACTCTTTACGAATCCTGGAGAACGTTCTGTCCTGGAACGGCAATCTCGCCTTGACCGGGAAGTACCGTTATTTGAACCGCCAATCAGTATCGCTGGATGAATGGAACACCGAGTTGCTCAACGCTCAATCGGACTCCCAATTCAATCTCAAGCTCACCAACGGGCTGGATTACTTTCCCCTTGCCGATGATCCGATCTTCGGGAAAACCAGCTTGGCATACGATCTCAGTTGGCTCTTATACAGCTATTCGCTCAATAAAGCCCTGTCCACGCTGGATGACCCGGTGTATCAAGGCAGCGGACCGGAGTTTACCCAGGAAACCGTGGGTCAGCATAGCGTACAGGCGGCTTTGCGGTGGAGAATGTTTGAGGCGGAGAACTCCCTTTCCGTAGCTGCGCAGCTGTACCCACGGCAGGGCAGCCTGACCGGAAATCTGCAGTTCACGGTATGGCTCCTTACCACAACGGTGAACTCGGTGCTTCAGGATCCCGATTCCGACTGGAGCGACCGCAACCCATGGGTCTTCCAACCGCTATTCGTGCGGGAGACCCTGAATCTGGGGGAAAACGTACGAATCAGCGAAGAGCTGCAATTCGACGTCAATAAAACCCGGGATGATGGATTTTTCTCCAGGAGCCTGACCTCCCTCAATCTCTGGAACCTGTACGGTTCCCTGACCTATGAGTGGATGGAGCCCCAGGTTTACAGTGGCGGTACCTTTATTCCTGCGAATTTTCCTGCGTATACTCCTGAGCAGTTCCTGCTTTCCTATGTCACTCTCGGCTATAAACTCGCGGGGAAAGATCGCATGTTCTGGAAAAATCGAATACGCATGAGCACATCTATCGATGTTTCCTGGTTCATGAACATCGAGCAATTTACCGACAACAATCTCGACTTCTCTTTGACTTTCACTTTCTGGCTGCACAAATTCCTCGAACTGTCGATAAACACCAGCTCTTACAACAACCGCACCTTCCAATACTTCCCCGCATTGGCAACCGAGGTGGGACGTGAGCCGGTAAAACTACTGGAAGATTTGTTCAATTCCTTCAACTTCTTCGATACAGCCGCTCGAAAGCAATCCGCCTTCAACCTGCAGAGCATTCGAGTGGACCTCACCCATTACCTCCACGACTGGAACCTGATGCTCAGCTATGAGGGCAAGCCTGTGCTCGACGAAAAAGCCGTTCCCCGGCAGTACGAATGGGGAAGTACGTTTTCGGTCATCCTCCAATGGGTGCCGATTCCGGAGCTTCGCAGCAACGTCCAGGGGGAATTTGACGTGGAGACCGAAAGGTGGGATATCTCCCCGCGGGGTTGACGGCCGAGGGACGGGGGAGGTACATTCAACAAATAGGAATACTATGGGTAAACACCTGGCGGTGGTCCTTAAGAACCCGGAGAGGATCCAGGAACTGTTCGGGGCCAACGACGGTAACTTGTCCGTTTTCGAGGAACTCCTGGGCGTCCGCGTATACTTCCAAGGAAATCAGATCTATCTCGACTCCTGCGAAGAGGCCAAGAGAACACTGTTCGAGCGGATTCTCAGCGAGCTGGAGGATCACATCGCCCTGGGGCAGCTGCCGGGTCCGGATCTGATCCGGGCCGTGTACGGCACCCTGAATGCCGAAAAGGATCAGAACTCGCAGCTGTTGAAGGAAACCTGCGTGGTCATTCCCGGCGGACTGAAGAAGGTATTTCCCCGCAGCTACAAACAGGCGCTGTATCTGAAAGCGATCGAAACCAGGGATCTGGTCTTCTCCATCGGACCGGCGGGAACCGGAAAAACCTATCTGGCGGTAGCTCAGGC
>CAZPQC010000205.1:0-5816 GCA_964588525.1 uncultured Spirochaetaceae bacterium
CGCCCGCAAGCCCTATGAAATGAACGACACAGGGTTTTCCTGTCTCTTCTAGCCTATTGATCACGTTCCTGGCTACAGCCTCGGCGGGTGGTTTGGAGATAACCACGATCACCTCGGTCTGGGGATCCCCCTTGAGGGCTTCGATCCCCATGAGCATCGTCGTGCCGCCGACTTCGGGCCTCAGGTCTCTTCCGCCGGTGCCTATGGCCTGGGAAATCCCCTGTCCCAGCTCGTCGATGCAGCAGGTCACTTCCTGCAGGCCCGTACCCGAGGCGGCCACCAACCCGATGCCTCCCCGGCGCACGGTGTTGGCGAAGCAGAGGGGTTTGCCGTTGATAACGGCCGTGCCGCAGTCAGGACCCATCATCAGAAGCCCCTTCTCCGCGGCCAGCCTCTTTAGTTCGATTTCCTCCTTCAAGCTCACATTGTCCGAGAAAAGCATTACGTGCAGCCCCCCCTCTAAGGCTCTTCTTGCCTCGCGGAACGCATACCTTCCGGGTACGGAGACAATAATCAGGTTGGCCTCTGGCATCATCTTCAGCGCCGTATCCAGGCTGACGGGACGATAGGCTTCTGCGCTCTCCCGCTGAATCTTCTTCCTGCTGAACAGTTCCCGAGCCTTTTCAAAGGCCTGCTCAAGGGTCTGATCGTCCTCCGCCTCTACGGCGATGATCAAGTCGTTCGGAGTGGCTTCCTCTATCTCGGGGCAGCCAAAGCCGATCTCCCGCAGGAGCTCCGTATTGATCTCAGTACCCATGGAAACCACCGCTTCCTCCACACCGGGCACTTTCTTCACCTCGCTCGCTATGAGCATCAAGAAAACCGAGTCGTAGTAGGAGTCCTTTTCCACCAGGACTTTTATCATCACCTCCTCCAGGCGGCGGTCTCAGCCATGGTGCTCCTTCTTGCCGCTCTTGATTCCGAAATAGATGCGCTCGGCATTCAGGGGCAGACGAAAATAATCGATGCCCAGAGCGTCATACAAGGCGTTGCCCAGTGCCGAGGGAACCGAGATCATCGGGTGCTCGGCCACCCCTCGGGCGCCGTAGGGACCGTCTGTTTGAGGAGTCTCGACAACGTGCTGGGTCATTTTTCGCGGGATGTCCTTGGCGGTAAGGATCTTGTAATCCACTAACCCGGGATTCTCGAGCTTGCCCTCCTTTGAGAAACGGAACTCCTCGGTCATGGCGCTCCCCAGTCCCTGAACAACCCCACCGATGATCTGTCCCCGCACCAGCGCCTCGTTCAGCACCTTACCTACATCGAAGGAGGAAGCGATCTTCAGTACCTCCACATCCCCCGTCTCCGTGTCCACCTCTATCTCCATACCGTGGGCCCCGTAGGTCCAATCCAGGGCCGGCAGCCCCTGGCCGGTTTCAGGATCCAGATTGGTTAGCCCCTGGGCAATGTACTGCCCCCGGCCGATCACCGGGCCGCCGATGGCGTTGCCATTGGGATACACGTAGCCGTAGGCCAGGTCTTTGTACTGGATCGCCGTATCCGGCTGGTGGCGTAGGAACACACGTTCGCTGCCGCACTCCAGCTCCTCTACCGGGCAACGAAGAACCTGGGAGGCAGTCTCCTTGAGCTGCCGCAGGCAGTCCCTGGCCGCCATGATGGTGGCGTTTCCGGACATGAAGGCTCCTTTACTGGCTACAGTCTGCCAGTCGTAGGGTGTGAAGGAGGTGTCGCTGTCCCAGGGGATATTTATTTTTTCCAAGGGGATTTTGAGCTCCTCCGCCGCAATTTGGGCCAGGGTGGTATAGGTGCCCTGCCCGTAGTCCACCAGAGAGGTCATGAGGTCCACTGTGCCATTCTCGTTGAACTTCAGCACCACCCCGGTAGATGTGAAGGTTGGCATAGCTGGTGCCTTGTGCAGCAAGGCGATGCCTTTGCCTCTTACCTTTCCACTTCGCTTCTCCTCTTCTCGTTGCTGTTCGGTTTTGTATCCTTTCCAGCCAATCTCTTTGGCCACCGCCTGCAGGCACTTGTCCACCCGGCCGTGGTGTTCGGTGATCCGCTCACCGGTAATGGTGACTGAGCCGGGACGCAGGACGTTTCTCATGCGAAACTCCACCGGGTCCAAGCCAATCGTTCTGGCCACGATGTCCATGTTCCTTTCGATTCCCCAAAGTACCTCCAGGTGCCCGAAGCCCCTATAGGCGGTACCGAAGACTTTGTTCGTGTAGACGACGTAGGAGTCTATACTACAATTGGGAACTTCGTAGGGCCCTGCCCCGGCGTAAGCCGCGGCCCGGCCGATGTTGACCCCGTAATCCGCATAGGCGCCGGCGTCCCAGTAGTAGCGTACCTGCAGGGCGACAATCTTTCCGTCTTTCGTCGCGCCAGTCTTGAACTCTGAGTACAAACCCTGCCTGGAGGGCATGGTGTTGAACTCCTCCTCCCGCGTCATGGTGAGTTTCACAGGACGCCCACCGGCTTTTCTCGACAGTACGTAGCAGAGCGGTTCCAGGTGAATCCCGGCCTTCCCACCGAAGCCGCCACCCACGTAGGGAACCTTTACCCGGATATTCTGGTGGGGGATGCCGAAGCACACGGAGAAGAGATTGCGCACTGTATAGGGCGACTGTGCCGAGGTCCAGATCTGCACCTTGCCGCCGGGCAGTGCCTGGGCGATGCTGACATGGGTTTCGATCGGTACATGCTGTACCGGGGGATTGTAGAAACGGGTCTCGACAACTGCATCAGCCTGCCGGAACCCCTCCCCCACGTCCCCCTTGCGGATCTTTTGCTGGTGAGGGATATTGGTTCCGGGTTTGGGGAAAAAGACCCCTTTCATGTAACCGTAATGCTCCAGATCCGGATGCACTCGTGGGGCGTTTTCTTTCAGAGCTTCTTTGGGATCGAGCACCGGCTGCAGGGGCTCCCATTCCACCTTGATCTTTTCGCAGGCCTGTTCGGCGGCCAGCTCACTGTCCGCCGCTACAGCGGCCACCGCTTCCCCCTGGTAACGTGCGTAGTCCTTGGCCAGGATATCCTTGTCCAGGACGTAAAGGCCGACTTTGTAGGACAGCTCCTTACCTTTGACCACCGCCCGCACCCCGGGCCATTTTTCCGCCTCTCGAGTATCGATCGACTTGATCCGGGCGTAGGCGTAGGGGGAACGAACAGTCTTGGCGTAGAGCATTCCCTGGACCACGAGGTCGTGTGTGAACAGAGCCGAGCCAGTAACCTTCTCCACGCCATCTCTCCTGGTTACCGACTTTCCGATGTACGTATAGCCATCGTTGGTTTCTGCCATATTTATGTACTCCTCCGTGGGCTGTCTTTCGATGTTATTACCGCCTCGATAGCTTCCACGATAGGCTCATAACCGGTACAACGGCAGAGATTGCCGGCGATGGCCTCGACGATTTCCTCCCGAGAAGGATTGGAGTTGCGCTCCAGGAGCTCCTGTGCACTCATGATCATCCCTGGGGTACAGAAACCGCACTGGGTGGCGCCGTGCTCTATGAAAGCCTTCTGCAGGGCTGAAAGCTCTCCATCCCGAATCTCCCCTTCTACGGTTCGAACCTGTGCACCATCGACCTCCGCCGCCAGTACTAGGCAGGAGGCGACGGATTTCCCATTCATTATCACTGTGCAGGCCCCACACTCCCCGATACCGCAGCCCTCCTTGGTGCCGGTAAGCAGCAGCTTCTCCCGAAGGAACTGCAGAAGGGTCGTGTGAGCAGGAACCGTCTCTCTGTATTCTATGCCGTTCACCGTCACGGTGATTTTGACGCTGTTGTTTTCTCGTTTCATTCTTTACCCTCCGGAGCAGATCTGCCGCACCAACCGCTTTACGAAGACCCTGACCATATCTTCGCGGTACTCTTTCGAACAGCGCACATCGTCTATCGGGGAAATAGCTGTGCCGCTGAGCTCCGCTACCCTCTCTGCCAGCTTCTCCACGTCTTTCGCGTCTTTGTATAGGGAACCTATATCGGAAAGCAGAACCGGGGTAACGGCACAGGCTCCTATGCAGATTCGCAAGGCTCCCGTCGGCCGGTCCGCCAGACCGGCCATATTGACCAGCGCCAAGTCGTGCCCTTTGATTCTCTGCTTCTTCAGAAATGCCATCTTGCCTTTGGGTAGGCGAGGGATCTCGACCCGCAGCACAAGCTCTCCCTGCTTAAGTGCGGTCTGCTTTACTCCGGTGAGAAACTCGTGGATTGGCAGCCTCCTCTGTCCCTCGGCATTGGCAATCACTACTTCGGCTCCAAGTATATAGAGGGCAGGCGCCATGTCCGCGGCGGGGGAAGCGTTACAAAAATTTCCCACCAGTGTCGCCCGGTTGCGCAGTTGGTAAGTGGCAATCGAAAATGCAGCCTCTGAGAGCACGGGCAGGTGCTTACGAACTTGGGCGTTATCGATGAGAACGTTCAGAGACACCCCTGCTCCTATTGTCGCACCCTTCTGGGGATCAAAGGTCAGATCCTCCAGATCTTTGAGACCTTTGATGTCTACCAGCGTTTCCGGCCGTCTCTCCCCGTTTCGTATTTCCACCAGTAGATCGGTTCCACCGGCAAGAGCCCTGGCCCCGTCCGACTGCAGGGCGTCCAGTGCTTCTTCCAGAGTCCGTGGCTTCAGGTAAAAAAAGGGCTTGATCATCCTCTGGAACCTCCTAGTAAAAAAATTACCTTCCGCAGATTCCCACTAATAAAATCCTTGTTATTCTGAGAGAGCTTATTCTTTACTATTTTCGTTGATTTTAAATGCCCCCATGGAAACTGTCAAATGTTATTTGAAACAATACGTATATCAAAAAAGTTAGATCGCTAAGGATCGATTATTTATAATTTTTGCGAAAATATATTTGAGATACCATAGCAGGCCCACTAGGGTATCTGTTCCTGAAGTTTCCCCGTGGGCTGCAGCTCTCGCCACTACATTACACATCCCGCTGATAGTCGTTGCAGCTGACATTGCCCGCGTTGCTTGGATCAGATAGTAAGGGAAATGTCCCTGTAAGGCCTGCCACAGAAGCGTCCGGCCACCGGAGGTAGTTCCGTTAAGCCGTGCCTCAATTTCATGTTTTTTCACTCTGCAGATAGTTAAGCCCTGCTCACTTTTCGATTGTTTTTCTTTCGGACGCCCTTTTTCTAAGAGTAGTCTTTCTCCCAGCAGCACCCCGCAAAGAAAATCGTCCCCAGAGGGAGTGAACCCAGGTCCCAGTCCGACAAACTCGCATAATCCGGTCAGAGATTGTGGATCACTCCTGAGAGATACGTTTCCGAGTACCTCTTCTGCCCTGCCCGTATGCACACTTTCAGTCACGACGGGGGATAGGATAGACAGTAACCCTCCTTCCTTTCCTCGAGCGAGCAAGGCCTCTTCCAGAAGCTGAATCGAATTGAGGCTGAATCCCTCGATATCCTCAGAACAAATAATCCCAGGCCACAGTGCCGCATTTCTGAATCCAATGATCAAGCCCTCTAGAACCAGTCCACTTTCTCGCAGCTGCGCCTCTGTCCCCCGTTCTAGGCACGCTGAGCGAAGGCACGAACCTGCTTGTATGACGCTAAAAAGAGCAGGCACCTCGACGCTTAGCGCGGTCATGCTGTCACTAGTCCGAACCAGGGAAACAAACAGTCCATTCTCGAGTAAGATGTTTACAGCCTCATCATACAGTGAAGCCACTTTTCCATAGCTGGAGATCTCTGAGAGAAGAATACCGACACGTTGAGCCTCGAAATACCCGCAACTCAATCTATCATTTATCGAACCAGTGGTTCTTAGCGCTGGCATTTCGGAGCTCACTCTTTTTCCCACTATCAATCAGATCCTACTGTAATGAACCGCAGTCAATTAAA
>CAZPQC010000206.1:0-5767 GCA_964588525.1 uncultured Spirochaetaceae bacterium
AGAAGGTGAAACCGTGCTGGTAGGCTGCGGAGATGTAGACACCGCCCAGGCTTTCGACGATGCCCAGTCCTAATCCGCCGATCAGGACCCCTGCCACGCTCCCGAAACCTCCCAGGATGACCACGACCAGAGATTTTAGCAGCGGCAGGTCGCCCATGGTCGGGAACACGGAGTAGAGCGGAGAGATGAGGATTGCGGCGGTTGCGGACAGGGCTCCGCCGATCATGAATACGGCGGAGTTGACGGTGCTGATGTTGATGCCCACCACTTCAGCCGCTTCCCGGTCCTGGCTGGCTGCCCGGATCGCCTTTCCGATTTTCGTCCTCATGATGAACAGGTATACGGCGACGAACAGCGCCAGGGCTACAACAAGGACCACGATCCGTTGATAGCTGACCATCAGCCCGAACAGGGTGAGGCCTCCAGGCAAGTACGACGGAAAGATCTTGGTTTTCGCGGTCCAGAACAGGATCGCCAGGTTGGACAGCAGGAAGAACAGTGCGATTGCGCATAGAAGCTGTATCCTGCCGTGCCCCGTAAACCTTCGGTATAGAAAGCGCTCTATGCAGAAGGCCATAGCTGCTCCAACCACCATTGCCAGAAGCAGGGACAGGACAAAGGGGAAACCCGCCAATTTGACGGCAAAGTAGGCAACGTAGGCAGTGATGACGTAAATCCCACCCTGGGAAAAGTCGGGGATATCGGTGATGCTCCAGATAAGATTCAGCCCCAGGGCAATCAGGGCGTAGGATGCCCCGATGATGATGCCGTTGATGAGTTGCTGCAGAAACATGTTTGGTTCCTCTCTTTCACGTATAAGAAAAGAGTATTCAGGGGGTCGCCCCCCTGAATACTTTACCAATAGTTACTTCAGTCGGGTCGGTTCCTATTACTGGGCGACGCGGTCGCTTCCCTCCCATTTGATGAAGGCCGGTTCGTAGCGTCCCTGGTTCTTGTACTCTCCGAAATTCTCGAACTTGATGTGGCCTTCCAGGCCTTCCCAGTCGGTCTTGGCGATCGCATCCCGAATCTTAACCGGGTCGAGCGAGTTGGCCCGCTCGATGGCCTTGGCCACCACGGTGATGGCGTCGTAGCCGAAGAGGATGGCGTAGTGCATCGGCGCGTTGAACTTGTCCTTGACCCGCTGTTCGAAATCCGCGGGTACGCTGCCCCACAGAGCAACGGAGTAGGTGCCGTCAACCGCTTCCTCACCGGCCAGCTCGAGGATTTCCTTTTCACTCATCTCTTCGGAGCCGACGAACTTGATCCCCGGGGTGATTCCCAGCTCCTTGGCCTGGCGCAGGATCATCGCCCCTTCGGCGGCGGTCCCTACGTAGAATACGACGTCCGGCTTGGCATTGCGGACCTTTCCCAGCAGGGACATGTAGTCCGTGGTGCCCCTCTCGAAGTACTGCTCGGACACGGTTTTAATCCCCTTGCCACCCATCTCGTCCTTGAACATTTGGGAGAAGGATCGTCCGTAGTCGTCGTTTACCGCCAGGAATCCCATGGTCTTTGGATTGTAGAGCTTGATGATCTTCGGGGTCAGCAGCGGGGCCATCAGACCCATGCTGGGGCGCATGCGGAAGAAGTAGTCGTGTCCCGGGCTGGTCACGGCGTTGGCTGCGCATTCGATGGTGATGCCGGGAATCTTGAATTCATCGGCCAGGGGCGCGATAGCCATGCAGCAGGAACTGCAGTGATCTCCGATAAAGGCCACTACCTTGTCCTCCATGGCCATCTTGCGGATGTTGGCCACCGCCTCGGTGGGTTCGCAGCGGCTGTCGTAGCGGACCACATCGATCTTGTAGGTCTCTCCGCCGACCTTGACACCGGTCTTGTTGATGTCCTCCAGGGCAAGCTGCACCCCTCTCCAGCCGTTGGTACCGAACTCGGCTGCCGATCCGGTGAACGGGGCCGTATAGCCGACCTTGATCACCTTGGCAGCTGCGGCTCCTTCCCCTCCGCCGCCGGCCCACAGGCCGATTCCGGCGAAGACGAAGAGCAGGACGAGCACGATGGTTGCGAGTCGTTTTTCCATCGACATAACAAACCTCCTTAGAGTTGGATATTTGGAATGATTGGAACGCTTGAAAACCGTCGGTTCAGCTATAGGATTTAAAGACATGGTTTTCAAGTCGAAAACCAATTTCCGTAGTTCATTTTAAATTGAAACTTTCGACAAATCAACAAGAAAAATGCGATTGTACGATTAAATGAGAATATTCTCAATAAAGGAGGGATCGAAGCTTCTGCCGGTACGTATCGATTCTGCTCCTTACCGCCGGGTCGTCAGGGTCCTCCTCGTATGAGAAAAAACGGAAATTGCTCTCGAAATTTTCGATTCCCCTGTGACTGAGATGCAGGGTGAGAATACCCAGTTGATTACCCTCCTCCCCCGGGGAGGCAAGGAGAGCCGAACCGATCTTCCGTGGGGCGACCAGCCGCTGTTCGTGGGCGAAGATTGCTACGTCGATCCCGGGACAGGCATTCACAAGCTGCTCCGCACTTCGAAACGGCCCGTGATAGAGCAGAACCGTCGCATCCAGGCCCATCTGACCGTAGCGCTTCAGCATCATTTCAGCCACGGGGATCGGATCGGCAATCCGAATCCCCTTGTCCGATGGGAGAGGAACGGTTGCCGGATCGATCAGAGAGAGGATTCCGATGCGCAATCCCTTGCTTTCAACGACAACGGGCCCGGGTGTGAACACCAGACTCTCCCGTGCTTTTTCCTCCGACGGGGCATCCTCCGGCGGACTGTTTTGTATCAGGAGATTGTGGCAAATCAGGGGACTGTTAGTCTTGTACTCTAAAGTATTAGCAGCAACACTGGGGATCTCCTGATCACCAACGGCAATCGCATCATAGTTCAGTTCCTCGTATACCTCGAGGATGTGTCGATCGAGATCGGGATCGGGGTATTCGTCGTAGATATCCCCGGCATCGAGGATCAAAGTAGGCCCCGAATGTTCGAGGGCTCGCAAAAAAGCGGCCCGTTTTACGAGTCCAGCCACGGGATTCATATCGCAGGTACAGCCGTCAAGATTTCCGTTCAACGATGACGTGTAGTAGATCGTGAGGGTGTTTTCAGCATCGGCTGGCACCCAGCAAAGCGCAGCGGAGAACAGGAGAAACAGTTTGATGAGCGGCTTCATACCAGGCTACCCAATAATAAAGGAAGCAATATAATATATAGCCGGTATTATGCCCGAACTGCCCGATCTGGTATACATCGAGAAGAAACTCCGACCCCTGGTTGTGCACAGAGATATCCGGGAGGTGGCTGTCTGGGAACCGATCGTCCTGCGGATGGGCGTACCCGGGAGTTTTTCCGATGTGCTGCGGGGACAGAAGATCAAGGATCTGTGTCGGCATGGGCCCTTTCTCGTATTCGCGCTTTCATCGCTGGAAATGATCGTTCACTTCATGCTGGCCGGGTTTTTCCGCCTTGATGCGAAGCACACCGGCGAGAACCAATCGATGAAGCGAAGAAACCGGGAGCACTGCTTCTCTGTGGAGCTGGACAGCGGCCGACACCTGCACTACTTCGACTCCCGGCGGATGGGCAAGATCTACGTGGTCGAGGAGGGAGCAACCGCGGGTATCCCGGGCTACGATGCCCAGGGCGTCGATCTGCTTTCGGCCGAGTTCACGCTGCAGCTGTTCAGAGAGCGGATAGGGGGCCGTCGCCACCAGATACGGGTCTTTCTGATGGACCAGAGCGCCTTGAGCGCTGTCGGCAATGCCTACGCCGATGAAATCCTTTTTGCGGCCGGTGTCCACCCGAAGACCCGCTGCGACCAGCTCGAGCTTCAGCAGGTCGACCGGCTGTACCGGAGCGTGGTTTCGGTCTTGCGCTGGGGAATAGAGGAAGTCGAAGCAGCGGACAGAGGCATCGATGTGAAAATGCGGGATCATCTCAAGGTGAGGAATCGCCGGGGTGAGCCGTGTCCGGCTTGCGGCACCACGATCCGGCGGACAGGGGTTCTGGGTTTCGATTCCTTCTTCTGCCCGAAATGTCAGCCCGAGCTGCGCAGCCGATTGGTATCCTGGGATAGTCTTCCATGAAGGAGGATCGATCCGCCGAAGCGGCTCTCGCCCTCTTTCATCCCGTTATCCGGCGCTGGTTCCGGCAGACCTACACCGCCCCCACCGACATCCAGCAGCGTTCCTGGCCTTGCATCGCCTCCGGCGCTCATGTCCTCCTGACCGCTCCTACCGGAAGCGGCAAGACCCTATGCGCCTTTCTCTGGGCGGTCAATCAGCTGCTTACCCAGGCCTGGCCTTCCCGGAGCACCGGGGTGCTGTATGTTTCGCCCCTGAAAGCACTGAATAACGACATCCGCCGCAATCTGGTGCATCCCTTCCGCGAGATCCGGGAACGTTTTGCCTCGGAGGCGATTCCCTGCCCGGAGATCCGGATCCTGACCCGCAGCGGGGATACCCCACCCCGGGAACGCCAACAGATGCTCCGCCGTCCTCCCGAGATCCTGATCACCACTCCGGAGAGTCTGAATCTCCTGCTCAGCTCCCCCCGGGCCCGGGAGAACCTGCGGTCCCTGCGGACCGTGATCCTCGATGAAGTCCACGCCATTGCCGCAGATAAGCGGGGGACCCACCTGATCACGGCGGTGGAACGTCTGGTGCTTCTCTCCGGAGAGTTCCAGAGGCTGGCCTTGTCCGCAACCGTCAAACCGGCCGAAGGCATCGCCGATTGGGTCGGGGGTTACCAGCTGGTCCGAGACCGGGGAACCTCAGCCGACGGGAGCGTATGCCCGAGCGGTGACCCGATCTATCGCAAGCGGGAGGTCACGATTCTCAGGTCGCCTGAAAGCCGCACCACCGGGGATGCGGCCAGCCGATGGCCTTACCCCCCCGCCAAGCGGATTGAACTGAGGGTCCGGACAGCCGGTGAAATCGAGCACAGGGGCGCAGGAGCCCGGAACGGAAGAGAGAGGGAGGCGAGGCTGCACAGCTCCCCGCAGGCGGCAACGCCGTTCCCGCCCGTTTCCGCCAGAGAGGCATTTTGGAACGATCTGGTACGGGAGATCGGGAGCCGAATCAGGGCGAACCGTTCGACCCTCATTTTTACCAACACCCGCAGGCACGCGGAAAAACTGGCCCGTCTGATCAATGAGCAGGAAGATGCCCAGATAGCCTATGCCCATCACGGATCGCTCTCCAAGGAGATCCGCCTCGTAGTGGAGCAGAAGCTGAAAGAAGGCGAGCTTTCCGCCATCGTGGCCACCAGCTCCCTCGAGCTGGGCATCGACATCGGAGCCCTCGATGAGGTGCTGCTCCTGCAGACTCCTTTTTCCGTTTCTTCGACCCTGCAGCGCATCGGCAGAGCCGGTCACGGGGTAGGAGAGGTGAGCCGGGGCCGGTTGTACTGCACTCACGGCAGAGATCTGCTGAACGCCGCCGTGATGGCCCGGAGCATCGCAGAGCAGGATATCGAGGAGATCCATCCCGTGGAGGCTCCCCTGGATCTGTTGGCTCAGATCATCCTCTCCATGACAGCCGTGCAAACCTGGCAGGCTGACGAGTTGTACGAAGTTCTGAAAGCCAGCAGTCCCTACCGCAATCTGCCGCGGAAACACTACGACCTGGTTCTCGAGATGCTGGCCGGCCGCTATGCCGATCAATACCTGAGAGAACTGAAAGCCCGCCTGTCCTGGGACAGGCTGGAGAACACCCTGCGAGCTCAGCGGGGTGCGCTGCCGCTGATCTATCGCTCAGGGGGAACCATACCGGATCGCGGCTA
>CAZPQC010000207.1:0-5669 GCA_964588525.1 uncultured Spirochaetaceae bacterium
AGCCGACCAGTACTAATTTCCCGTGAGGCTTGACCATATCTTTTGTTCACCCTTCTATCGCGAAGGAGATATTCGAAGGACACAGAGGGTTTCGCGAAGCGCTGCGTCTTCGCTATTTTGTTCTTTGAAATCTGCTGACAAATCGATAATAATTACCTGGTGACTATAGCGAAGGGGAAACACCCGTTCCCATCCCGAACACGGAAGTTAAGCCCTCCAGCGCCGATGGTACTACCCCGTTTGTGGGTGGGAGAGTAGGACGTTGCCAGGTATTTTTTTGTCCTTTAGAGGACCGGGAGGGAGCTAAACTTTTGAGAAGAGTTCTGCAGTCTGAAAAGTTGTTTCTCTTCTCCTACTTTCTGGGCATCATCAGCCTGGGAACTGTCGTTCTCTATATCCCCGTTTCCTGGGGAGGGGCGGAACGATTGCACCTGATAGATGCACTGTTTACGGCGACATCCGCCGTCTGCGTGACCGGACTGATCACGGTCGCTACCCCTTCCTACAGCACCGTGGGGCAGATCATGATACTGGTTTTGATCCAGGCAGGGGGCTTGGGGATCATCACCTTCAGCACGATATACCTGGCTCGGCCTCGGGGGCGCATATCCCTGATACGACACAGGATCATCAGAGGCTATTATCTGGAATCTTCAGGTTTGGGTACTATGGCGATCATCCGTCGTATAGTTGCCGTTACCCTCAGCTTCGAATTGATAGGGACCCTGATCCTTTACCGGGCCTTCCGCTCCACCGTGCCCGAGGCCAGATTATTCGTCAGCCTGTTCCATGCGGTTTCCGCCTTCTGCAATGCCGGATTTTCTCTGTTTTCGACCAACCTCGAAGGCTACACCACGAACGCAGTTGTGAGTCTGACGATCATGACTTTGGTGATTTTTGGGGGCTTGGGATTCGTGGTGCTGCAGGATGTCGCCGCCACAACGGCAGTGAAGAACAAACACCTGAGCCTGCACAGCAAGATCGTTTTCCTGATGACCGGGATTCTGCTGGTGTTCGCCGCCGGATTCTACCTGGTCTTTGAAGCCGGACGCAGCATGGCAGACCTTGCCCCGGGTCAGAAGATCGTGGCCGCCTTGTTCCAGGCGGCTACTCCCCGCACGGCCGGCTTCAACACCATACCGCAGGGCAATCTCTCCACGCCATCCAAGACCCTCACCATGCTGTTGATGTTCCTCGGCGGCGGCTCCGGTTCCATCGCCGGGGGGATAAAGGTCAATACCTTTTTCATCGTCCTTCTCATGCTCTTCCAGGGACCGGATTCACGGGGTGAGGTTACCGTGTTCAAGCGAAAGATCGCCGGGGACAGGATTTTCCACGCCACCATGTTCATGCTCAAAGCGCTGCTGCTTCTGTTCGTGAGCTTCCTGCTGCTGACGATCAGCGAACTATGGTTCGCCGGGCATCGGGTCGATGTGTTTTCCCTCGTTTTCGAGACCTTTTCCGCCTTCGGCACCGTCGGGCTGTCCCTGGGGGCTACGCCGGGCCTGACCTCGGTCGGCAAACTCGTACTCGTCGTTACCATGTTCATGGGTCGGATCGGTCTGCTGGCCCTGGCCATCCCGCGGGCCCGACCCTATCCTGTCCACCTGCTGGACTATCCACAAGGGGAGGTTCTGATCGGATAATGAAACAATTTGTAATAATCGGATTGAGTCGCTTCGGAAGTCGCCTGTTGGAAGAGTTCCTGGCCACGGATGCGGAGGTGATCATCATCGACAAGGACCGGGAGGTAATCGAGCTGTACAAGGACAAGGTCGCTTCCGCCTATATCGCGGATGTTCTCAATGAGGAGATCATCCGCAAGCTCGTTCCTCCGAGCATCGATGCGGCGATCGTGGATCTGGGGGATCGAATCGAGGCTTCCATCCTGGTGACCAACTACCTCAAGAAGCTGGGAGTCAAAGAGATCATCGCCCGGGCCGAGAGCAGCGAGCACGCCGAGATCCTCGATCTGGTGGGGGCTACCAAGGTCGTTTTCCCGAATTTGGAGGCGGCCAAGCGGATAGCGCCCTTCCTGATCTCCTCTCAAATCTTCAGCTATCTGCCCATCAGCAGCGAGTTGGTGATCGCCGAAGTCAAGGTTCCGGAAAAATTCTACGGCAGGAGCCTCGTAGAAGTGGACATGCGGCGCAAGTACAACCTGAACGTGATCGCTTACCGCAAGATGGAAGGGGAGGAGTACTTCTTCTACGCTCCGGAGTATCGGCTGCAGGGAGACGACATTCTTCTGGTCGGAGGGCGGGAGGAGGATATCGATGCCTTCACCGAGGAGAAGCTCCCGATCGGCAGCAAGCGGATCACCGGCCTGTTCCGCCGGTTCTTCTCCCGCAAAACCTGATGGGCAGTCCCGCGCGCGCCAATCCCCGTCTCCCGGCTCTGCCTGCAGCCGGCATCATCCTCGTGTCCTTGTACATCGCCGCCCAGATTATCTCCGATGTGGCCAGCCTGAAGATCGCCGTCCTGTTCGGGCTTTCCATCGATGCCGGCACCTTCATCTATCCGGCTACCTTCACCCTCAGAGATCTGGTTCACAAGCGGCTGGGAAAGCAGGCCGCCCGGCTGGTGATCGTGCTGGCCGGGGGGATCAACCTGTCCATGGCCGGCTTCTTCGCCTTCTCAGCCTGGCTTCCCGGCGACCCCGCCTGGGGACTGGCTGCTGAGTTCTCCAGAGTCCTCGGGCCGGTGTGGCGGATCGTGATCGCCAGCATCGCCGCCGAGATCGCCGCGGAAATGGTGGATACGGAGGTGTATCACCTCTGGGTTACCCGCGTCACCCGAAAACACCAATGGGCGCGGGTCCTGGTGAGCAACACGGTCAGTGTTCCCCTGGACAGCCTGATCTTCTGCTGGGCGGCCTTCGGCGGGCGCCTGCCGGCCCCGACCGTTTGGTCGATCTTTGTGGCCAATATACTTCTCAAGGGAGTTGTGACGGTCCTGAGCATTCCGGGGATCTACCTGGTGCGCGAAGGGGGAGGCGAAAAGTAGGGCTTCGGGAAAGCGAATAAAGCCGAAGCCTTGCCAAGTCCGGGCTTTCTCTCTATACTGAGTCGTATTCCCACTAACTTTCACAAAGGATGACTTCATGGCACGAAAAATGGTAACGATCGACGGCAATTCGGCCGCCTCTTACGTGGCTCATGCCACCAACGAAGTAATCGCCATCTATCCGATTACGCCCTCTTCGGCAATGGGAGAGATTGCCGACGAGTATTCCGCAAACGGGCGGAAAAATATCTTCGGTACGATCCCGGTCGTCGTGGAAATGCAGTCCGAAGCCGGAGCCGCCGGAGCGGTGCATGGGTCCCTGGTAACCGGCGCTCTGACAACCACCTTCACAGCCTCCCAAGGCCTGTTGCTCATGATCCCGAATATGTTCAAGATCGCCGGGGAGCTGCTGCCCACCGTGTTCCACATCGCCGCGCGCGCGGTGGCCGCCCAGGCTCTGTCCATCTTCGGCGACCACAGCGACGTGATGACGGCCCGGTCCACCGGTTGGGGCATGCTCGCCTCCGGTTCGGTCCAGGAGGTCATGGACTTCGCCCTCATTGCCCAGGCGGCGACCCTGGAAGCCCGGGTGCCCTTTCTGCACTTCTTCGACGGATTCCGCGTGTCCAGCGAGGTAGCCAAGGTCGAAGAACTGACCTACGAGGATATGCAGGCCATGATCGATCCGGAGCTGGTGCGGGCCCACAAAGCCCGGGGGATGAGCCCGGATCGCCCGGTGCTGAAAGGGACTTCCCAGAATCCGGATGTGTTCTTTGCGGCCCGGGAAGGGGTGAATAAGTACTACCTGGCGACCCCGAAGATCGTGGAAAAGGCCATGGACAAGTTCGCCAAGGTGGTGGGCAGGCACTACCACCTGTTCGACTACGTGGGTGCCCCGGACGCCGAGCGGGTCGTGATCATGATGGGTTCCGGCGCCGAGGCCATGGATGAAACGGTCAGCTACCTGGTGGCCAAGGGTGAAAAGGTCGGCATGATCAAGGTCAGACTGTTCCGGCCCTTCAGCGTCGAACACTTCGTGAAAGCCCTTCCTGAAACGGTGAAGGCTATCGCCGTGCTGGATCGTACCAAGGAACCCGGTTCAATAGGGGAACCCCTGTACGAGGACATACGCACGGCCATCGGGGAGGCCATGATCGGCAACGGCTTGAAACTCAAGAATTATCCGGCCACGGTCGGAGGCCGCTACGGTTTGGGGAGCAACGAATTCAATCCCGGCATGGCCAAGGCGGTGCTGGACAACCTGAAACAGGAGACACCGAAGAACCACTTCACCATCGGGATCCGGGATGACGTGACCAAGACCAGCCTGGACTGGGAGGAGGATTTCTCCACGGAAGCCGAGGGAGTCCACCGGGCCCTGTTCTTCGGGCTGGGTGCCGACGGAACCGTGGGGGCCAACAAGAACTCCATCAAGATCATCGGCAAGGCCACGGACAACTACGCCCAGGGGTACTTCGTCTATGACTCGAAGAAATCCGGTGCCCGCACGGTCAGCCACCTGCGTTTCGGCAGGCAGCCGATCAAGAGCTCCTATCTGATCCAGAAGGCCAACTTCGTTGCCTGCCATAAGTTCAGCTTTCTCGAGAAATTCGACATGCTATCCGCCGCGGAAAAGGGGGGAACCTTCCTGCTCGCCTCCCCCTTCAGCAAGGATGAGGTCTGGGAGAATCTGCCGGTGGAGGTCCAGAAGCAGATCATCGACAAGGATCTGATTTTCTACGTGATCGACGCCCTGAAGATCGCCGAGGAGGTGGGACTTGGCGGCAGGATAAACACGATCATGCAGACCGCCTTCTTCCTCATTTCCGGGGTCCTCCCGGAAGAGAGGGCGGTGAAGCTGATCGGAGATGCTGTTGAGGACACCTACGGAAACAAGGGTCAGGATATCGTGGAGATGAACATGCGGGCCGTGGAGGCCGCGCGCAAGGCGATCCACGAGGTGGATTATCCCAAGCAGACAAAGGGGGACATCCACATGGTTCCGCCGGCTCCCGAAGACGCCCCGTCGTTCGTCAGGGAAGTGGTCGGCGAAATCATCGCCGGGCGGGGAGCTAAGCTTCCCGTTTCCAAGCTGCCCGACGACGGGACCTATCCCACGGGAACCACGCAGTATGAGAAGCGCAACGTAGCGGAGGAGATCCCGGTCTGGGAGCCGGATGTCTGCATCCAGTGCGGTGAGTGCTCCCTGATCTGCCCGCATGCGGTCATACGCCTCAAGGCCTACGATCCGAAGTACCTGAAAAAGGCGCCGGCAACCTTCAAGTCCGCCGATGCCCGGGGAAAAGAGTTCGAGGGAATGAAGTTCACAGTCCAGGTTTCTCCGGAGGACTGCACCGGCTGCGGGTTGTGCGTGGAGATCTGCCCGGCCCAGGAGAAGAAGGACGGGGAGAAAACGGGCCGCAAAGCGGTCAATATGTCTCCCCAGATGCCGCTTCGCGAGCAGGAGGGGGAGAACTGGGAGTTCTTTCTCGATCTTCCCGAGGTGGACGAAAAGCTGATCAAACGGAACACGATCAAGGGATCCCAGCTGGTCAAACCCCTGTTCGAGTTTTCCGGAGCCTGCGCCGGCTGCGGTGAGACGCCCTATGTCAAGCTGACCAGCCAGCTGTTCGGCGACAGGATGATCATCGGCAACGCCACGG
>CAZPQC010000208.1:0-5635 GCA_964588525.1 uncultured Spirochaetaceae bacterium
GAGGCAACGTGGCTAGTTGACTTTACCCCCGAAGAAGACGATATTAATAGTAATCCATTCAGCACCGGGCTTCCTGAAGGAAAATAAAAACGATAAAGAAGCCCGATCATTTAGATTTTGCGAATTGTACCGCTAGGACTAACCGACCAGATACTTGCACCTTGAGTGTTATATCTTATGTTCTGCTCCTTAAACGGTTCGTAGCAAACACGATGATAGTGATATTCTCTAGGAGGAGAACATGAACAAAAAACTCTATGTAGGCGGCCTGTCTTATTCTGTGACAGATGCACAACTTTCGGAGCTCTTCCAGTCTCACGGGACTGTGGAATCGGCCAAGGTGATAACTGATAGAGACACCGACCGGTCACGGGGCTTCGGTTTCGTTGAAATGAGTACTCAGCAAGAGGCTGAACAAGCCATAAAAGCTCTTAATGGTACCGAGCACGAAGGGCGCAGCTTGACCGTGAATGAGAGTAAGCCGAGGGAGAACCGCCCCGGCGGCGGCGGCGGATCTCGAAACCGCTGGTAATAACAGTTTAGATATTGCTGTTCCTGGAAAGGGGTCAAGTCGGTTTGACCCCCGTTTTTGAAACCAAATCAATACTGCAACAGTTTCAACCCATCCAATCAACACGTCTGTCTCCATCCTCCCACAGCTGGGCGGTCTCGCCGGGGGAGAGAAAACTGAAGAAGAAAGAAAACTCATATGATACAGAATATACTTATGGTCTATCCGAAAATTCCTACAACCTACTGGAGCTTCGACCATGCCCTGCCGTTCATCGGCAAAAAATCCTCACTTCCCCCTTTGGGATTGATGACCGTCGCCGCGATGCTTCCTCCGAAATACGAAGTTCGGCTCATCGATCTGAACGTGACCACCTTGGAGCGCAAAGATATCGAATCGGCGGATATCGTGTTCGTCTCGGCCATGATCGTACAGAAACAGTCCTTTGAACAGATCGTGGCCCTATGTAGGGAATGCAACCGGCCCGTGGTTGCCGGAGGTCCATACCCTATTTCATCATACCAGGAAATCGAGGGCGTGGATGTTTTCGTCCTGGATGAGGCGGAGCTCACCCTGCCTCGTTTTCTTGCTGATCTAGAAACCGGTCATCCGCACAAGCTTTACCGGGATCCAGGGAAACCGGATATCACCGGCACGCCGGTGCCCCGTTTTGATCTCATCGATGTAAGTGCGTATGACAGCATGCCCCTCCAATATTCCAGGGGCTGTCCGTACAACTGCGAGTTCTGCGACATCATCGAGATGTTCGGTCACGTTCAGCGGACTAAAACCGCCGAGCAGTTTCTCCGGGAGCTCGACGCGGTGAATGAAAGCGGCTTTCGAGGATCCGTATTCATCGTTGACGATAATTTCGTCGGCAACCACCGAAAGGTCAAACAGCTGCTGCGATCGATCGTCTCTTGGCAGAAGCACCACGGTTTTCCCTTTGCTTTCTTTACCGAGGCGAGCATAGATTTGGCGCAGGACGACGAGCTGCTCGATCTTATGGTCGAAGCCGGCTTCAGCATGGTGTTTGTAGGTATCGAAACTCCTGACGAAGCCACCCTGGCCTATACGCAGAAACGTCAAAACCTGAAGTCGCCTATCCTGGAAAGTGTGGAGAAGATCCAACGGCGAGGCATTGAAGTGACCGGCGGGTTCATCCTGGGCTTCGATACGGATGCCCCGGACATCTTCGACAGACAGATCAGTTTCATCCAGCAGGCAGGAATCCCCATTGCTATGGTAGGACTTCTGAACGCGTTGCCCAATACGCAGTTGTGGCGGCGTCTGGAGCAGGAAGGACGGCTGAAGCGCGGCAGTACTACGGGTAATAACACCCACACTTTGGGTATGAACTTCGTGCCTCGTATGCCTGAGAGCAATCTGATCGATGGCTACAAACGAGTTCTTTCTGAGCTGTATTCACCCAAACGCTACTTCGAGCGCTGCATCACACTGCTGGGGCGACTCTCACCGGAAACAAAAACTGTCAGGTCCACATCCTGGGTTGAGATCAGAGCCCTGCTGCTCTCCCTGCTCAAACAGGGCTTCTCCTCGTACGGCTTGCGGTACTGGCGATACCTGCTCACTGCTCTATTGACCCGTCCCGGGCTCTTTCCCGATGCGGTGGCTTTGGCAATAAAGGGATTTCATTTCTTTGCCATCACCGGAGAAGTATACGCAGCGGACAGGCTGCTATCCAGAATGAATGAAGCACGATACCAGTTGCAGCTAAAAGTGGACAAGATTATGCACAGTCGGAAGCGGCGGCTCGCAGCATCGCTGGAACGAACAATACTGCGGTTGATGAACGAAGTAAGAGAGAACTATGGGGCTTTCAATGCAGGAATCCAGGTTTATCTGCAGCAGACAACCCTTGAGTTCACTCAACGATGCCATGGTTGGATCACCAAACTCCGCCTGATGACTAGTCTGTCTTGAGGCCATTGTAGTTGGAAAGCAATCAACGAGAAGCAATCGGACCGCGATATTCGGCTCGAAATGGATTCTACGGAAATCAACGGTCTACACGTTAAAAAGAACGAGTATCCTTATCGTCAATCCGTTCACAGTCGTCTCGAAGGCGGGTTCGATCTCCCGGCTACAGATGAAAGATCTTCCCCAGGTCATCGCTAGTAATCTTCAATCTGTATTGGATGTAGAGCGCCAGTCCAACCAGGGGCGCGATACAGCCTAAGACTAAAAGCGACCAACTCAACCGGAACGCCCCGGAGAGATAGAGGCTGATCACGGTCTCCAGACCTAATAGGAACAGGCCGGCACACACTAGAACCACGGCCAGGATGGCGAACACTCGCGGCCGCAGCGCCCGCACGAGCGCTGAAACCCCGCCGATGAAAGTACCGGCGAGAATAGTAAGTGGCAGTGCCAGGGTTAGAAACCAGGGTTTCCGGGGTAGAAGCAGGTCCAGTGCCTGGAGGAATATCGCCACCAATACGGTTTCTGCCACTGGGAGCAGCAGCCTATGTCTATGGAGCAGAAGCAGCAGAGAGCTTGCCGCCCAGAGAAAGATAATGGCGACAAGAGGGTAGCGAGCCCATGTGACGGTCATGCTGTAGGCGAAATCTGCGACGAAAACCACCACCGCACTCGTTCCGGCCAACAGAGATACGATTTCCCAGAGGCGGAGCAGAGTAAATGGCTTGGAAATCTTGACAGGAGACAGGGGGTCGCCAGGAGGTGGCTGTGCTTCTTCCCCCTGTTCCGCCTTGCCCCCCAGGGGAGCCAGGCAGAGGGGGCAGCGTTCCAATCCCTCGTCGATCTCGACTCCGCAGTTGTTGCAGACAGGCATACCTTCAATCCTCCGAAACCGCTACAGGGAACCCATGACTGGCGATTGTCGTGAAGAAAAGCCTCTCCAGCTCGCGGCTCTCCACTACACTGCTGATGGTTACCGAAAGCCCATCCCTGTAGCTGATTACCGTACAGCACTTCTTCATCGCTTGGGTGGGGGGTAGCACCATCCTGAATGACTCGATATGCTCTGCCATCGCCTCGGGCACCTCGACTCTGCCAAGGTTGGACAGCACCCCGGAATAGATCCGATCCGTCTGGTGGCGATACACCCAGCCCAGAAAGATATCCTTGACAAACAACGGCGTGACCCGGATCACCGGCATGAGCTCCGCGCCCACGTTGCGTGTGATTTGCCTTCCGAGCTCCCTGCGGTCCACCTCCATCTGCATTTGGCGATGCACCTGGCTCAGCAGCTCCTCAAAGCTGTAGGGCCCCAAGCGCATGTCAGCTTCCGGGGACACGTATAGGGAGAAATTGCGCATTGTCTGAGAGGGGAAAAACCTGCGCATGTTCACCGGCACCTCAAGGCGCAAGATAGAGCGCCCCGGTATGCTACCAGAACGAGCCTCGGCCTCGTAGAGCTGGCTCAGGCAGTACATATACACTGCTGCAAGGTACTCCGTTATGGTAACACCCGCCGCTCTGGACAGGCTGAGCATCTGGGAGGTCGGTAGGCGGCCGGTGAGGGTCCGGAAGTAACCCGGGTGGGGTGGGCTGTGGGAAATGTGGTAGGCCGCGGCATAGCGCGTCGGCCCCGGTCCTCCCTTGTCGAAGTACTTGCGGTGGCCGTCTTCAGCCTCGCTCGGATCCGGTTTCTCCCGCGGATCGAGAAGATCCCCGCTCCCTTCGACCTCGACTCCGCACAATTTCAGATATTCCGCCAGAAGCGATCGAAAGAAGCGCAGGCCGCCGGCACCGTCGGTCAGAATGTGTGAGAAGTCCACTGCGATCGTCCGGCCCCGCGCCCGGATCCGCAGCAGGTGCCCGGTCTTCCCACCGGCTGGGAGAGATTCAAGTGATGAGCGGTCCAGCAGCTGCACCCGCGGTGTGTCACGGTGACGCTGAAGGTAGTACCAGAACAAGCCACGCCTGAGGTAGACCTGGAAGTATGGGCAGCGCCGTACGAGCGCGTCAGAGGCCTGCTGCAATGCGGAAAGCCTGACCGGTGCCCGCAGCATGGCGGAAAGGCGGAACACCGTAGGGGACAGCTTAGACTTAGAGGAGGCTGTCGGGTAGATCTTGGCGGCGTTATCGAGGGTGAGCCAGTCCGCCTCGAGATGAACTGTGCTCACCCGCGGACCGGCCCGCGGGTATTGAGAAAATGCATGCGTTAACAAACATAACAGCTGGAACGTAGAGTCGACAATCCCCCCCTCACTCACCCAAAACAAGTTCAGCAATCCGATTGTTGCTTTCCCTCTGCCCCTGTCCGTCTATAGACGACAACCTGACATAGCGGGGATCTGCAAACAATTGACGAAGTAGCCTGATATGGAACCGCTTCAATCAGGGTAGGATCCAAGTGGTCAGGAACTATCTATCGACGATTTATAGGGCGTCTTGCTACTGATTTTCCCATTCTTCTCTGATTTTGTCTTTCATCTTTTCCCACTCGGTATTCAGAACATCATCCATGTTTTTTTCCAATTTCTCTCTGTCTTTTTCAAACTCGGTTCTCAATTGCGCAGCCATATTTGTTGCCCACTCTTCTCGGATCGCCCCTACTGCTGCTTCCCACTTCCTGTCCAGCGCATTTTTCTCTGCTTCTACTTCAGCATATAGCTGTTTACCTTCGACCATTTCACTGGCACCCGGGTGTTTTTCAAACAAAGTATCTAGTGTTTTCATCGCCTCGCTGTAATTTCCGTTTTCGAAAAACCCTTTCGCATTGGTCAAGAGCCGGCCTGGATCATAGAGTTCCTTCTTCAGTGCTTCATTCTCTTCTTTGACATTTTTAACTATAGAAAGGCTCATTACAGCATAGATCAATAATGCCCCAAGCAAAAATGCCAAGACTCTGTTAACCCATATCCTTGCCTTTACGTTCTCAATCATTACGTCCTCCTGTCTTTTTTCTGCCTCAAAGGCCTTCGTTTCTACAAGTTTTTGTCTGCCAAAAATACATACTACGTTTCTTCTCCTTTCCGTTGTACACTGACCCGTCTCTCTGCGGCAGATACTGCTTGAGCAGCTACTCCAGAAAGAATCCCCTGTAAAGCAGCAAAACCGGGGCGCATGCGTTATCTTGTTCTAGATTCCTCCGCTTCGAACGCCAGTCTATTAATCTGCACATCGTCTACGATC
>CAZPQC010000209.1:0-5618 GCA_964588525.1 uncultured Spirochaetaceae bacterium
AAAAATACTCCGTGAAACGGGGACTGCGCAATGAGGACGGCACGGGGGTCCTGGTCGGCCTCACGGAAATCGGAGATGTGCACGGATACATCATCGATGAGGGGCGGATCGTCCCTGTAGACGGTCGGCTCGAGTACCGGGGCATCAATATCAGCGATATAACCAGGGCATTCCAGGCGGAGAAGCGCTACGGCTTCGAGGAAGTCTGCTACCTGCTGCTGTTCGGCACCCTGCCCACCGGGCAGCAGCTCCGGCAGTTCACGACCCTCCTGGGGGAAAACAGGGCGCTTCCCGACGGATTCACGGAGAACATGATCCTCAAGGCCCCGAGCCGGGAGATCGTGAACAAACTGGCCCGCAGCGTGCTGGTGTGCTACTCCTACGATTCCAACCCCGACGATCTCAATTTGAAAAACGTCCTGCGCCAGAGCATCGAGCTGATCGCCCGTTTCCCCACGATGGCCGCCTACGGGTACCAGGCCAAGAGCCACTACTTCGACGGCAAGAGCCTGTTCATCCACCGTCCCCAAAAGGACCTGCGCACGGCCGAGAACCTGCTGCACCTGATCAGGCCGGACAGCAAATTTTCTCAGTTGGAGGCGGAGACCCTGGATCTGGCCCTGGTGCTGCACGCCGAACACGGCGGAGGCAACAACTCCTCCTTCACCACCCACGTGGTCACCTCCACCGGCACCGACACCTATTCTGCGATAGCCGCGGCCGTCGGCTCCCTTAAAGGACCGCTGCACGGCGGGGCCAACCTCAAGGTGCTGGAGATGATGGAGGATATCAAGGGTGCGGTCAAGGACTGGAACGACGACCAGGAGGTAACCGCCTACCTGGCCAAGATACTGCGCAAGGAAGCCTTCGACGGCAAGGGTCTGATCTACGGGATCGGTCATGCCGTGTACACGCTCTCAGATCCCCGGGCCGTGCTGCTGAAGGACAAGGCCAAAGAGCTGGCCGGCGCCAAGGGCAAGACGGAGGAGTACGAGCTGTACGAACGTATCGCCCGCCTGGCCCCGGAAGTATTCGCCCAGGTGAAAAACTCCACCAAAGTCGTCTCTGCCAATGTCGACTTTTACTCCGGGTTCGTGTACGACATGCTCGACATCCCGAGAGAGCTGTACACGCCGATCTTCTGCGTGGCCCGTATCGCAGGCTGGTGCGCCCACAGAATCGAGGAGCTGATCTCCGGGGGCCGCATCATCCGTCCCGCTTACCGCAACGTGCTGCACAATAAGGAGTACGTGCCCATCGACCAGCGGTAGCGGCAGGGGAGCGCTGCTGAGCAACAGATGGATAGCCGGTAGCCGGCAGCATTACCGGAGCTACAGCAGCCGGGACAGGCGGTCGCTGATGAACTCCGATTTCTCCTTCAGGCCGATCTGGCCTGTTTTGATGATCAGACAATTCGGCTGCCCGGGGTCCAGGGACACGCTTCCTCCGCTCTCTTTGATCAGGGTCATCACCCGGTCGACCGAGATCTGGGACAGTTTGGAAAACTCCACGATCGCCCGTCCGTTTCTCTCCTTGAGGGAGGAGACGAAAAGCCGGCGGCAGAGGATGCGGATCTCGGCGATGGCGAACAGGCTCTGCACATCCTCCGGCGGGGGACCGAAGCGGTCGGCCACCTCCCGCTCCAGCTCCTCCAGCTCTTCATAGCCGGTGACCGAAGCGATTCGCTTGTACATCTCCATCTTCTCCATGGCCTCCGGTACATAGGTGTCGGGAATATAGCCCGAATACTGCAGCTCCAGGTACACCTCCGGCGGCTGCTTGTTTTCGGCAACCTCCTCCACTTTCAACTCGTCGATCGCCTCATCCAGGAGGCGCAGGTACATATCCAGCCCGACGGCCAGAATATCCCCGTGCTGTTCCCTGCCCAGGAGGTTGCCCGCACCCCGTATCTCCAGATCCTTCAAGGCGATCTTGAATCCCGATCCCAGCTCGGTGAAATCGCTGATGATCCTGAGGCGCTTCATGGCCAGCTCACTCACAACCCGGCCCTTCGGATAGAACAGGTAGGCGTAGGCCGGCATGTCGGAACGACCAACCCGGCCCCGCAGCTGGTACAGCTGGGAGATGCCGAACATGTCAGCCCGATCTATGATGATCGTGTTGACGTTCGGGATATCCAGACCGTTTTCGATAATGGTCGTGGACAGCAGCAGCTGGACATCCCCGCGGATGAAACGATGCATCACCTCCTCCAGCTCCTCCTCCCGCATCTGCCCGTGGGCGGTTGCGATCCGAACTCCGGGGATGAGCCGGGAGAGGAAGCTCTCCACCCGGGGAATGGTCTGTACCCGGTTGTGCAGGTAGTACACCTGGCCGCCCCGATCGATCTCCTGGCGAACGGCCCGGCAGAGGACCTCCTCATCGAACTCCTGGATGAACGTTTCGATCGGGTAGCGGTTCTGGGGGGGCGTGTTGATGATCGACATGTCCCGGATCTTCATCAGCGCCATATGCAGGGTCCTGGGAATGGGGGTGGCGGTCAGGGTCAGGCAGTCGACGGCGGTCTTCAGTTCTTTCAGCCGCTCCTTGTCCTTCACCCCGAAGCGCTGCTCCTCATCCACGATCATCAGCCCCAGATTCTTCGGTTGCACGTCCCGCTGCAGCAGCCGGTGAGTGCCGATCACGATATCCGTGCCTCCGTCGGCCAGGGATGCGAGCACCTGCTTCTGCCGTTTCGGTTTGACGAAGCGGGAGAGCATCTGGATGGACACGGGGTAGCCGTCGAAGCGCTCCTGGAAGGTTTCGAAGTGCTGCTCGGCCAGAATCGTGGTGGGTGCCAGCAGGGCGACCTGCTTGCCCCCCATCACCGCCTTGAAGGCCGAGCGCAGGGCCACCTCGGTCTTGCCGTAGCCCACGTCCCCGCAGATCAGCCGGTCCATGGGGCGGGAGCTCTCCATATCCGCCTTGACCTCCTCGATCGCCCGGAGTTGATCCTCGGTTTCCTGATAGGGGAAGCGCGCCTCGAACTCGCTCTGCCAATCCGTATCCGGCGGAAACACGAACCCTTTGATCGTGCTGCGCGCCGAGTACAGGGATACCAGCCGCCTGGCCATCTCCTCCACCGAACGTCGCACCCGCTCCTTCTTGCTCTGCCAGCTCTTCCCGCCCAGCTTGTCGAGCTTGGGATGCTTTCCTTCATGGCCGATGTACGCCTGGATCAGGTTGACCTGCTCGATGGGCAGGAACACCTTCTCTTCCCCGTCGTACTCCAGGCAGATATAGTCCCGTTCATGCCCCGCCGCCTTGATCCGTTCGATCCCGTTGAACAGCCCGATGCCGTACTGCAGGTGAACCACGAAGTCTCCGGGGCTCAGATCCACGAAGGAGTCGATGGCCCGGCTCTTGGCTTGGGCCACGGAACGTGGGATGCGCCGCTTGCGGCCGAAGATCTCGTTCTCCTCGACAACCAGGAGCTGCAGCGCCGGCAGGGAAAAACCCCGGGAGATGCCCTGGGGCAGCACCGTGACCTCCAGGTCTGCGAGCAAGGCTCGCAGACGCTCGGCCTGATGGTCATACTCGGCAAACACGAACACCCGGTAGCGGAGCTCGATCAGGTTCTGAAGCTCTTCCTTCAGAAAGGCGAGATTGCCGAAGAATGAGCGGGGAGGATCACTGCCCATCCGAATCCTCGTTCCCTCCTGCTTTTTCCCCTTCAGGGAATGCAGGTGAACGCTCCGGCTGAAGGCGGCCTCCAGGGTGGAGAAATCCAGGAGAATCTGCCGGGGAGGCGGGCTGAGGCCCCGGAGGCCGCCCTCGGCTACTGCCGGCTTCCCGGCAGCAGCCGGCTGCCGGGCGGAGCGGCTCTTGCGGTACAACTCCAAATACTCCCGGCGCAACACCTCCGAGCCGGAGACCAGGCCCTCGGAATCCACGGAGAGCAGCAGCGAGTCGGGGCTCAGGTAGTCGAGCAGGGACGAGCGGCTGCCGGAGCAGAGGGGAAACAGATACTCGCTGCCCGGCGTATCGGGGTTCAGCCGCAGCGATTCCAGCAGCCGCCGTACTTCGGGTTCGGGAAAGCCGGCCGCCTCGAGATTTGCCCGCAGCAGCTCTAGAGCCTTCTCATCGAAGATGACCTCCCGGGTCGGCGGGATCCGCACTCCTTCCACATCGGTTACGGAGACCTGGGTGAACGGCTCGAAACGCCGGATCCGGGTGATGCGATCGAAATCGAAGATGATCCTCGTGGCCTCCTCGCGGCCATAGGGAAACACGTCCAGCACTTCACCGCGCAGGGCAAACTCGCCCCGAAGGCTCACCCTGGGGACCCGCAGGTAGCCGAGATTGGTGAGGGTCTGTGCCAATTCCAGAGTATCCACGGTGTTCCCGACACCCAGCCGCACCGCCCGGCCCTCGAACTCCTGCGGAGCGGGAAGCGGATTGAGCAGTCCCCGCAGAGAGGTAACTACCAGGGCTCTTTCTCCGTCTTGTAGCCGGCTGAGGACGTAGGTGCGCAGTCCGTGGACGGCCGGAAGCGGGTGCCCCTGTCCGTAGGGAAGGGTTCCCCACCAGGGGAAGGAGAGAACCCGGCCGCCGAACAGCTGCAGATCCGCGTGGACCTCCCTGGCCTCCTGGTCGGTGGGCACGACCAGCAGCGTGGAACCGCTGATCTCCTCGTGCAGCCTCGAAGCCAGATAGGCGAGGAAACCGCCCTGCACGCCCTCTACGTCGATAGGGAAGCGCGCCTCCCCGAGGCGGCGACGCAGCTCGCGGAACGGTTCGTGGGATTCGAGGCGTTTCGAAAGGGTGGTTGTTAGCTCTGCTAACTCTGCTAGCTCTGCTAGCTCTGTCAACTCGTCGATACTCAAAGCTGCACCTATCACGCGCGTTTTTACGCCAATCGCGCCAATTGTCGGTTGCGAATCACGCCAATCGTAATAAATATATCATAGTATTTACCGAAGATAATAAGGGAACGAGGAGCTTTACCAGTGTTACCACTAAAACGGTTCGTATTCGTCCTTCTGCTCGCATTTATTGCCCAGATCTGCTCTGCCGACGCAGAGGAGGTGACCTTTCAGATTCGATTCTACGAGAAACGAATCTACTATTTGAACGACCGGGAGCATCCCGTTTCCCTGGAAGCGACCCTGACGAACGACTCCGCTCAGACCTTCCGCTTCAAAATGGCCGAAAATCGAATGTTCAACTTCGACTTCGAGGTGACCACGCCGACCAATATCCTCCTGGACCACGCTCAAGCCTTCAGCCGCGCCCGCACTTCGAACCAACCCGTTTTGTACAGGGAGATCAGTTTGGAGCCCGGAGATACCTTCGGCGTCGTCATTTCCCTGAATGAATTCATCGAGATCCCCAAAGCCGGCCTGTACACGGTCCAGGGGATGTTCTACCCGGAGCTGTATCTGCAGGGTCCGGTGACCGGGGAGCCGGCCGGTGTGGTGGGGCCGCTGCGCTCCAATATGCTAACCTTGAGCATCCGCCCGGAGATCCTCTTCGAGGAAGAGCGGGCCATGATCGAGGCGGAAACGGGCAAACTCATCCAACGGCAGCCGCTGCCGCCCGATGAGGTGGTGGATTACATGCTCAACGCCCGCCAGAGGAGCCAATGGGAGAAGTTTTTCCTCTACCTCGATCTGGAG
>CAZPQC010000210.1:0-5556 GCA_964588525.1 uncultured Spirochaetaceae bacterium
GGACGTGGTGATTATGGATATAGCCATGCCGCAACTGAACGGCATTGAAGCGACTCGCATGATCCGGGAAGCGGTTCCTGGTACCAATGTGATCATCCTGTCCATATATGGCACGAAAGAACACGTCTTCCGGGCACTCAAAGCCGGCGCACGCGGTTACCTTTTGAAGCGTTCCGCCGGTCCCGAGTTGACAGAGGCAGTGAACGCCGTTTGCCGTAATGAACCATACCTGAGTAAGTGTATCACGGACGTCGTAGTGAAGGACTATATTGCATTAGGCTCGCGTGCACCCGATACGGATCCTATAGATGTACTGAGCCAGAGGGAGCGGCAGGTGCTCCAACTTATCGCCGAAGGTTGTGAGAACCAAACCATCGCATCCAGATTGAATCTGTCGCCGAAAACCATACATACCTACCGAAGCCGCATCCTACAGAAACTCGGCCTGCACGACACAGCCGCCTTGATCAGATTCGCTCTACAGCACGGGCTCACACCGGAAGCGTAGGTCATGACGACCATCCCTTAATGCGATAATCCAAGACTCATCGTCCATTCCACGAACATCAGTACGGCATTTCTTACAAATCTTGTAATCCAATTCCGACATACACAACCGACCATGTGCTATAGACTTTTGGTAGCTACTGAATACGACTCGACGCTACTGAACGCAATCCTGGAATAACAGCGTTGAATCAGGGGAGGATTGGCGATGAAACAGGCGTTACAGAGAGATGGGAATAGAAATCAAAAATCGGAGCTAGCTGTGAATGAGGATGTTCTGAATTCCTATGAAACCGCTGGATTCCTGGGAGCTCACGTCGAGACCGTGCGGCGGATGGCGCGTTGCGGCGGCCTGCCTGCCTACAAAATAGGCCGGGACTGGCGATTCAGTAAAAAGGCACTCACACTTTGGCGTGACAGTAATCGCCTACGGCTACGAGATCCCCTCATCCTGATTGTCGCCGACAAGGAGGAGGTACGGGATTCTGCCGTGTTCTTTTTGAGAGACGCCGGGTATCGAACCGCTGCGGCCGATATCAAGATGATAGAGGAGCTTCAGGCAAAGGAACCGAACAGGAACGAGCTGCTCATGACGATGCTTCGGTCCTTTGAGGAGATGCTTTGAGGGAACAAAACAGGAATGACCGTCTCTGCGGTTGGATGTCGTTGTCAGGAAGCAGGTACGAAATGACGAAATTTAACTATGGGTGGAGCAGGATCGCAGAATGAGCCTCAAGATTAAACTTCTCATCCTCTGCTCGAGCGTATCTATACTCATCACGGCCATCTTGGGAGGGATTGTCTATACCTGGCTATGGGCAGACCGGCTGGAGTCTATCGAGCAAAACTTCTCCAAACAGCTTCAAGATGCCGCATTCTCCTTGAGTAGTTTCTTCGACGAAGTGGAAAGCGATCTTAGTGCCATGGCTGCCAACGAAGTAGTCCGGACCAGAGACGACCGCGATTTCACCAGTTTTCTCGAGGCTGACGAACTGACATTTCAATACCATTATCAGGAGACCGAAAAGAAGATCATCGATATATTCAATACCTATCGCCTTACCCACAGGTATGTGAACTCGGTCTACATGGGAAGAGAAAACGGCAGCTTTGTCCGCTCCCACGAGCGGGAACAACCTACCCGATATGACCCCCGAGAGCGTCCTTGGTATATCCTCGCAAGAGCCAATCCCAATAAGGTGATGGAGACGGATGCCTACCCCTCACTTACAACCAGTGACGTGAACATCGGTATCGTGAAGGCTCTGGTCGATGACAAAGGTGATTGCTACGGCGTCGTTGGTATTGATGTTACCCTGGTCAACCTGACGGACTACTTTCTCAATTCCAGCATCAGTCCTTCAGGGAAGCTTATTCTCATTGACAAGGACGGTATCGTCTTGGCCAGCCAGGACAAAGAAATGCGTTCGACCGACATCGGACACTACTCGCCTGAACTCACAGAAGTTCTTTCTACGACCAACCAAGGGATTGCTGAATTGAGTTTCATGGGTGAAAAGCATTTCGTGTTCTTTCACGCGCCATTACGACAGGGCTGGAGGATCATGGTCTTCGTACCTTCACGAGAAATCCGCAGGCAAATCACTGCTCCGGTGGTCACAACGATCTCGGGAATGGCTGTCGGCTGGATACTCTTAGGCGCCCTAGTCCTGATCGGACTCGATTTGATGGTGCTTCGCCCCTTATCGAGGTTCACCAAGGTGTCAAACCACATCGCCAGGACATCGAATCTCGAAGGTCGCATCGAAGTCCGTTCTCGCGATGAGATCGGAATATTGGCTAAATCCTACAACAAAATGATCGATTCCCTTCGACAGACTCAAGAGTCCCTTGAAAAGAATGAAAGGGTTCTCACGGAATACAGGGATCATCTGGAGGAGCTGGTCAAGGAGCGCACGGCAGAGCTTCAGGGCATGAATCGACAGCTCAAAAGGGAGATCGCGGAACGAAACATGGTCCAGCAAACGCTCAGCGAACGCGAGACCCAATACCGTGACCTTGTAGAGAGCGCCAACAACATCATCCTGCGCTGGTTGCCTGACGGCAGGGTGATCTTCTTCAACAGGTTCGCTCAGAGCTTTTTCGGCTACAGTGAAGAGGAGATAATCGGCCGGAATATCGTCGGCACGATCGTTGCCGTCGAGGATTCGACTGGGACTGATCTCTCGGCGCTGATCGGGGACATCGTCGCACATCCCGAGATGCATGTCCGCAGCGTGAACGAAAACATCCGCAAGAGCGGCGAACGCGCTTGGATCGCCTGGGCCAACAAGCCGGTACTCGCGAAAGACGGCCAGATCGCGGAGATCCTTTCTATTGGTGTCGATATCACCCAGCAGGTGCGAACGGAGCGTGAACTGCGGCAGACCCTCGAGGAGCTCGCCAGCGCCAAGGAACAAGCTGAAACGGCGGACAGGCTCAAATCAGCATTCCTCGCCACGATGTCCCATGAGCTTCGCACGCCTCTCAACTCGATCATCGGCTTCACCGGTATCATTCTTCAGGGTATGGTCGGACCGCTCAACGAGGAGCAGAGCAAGCAACTGAACATGGTGCGCAACAGCGCTCAACATTTGTTATCGCTCATCAATGACGTGCTCGACATCTCGAAGATCGAGGCCGGGGAGCTGACCGTAGTGGAAGAACCGATTGACCTGAAAGCATCGATTCAGAAGGTTTCCCAGATCGTGCGGCCCCTTGCCGAGAAGAAGGGTCTCGAGCTCCTGGTATCGGTTGCGCCGCAGATCGGCACGATCCACAGCGATGCGCGTCGCCTGGAACAGGTCCTTCTGAATATTCTCAGCAATGCCATCAAGTTCACCGAACAGGGACGCGTCCTCGCCGCCTGTCTGAGCGCTCCGGGCGGCGTTGAGTTTCGCGTCACGGATACCGGGATAGGTATCAGCGATGAGGATTTCGAGAAGATATTCAAGCCGTTTCAGCAAATCGACACCGGCCTGACCCGCAAGTACGAGGGCACGGGGTTGGGACTCGCCATCTGCAAAAAGCTCGTGGAGCGATTGGGGGGCAGAATCTGGTTTGAGAGCGAAAAGAATAAAGGGAGCACCTTCAGCTTCAGCCTCCCGACTAAAAGGAGCCTCCTATGAAGGGTGATATCCTCATCATCGAAGATAACGATCAGAATCTCTATCTCGTGACCTTCATTCTTGAGAAGCACGGCTACCAGGTGCACGCGACGCGAGATGGGATGGGGGGTGTAGCCCGTGCCGCCGCCCTCCGGCCCGACCTCATCCTGCTCGACATACAGCTGCCCGGTATGGACGGCTATACAGTGGCACGGCGTCTCAGGGAAAATCCCGATCTTGCATCTGTACCGATCATCGCCGTGACTTCCTATGCCATGACTGGTGACCGGGAGAAGGCGCTTGAGGCAGGCTGCACCGGGTACATCGAAAAACCGATCAATCCTGATACCTTTATGCAACAGGTCGAGAACCACCTCAATGAAACAACCGGGAGAGGAGGAGAGAATCATGGCCCGAATACTGGTCGTTGACGACAACAGCGAAAACCGTTACATCCTGGAGGTGTTGCTCAAGGGAAGCGGCTATGAGGTAAGCGTCGCCGGTAATGGTGCGGAGGCGCTGGATTCCGCCCTTGCAAATCCCCCGGACCTGGTGATAACCGATCTCCTGATGCCGGTAATGGACGGCTTCTCTCTGTGCCAGGCATGGAAATCGAATGACAATCTGGCGGCGATCCCTCTTGTTGTGTACACAGCCACGTATACCGAACAGAAAGACGAAGACCTTGCCCTCAGTCTCGGGGCAGATCGGTTTGTCACAAAGCCGCAGGAGCCGGAAGCGCTCGTGCAGGTCATCCGCGACGTTTTTTCCGAGCCTCGGGCAACAAAGAAATCAAGCGATGTCCCTCAAGAGGAGTCCGTGCTGCAGAAGAAATACGGTGAGGTTGTCTTCCACAAATTGGAGCAGAAGATGGCCGAGCTGGAGGCGAAAAACCAGAGGCTTGAACGTACTGTTACGGAAGTAAAACAGGCGGAAGAGCGCATCGAACACCTCAACCGCGTGCTGCACGCCATCCGGGATGTGAACAAGCTCATCATACGGGAGAAGAACCGGCCGCGCCTGGTGCAGCAGGCCTGTGAAACCCTTGTCCATACGCGGGGATTCAACGCTGCCTGGATCGTACTCACCGATCTACTGCCCGAGAACCTGGAAAGCGGGCAGGCCGGCATTCCCGAGCCTGCGTTCTCCAGGTTCACCGACCTTTTACGCGCTGGAAAGCTCCCCCCCTGCTGTCGCGCTTTAAAAACCCAGTCCACCGTCGTCCACACGAAAAACGTGCTTAAGTCGTGCGCGGATTGCCCTCTGGCCGGGATTTACAGCGGGACTCCCGCCCTGACCGCCAACCTGGTGCACGAAGAGCGTCACTACGGCTACCTCGGCGTTAGTGTTCCGGTGTCCCCGGAGATCGACAAGCGCGAGCTGTCCCTGCTGGAGGAGGTGGCCGGGGACCTGAGCTTCTGTCTCCACGCCGTGGAGACAGAAGAGGCGCAGCGGGAATCGGAACAATCGCTGAGCACCATCTTCGACAACGCCCTCGACGGCATCCTGGTGGCGGACGTCAAGACGAAGCGATTCGTTAATGTTAATAGAGCGATGTGCCGGATGCTGGGCTATACTCCCGAGGAGATCAAAGAGCTCTCTGTAACGGACATCCATCCGGCCGAGAGCCTGAAGTATGTAAACTCGGAGTTCGAAAAGCAGATTCAGGGTACGAAACAGATGGCTTTAGACATCCCGGTGAAGCGCAAGGACGGCAGCGTTTTCTACTCGGACGTGAACTCGACTCCTATTGAATTGAGTGGTCGCGAGCACCTGCTGGGCCTGTTCCGGGATATCACGGAGCGCCGGCGCGCAGAGCAGAAGTTGCGGGATATCAACGACAAGCTCGAGGATCTGGCCAAGTTTCCGAACGAAAACCCCAATCCCGTGCTGCGGATCTCCGCAGACGGCAGGCTGCTCCACGCCAATGCCAGCAGCGGGC
>CAZPQC010000211.1:0-5533 GCA_964588525.1 uncultured Spirochaetaceae bacterium
TCGTCGTCGATGTGTCGGACATGAGTGATGTTTCGCCTCCCTCAGCTGCACGGGAAGATACGAATAACGCTTACGGGGTGGCGATCATCGACAACTACGCCTTGATTGCCGACGGAGGGGGAGGTTTGGCAATAATCGATATCTCGATTCCCATGTTTCCCGGAACGCCGACGTATATCACCACCTACGGGGATGTGCGGGACGTGACCATCGATCCGAGGCAATAGCCCGTGATTGTACCGGCAGCGCCTCCGCCGCCGGTTTCACCGCCTCGCAGACTTGCAGACATCCGGTACAGTTGCGGAGGTTGGGTCTCAAGGTTCTCTTGACGGCTTCCCTGTCAGGCGAGCGATTGCAGAGGGAAGGGGGAAACGAGACGAAAAAAGTGACTTGCTTTTCAAAGTCGATGTGCCGCAAGCAAAGGGCCAGGATCTTCCCTCGGAGCAGCCCAGCCACGGCAGCCTGGAGCGCAGGTCCAGCACGTCGGCCCGGGTGATCCTGGATAACCGATTTCTGGCGAATGCATCCTTGAGTACGTGCTTCTTCAGCCGCTGACGCTGGATCGTGGCGTGGCGCCGGGTGATGCTCTTTTCCTCCTCACACAGCCGGCGGATGTGCGGGTAACGGTCCCAGACGAAAAACCGCTCTGCAAACTGTAGGAAGCCTGCATGTCGTTGTCGGCTGCGACCTTCGTGGCTGCGCAGAAGCTCCACTACGAAGGCTCCGCGGGATTATCATGTCTCCTCGGCGTTCCTTGGGCTTCCAGAGAGCGGTGTTTCTCGTTTGCAGTGCTCGGCGTAATGGCCGAGAGGTACAACTGGCAGGGGATTTGCTCTGTACGGCCGAGAATGAGCGAGAAAGTCGCCTCAATCGCCTCGATGGTCACCACATTCGACGACGTGCCTGCCCACCTCGGATTATAGATTTTCCTAACAATTTATGAGTAAACAAAGAGAGGCCGCGATACAATGTGTAGGAGGTATAGGGGAACTCGGATGATCCAGAGGATTGTAGTATTTCTGTGTATCTGTCTCGTTTTCACTTCCTGTAATTTTCTATTCAATACACCCTTTTCAAGTTATCTGGCGAGTCTCCCTGATGAAAATACCTCAAGTCTAATCGAACTGTCTTACTTTGAAATTAGTGATCCGTCCAATTGGGAAGACCTGCAACAATATCTCAGTGAACAGGCAGCTCTAGGAGTTTCCGGCTCACCCACGGTCGACACGAGCACGATCAGCGGACTCGGCGGGGGCAACAAGTGGTACGGCGGCGTGCTGGCTCCGAACGGTAAAATCTACTGTGTACCGGGAGGGGCGACGAGTGTATTGATCATCGATCCCCAAACAAACAGCGCCGACACAAGCACGATCAGCGGCTTACCCGGCACGAGCACGCCACCGAATTGGCTCGGCGGCGTCCTGGCGCCTAATGGCAAGATCTACTGTATTCCATGGGATGCATCTAGCGTGCTGATTATCGATCCGGCGAAGAACGAGGCGGATACGACGACCATGAGCGACGAAAGCCTGACCGCGTCACGGAAATGGCACGGAGGAGTTCTCGCCCGCAACGGCAAGATCTACGGTATTCCCTATGACTCCGACACCGTATTGGTCATCAACCCGGCTACCGATAAGTTTACCACTATCCAAATTCCAGATCCTGGTCCTCCCGGTCCCCGCCCCGGGGATGAGAGCAAATGGTACGGTGGAGTGCTTGCTCCCAATGGCAAGATCTACTGCATACCCTGGAAGGCGGACTACGTCATGATCATTGACCCGGAATCCGACACGATGGATCCCGACGCCATCTCCTTTTCGGCGGTTGCAGACCTGAAATGGGCTGGAGGTGTGCTCGCGCCCAGCGGCAAGATCTACTGTATCCCCCAGGAACCCCTCAGAGTCTTGATCATCGATCCGGCAGAGAATACGGTGGAGCTCGTGGAGAGTCTTCCGGATGAGGAGGACAAATGGGCGGGGGGAGTGTTGGGACCGGACGGCAAGATCTACGGAATTCCCCGGAATTACGAACGCGTCTTGGTTATTGATCCCGCTGTAAATAAGGCCGATCCAGATGGAATATCCCTTCCGCCCGGACCCCCGGTAGATCCGTCTGATCCGGACAAATGGACTGGCGGGGTTCTCGCCCCGAACGGAAAAATCTACTGCATTCCAAATGCAGCGGATAGTGTTCTCATCATCGATCCGCACTGTAATGGAGAAATGTTTGCATCTATCGCCGAATGTCCCTACTTCAACAAGTTCTGAGTGTCGAATTTGAGCGACCTTCGAGGACGGCTATCAGGGGGTGGTTATAGTGCCCGTTCAGTCCTGACCTGCGGCCCAGGAGGCTAAAGTCGGCTTCATATAGAGCATATAGGGTTCGATTTGAGGGTGTTTTGGGCCGAACGCCGGCAAATTCTCCATATATTTCATATGGCAAGCTAAAGCGGAGTCACAACCCATCCCTTACTTTCAGAAACCAAAGTCTCATCTAACACAATAATCATTCCGTAAACCGGTAAGCACAGTGAGCGTGACGATAAGAATTCCCCACACCGCGGCTCCGATTTTGCTCTGCACTCATGGCTCTACACAGCTGAGATGGGAACCTTGGAGACGACACCGAATTACAGCCCCAGCGCGTCGGCAGCCCCTTCCGGTTTCAGCGGTTTTTCCCCTGTCTGCGGCGTTTGTTGGGCTTCCAAAGAGCTATGTTTTTCGCTTGGAGTACTCGGCGTCGTGGCTGGGAGGTACAGTTGCCCCCGGAGGCGCTCTGAGCAGCCGAGATTGAGCGGAAGTTTCTCCTCGATCGCCTCGGCAGTCATTACCTCCGGGGGTCTGCCTCCCAACTCAGAACATAATAATACTAGCACTCTCCAGCCGGACTGTCAGCGCGAGCTCATCGACAGATGCTCGGGGGAGAAATTCGCCGGATCGACCACGTACCAGGCGCTGTTCACTCCCTGGCCGGTAACATCCCCGCGCCTCTTGTCTTGTACGAAATAGTAGAGCGGGTACCCCTTGTAGGTGACCTGGGACGTCCCATCGGCTCTCGTGATACTCGCGAAGTCGGAGGCATTGAGTGCAGACGGGACTACGATGGATGAAACGGAGAACGCAGGCCAGTTCTTGATGCAATTCCCGTTGCAGTCACTTTTTCCCATGGTATCCCTGTTGAAGTAGTAGAGCGTATTTCCATGGCCGTCGACCAGGTAGTTCCCTATGTCCTTGCCGGTGCCGATCATGACCGTGTAGGAGGGAACATCGAGAATATACCATACCTTTCCGACGCCTTCGCCCGTCATATCACCGGGATTCTTGTCCTGAAACCAGTAATACAGCGGCCAACCACGATAGGTGGTCTCCTTCTGGCCGTCCGAGCGGATAATGGTACCGAAATCGGACGCGTTCAGCGCGGGTGGCACGGAGACGTCAGGCGTGTAAAAGATCGGCCACTTGTCCACACAGCCGTCGGTGCATACGCTCTCTCCGGTCGTGTCCTTCGTGAAATAGTAGAGCGTCATCCCCTTTGCATCCGCGAGGTAGTTCACCCCGTCGGCTGCGCGTCGCACCTGTATGGTGTACTGGGACTGCGCCCCTACGACACCCACGAAAGCGGTGAGGCCCGCCAACACCAATGCAATTCGTAACACTGTTCTGACCATTATATGAACCTCCTCTAAGATAAATCTAAAGTACGGAAAAATTACTTGTACAACTTTACCGGACCCTGGCTGGATCATTACAGTTTTGTAAAGCTCTAGTTCGAATCCGGATTTAGGCGCGGTGATCAGCTCGCCCGAGGCTCAATCACCCCTTCGGGGAGAATGTAGTTATCCTCTCCCGCAGGAGCAGCAAGAACTTCAGGGTCTGACTCTGAATGGAAACGACCAGGGCGGAGGCAACCCCGTCGCAGATCAGGAGCTTCGGCCCGAGCGTCAGGGCTCGGGCAATGGCAATACGCTGGCGCTTGCCGCCGGAGAAATCCGCGGCCTTCTCTCGAGGTCGAAACTTACAAACGGGCAATGCGGGATTCGAACCCACGGTCTCTGGCTCCGGAGGGCGCAGGTCTGTATTTTTGATTTTAGCTGATTCAGCTGTCAGATTCGATCCTCGATACGTCAAATAGTCTTGCACTGTGATGAATAGTTAAGACCTGCACCTCATCTTTTATAATTCTATAAATTACACGGTAGTTTCCATGGAAAATTTCTCGAATCGTTTCTTGGTTTGATTCTGGTACTACTCTTCCTGCATCAGGAAATACTTCCAGCGTTTCAGCCTTTTCGATTATTCTGTTAGCAAAGAGATGAGCAAAATGATCAGAATCGCGAGCTATGAATTTGCAGATTGCTTCAATATCATCCAGTGCTTGAGGAGTCCACCTTAATCGAGCCATTCGTCCAGCCGTTTTCTGGCTTCTTCGTGAGAGACGGTCATTCCGGTATCGGCTTGTTGAATGCCCTTTTCGATCTTATAGAGGAGGTAAAGCTTCTCCATAGCCTCTTCAATACTCGCTTCTTCTGGCAAATTATGTATCAGGCGCTCCATTTTCGCTTTCAATGTTGTCTGTTCCATCATTCCTCCCGTGATTGAAGTATAGCAAAGACTTTTTGGGTCGTCCATTCTGGGTTTTTATTCTAACACCTACCTCGTTAGATCTTATTATATGGGAGAATAAGAGGTCAAAAAGTGAAAAATCGGGCAATGCGGGATTCGAACCCATGGCCTCTGGCTCCGGAGGGCGCAGGGGCGATGGCGATGTGTGCGACAGTGTCCGGCATCTCTTACAACACACTGATCAAATTGGAGCGGGGCGGCATACTAAATCCGAAGATCGAGACGGTCATAAAACTGGCTGAGGCTCTGGGTGTGGGTTTGGACGAGCTGGTTGGCAGGAAGCCGACAGGATCCGCGTAGCGGCGAAATATCGGTTTTTCGCAAAGGTACCCCGCCCTGTATACCACATTATTTGGGCAGGTGATGACCGTTGTCGGATCTTTGAGTATTTGATCTCGCTTGATTCAGAAGCGGAAGAACTTCTTCACTGCCCGCAAAATCAGGCTTTGTATGGAATTCCACAGGCACTGACCTCGTCGGTCCTTGGTATGGGCCAGGTAGCTCTGGAAGTCCAGGATCACATCTTCGCTGATCCGGTCCAAGGAATTGATTCTCGGGTAGTGCTCCTTCAAAAATCCAGTGAAACGCTTGGCATAACTGCCGTGCGTCTTAACGGTGCGCGGTGAACAGTGGCAGCTTTCAAGATAATACTGGAATTCCTTGACAACATTTTCACTTTTCATGCCGTGTACTCCTTTCTTCATCACTGTTTCTCTATGAGGTGATTTCTCGGATGTCTTTCTCGTAGAACCTGTTTCAGTTCTTCACTTTGAACGTTTAAATAGGTCTGCGTGGTTCGCAGTTCGGGATGGCCTAAGAGCTTTCGAATATGGGCGACGCTCATTCCGTGTATTAACAGTGCTGTGGCTGCCGATGCCCGAACGACGTATGGTTTAAACGGTGCCATT
>CAZPQC010000212.1:0-5454 GCA_964588525.1 uncultured Spirochaetaceae bacterium
CACCGCCATATCGTCCTCGATCGAGATGTAGTGCCCGAAGACGCTCTCGTCCCGCCGGTAGCCGTCCTCCCCCTCGGCATCCAAATACATCCCCTTCAGCTCGGGATCCGACAGCAGATCTAGGGCGAAGGGATCACCGAGGGCATTGGGATGTCCGGTACCGCGGTCGTAGAAGGCGCTCAGGCCACGGGCTTCGGCATTGGAGCGCCCGTAAAAAACCAGATCCCCCATCCCGAAAACCAGCTCCGGTGCGCTGTCCAGCCACCAGTTGACCAGATCGAAGTGATGACTGGCCTTGTGGACCAGCAGGCCTCCCGAATTGCGCTTGTCCCGGTGCCAGCGGCGGAAATAGTCGGCTCCGTGCACGGTGTCGAGAAACCATTCGAAGTGCACCGATTTCACCTCTCCCACCGCACCTTCCTTGAGCAGCTGCTTGACCCTGCTGTTGCGGGGAGCGTAGCGGTAGTTGAAGGTGACCCTCAGGGTTCCGCCCGTACGCTCCAGAGCGGAGAAGATTGCCCGGCATTTCCCCTCGTCCACGGTCAGAGGTTTTTCGGTGATCACGTCACAGCCGGCTTCAAGGGCACGAATGATGAAGTGATGGTGGGTACGATCTATCGTGGTGACGATAACCGTGTTCACCTCGCCTTCAGCGATCATCCGCTCGAACCGATCCGGTTTGTAGGTCGGCACGGGGTCGATTCCGTAGGTTTCGCGGAACCGGCTATTGGCATAATCCATCCGTACCTGGTTGAGATCGCAGATCGCCGATAGACGGCCGCAGTCCTTGAAGCTCCCGAGCAGGGCATCGGAATAGAGGTACGATCGGGAACCGATGCCGACGATCGCATAGCTTTTCATGTTCCTATAGTACTCGCAGCCGGAGAGGAAAATCTACACGCAGATCGGACTCCCGGATCACGACACCGGTTTTTTATACCTAGCAGACCGCTTTTTTATCTGCCGGTTACCGGGGATATCGTGGGATAATCGAGACGCGACCGGTCGCTATCTATTTTGGGTTTAGAAAAACCAAGGAGGTTTTATGAAAAAACTAATGGTGATCAGTATCCTGATCATCGCCCTCTCCACCCAGTTCGTTCTGGCCGGATCACAGGGGGAATCCCCTTCCGCAATGACGGGCCCGGTGACCCTGAGGGTCCTCTGGTGGGGCGGTCAGGCAAGGCACGACAAGACTCTGAAAGTGCTGGACATGTATCAGCAGAGCAACCCCAATGTCAAGATCGAACCCACCTACCTGGGCTGGGGCGAGTACTGGGACAAGGTGGCCGTATACGCCGCGGCTGAAGACCTGCCCGACGTATTCCAGAACGTCATCGAGCGCATGCCCCAGTTGAACGAGAAGAACCTCATGGCGGATCTGTCGTCCATCAAGAGCTTCAGCACCGCCGGTATCGACGATACGGCGGTCAGCATCGGCAGGATCGAGGGCAAGCTCGTGGGCATAAACCTGGGGGTGAATGCCCTGACCATGGGGTACAACGACGGTTTCTTCGACAAGGCCGGGGTTGCCTATCCCGGGCTCAAGTGGACCTGGGACGACATGAGAGCAGCCAGCGTGAAGATCAAAAATGCCGCCGGTGTCTTCGGGGTGGACGGGCTGGGCACCGACAACGACATGCTCTACTATCTGCGCACCCAGGGCGCCGAGTGGTTCAACAAGGAGCTGAATGGCCCCGGCTGGAGCAACGACAAGGTCATGGTCGACTTCCTGAAAAAATGTCTCGATTTCCAGGACAACGGACTGGTGCCGCCGGTGGAGGTGGTGATCGAGTTCTACTCCAATGAAGAGAACACCCCCTTCGCCAGGGATGAATCGGCCATGAAGATCATGTGGTCGAACAAGGTCGTCTCGGTGTACAACACCCGCAAGGCCGTGACCAAGCTCTCCATCCTTCCCGGACCCAACAACGAGAAGGGGATGTACCTGAGGCCGTCAATGTTCTTCTCCGTGGCCCAGACCTCGAAGCTCAAGGAGCAGGCAGGGGAGTTCCTGAACTACTTCCTCAAAGACATCGAGGCCAACCAGGTCCTGGCCGCGGATCGGGGCGTTCCCGTTGCCCAGGCGGTGCGGGAGGCATTGAAACAGACGGCCGATCCTCAGAACGCCGAGATCTACGACTACATTTCCCTGGTGGGACAGCACTCCAGCGACATGTCCACCCGATTCCCCACGGCAGAAAGGGAGGTCAGGGACCTGTACCAGAACAACTACTTCCAGCGGGTCATGTACAAGCAGATGACACCCGAAGCGGCCGTCAAGGAGTTCAAGGAGCAGATGATCGTCATTCTCAACAAGTAGCTTCAGGGATGCCGACTGGAGGAGGGGTCGCCAGGTTTTGTGGTTCAGCAGCTGCAAGGCCGAAGCGGCCCCTCGCTTTTCCATGCCGAGCATGAATCATGGAGCATCACTGGACATGGATCGGCTAGAAGGGACAGGATGAAGGTATGGGGAAGACAAAAAGTTATGATCTCAAGAGCACAATCGCCGGGTATCTGTTCATCTCACCCTGGCTGATCGGCTTTCTCTGCTTTACGATCATCCCGATCCTGGTCTCTCTGTACATCTCCTTCACCAAGTACGACCTGATCTCCTCTCCGGTGTGGGTGGGGGTAAAGAACTTCCAGCGCCTGTTTTTCCAGGACCCCCGCTATCGGAAGTCGCTGGGCATCACCTTCCTGTATGTGGTCACCGCCGTGCCGCTGCGCCTGGTATTTGCCCTGTTCATCGCCATGATTCTCTGCCAGAAACGCCGCCTGCTCGGATTCTACCGTCTGATCTACTACCTGCCTTCGATCATAGGGGGAAGCGTGGCCGTGGCTCTGGTGTGGCGGATGTTCTTCGGTTCCGGCGGCCCGATCAGCCTGATCGCGGCCGGCTTGGGAATCAGAGGAAACGTTTCGTTGATCGGCAATCCCAAGACGGCCCTGGCCACGATTATCGCCCTGTACATCTGGCAGTTCGGCTCCTCGATGCTCATCTTTCTGGCAGGGCTCAAGAACATCCCGGAGAGCTTCTACGAGGCGGCCGTGGTCGACGGCGCCGGCTCTCTGGTCAAGTTCTTCCGGATAACCCTGCCCCTGCTGTCTCCCGTTATCCTGTTCAATTTGATAATGCAGACGATCCACGGATTTCTGATGTTCACCCAAGCCTGGATCATCACCCGGGGAGGGCCGATGGACTCCACCCTCGTATACGTGGTGTATATGTTCCTGAGAGCGTTCCAGTTCTACGACATGGGCAGTGCCTCGGCCATGGCCTGGGTTCTGCTGTTCATCGTCAGCTTCTTCACCTTGATCATCTTCGCCACCTCCAGGCGCTGGGTCTACTACGAGTCCAAAGAGGGAATCTGAGATGATCGTCAGCTCCAGGAAGTACCTGAACGCCGCTGTATATCACCTCATCTGTTTGCTTTTAGTTGTGATCATGATCTATCCGGTGCTGTGGATGATCATGAGCTCCTTCAAGACCCAGTCCGGGATATTCAGAGGCAACCTGTCCCTGATTCCCGACGAGTGGCGTTTCGCCAACTACGTGGAGGGTTGGCAAGGATTCGGGAACTACACTTTCAGGATATTTTTCACCAACTCCTTCATCATCTCCATCACCGCCACCGTCGGCACGATGACCTCCGCAGCGCTGGTTTCCTACGGATTCGCCCGGATACGGTTTCCGGGCGCCAGGTTCCTGTTCGGCTGTATGATCGGCACCCTGATGCTTCCCTATCAGATCATCATGATCCCCCAGTACCTGATAATGCACCGGCTGCACTGGGTCAATACCTTCCTGCCGATGATCGTGCCCTGGAGCCTGGGCAATCCTTTCTTCATCTTTCTGATGATCCAGTTCGTCAGGACGATCCCATTCGAGCTGGACGAATCAGCCCTGATCGACGGCTGCACGAAGTTCGGAATTTTCTATCGGATCATTCTCCCTCTGTGCAAACCTGCCCTGGTGACGGTGGCCATCTTTTCGTTCTACTGGCGCTGGCAGGATTTCATCCAACCCGTGATCTACCTGAGCAAGCCGAAGCTCTACACCGTATCGGTGGCGCTGCGTCTGTTCGCCGATCCCACCTCCGTGACCAATTGGGGAGCGATGTTTGCCATGGCTTCCGTGTCCATTCTGCCGGTGATGATCGTCTTTTTCATCCTGCAGAAGTACATCGTGGAAGGAATCAGCACGACCGGCTTGAAGGGATGAGGGGGATGAGCTCACCGGTTTTTATGCGCTCTCGACGCCCCCATGATATAATCGAACTATAATGAGATCAACCGGATTCAGTATTCGGGTGAAGATGCTCATCACCTTCTGCCTGATCATCACGACCGTGGTGGCGTTCAGCTACGTGATGTTCTTCGTGTTCAGGAATCGGAACAACCGGCTGCTCTACAAGGCGTTCTCCGAGACGCTCGGCCTCATGGCCAGAAGCGTCGAAACGGAGTTGGGAAAGTTCGGGGACTTCTCCGCCAATCTGATGACCGATCCGTACGTACAGGACAGGATACACAGGATGAACGGGGAGAGCGATCCCGTGGTCTGGTTCAGTCTCGGCGAAGAGCTGAAGAACAAGCTGATCAATTCCTTCACCGTGCCTTACGTGGAGTGCATCTATGCGATCGATAATCGCGGCCGGGTGGTGAGCGTGCGTAACGACTATCTGAAGCTGGAGACCTTCGTGTCTCCCGAACGACTGGAGGATTTTTCCCTATCGGAGCTCCCGTGGGAATGGATAGAAACGGACAGCGACACCGATACTCTGTACTACCTGCGCCGGATACGCCAGGTAGCCGGAATAAGCCTGGAACAGATGGGCGTTCTCTGTTTCGTGATCAGGAAGGAGCGATTCAAACAGTGGGTCCTCGATTACCCGGTGGATTATCAGCTGGAGATCGGGCTGTTCGGAAGACAGGAGCTGCTCTACGCATCCAACGGGATCGTGAAACAAATCCCTCGAGCCGCCGGAAGCCTTACGGGATCCGGGTTCGACATCCTCCGGGCTCAGGGGGAGGAATATTTTGTCGTTTTTATCGGTTCCCCTTCGCAGCCTGCGACCTATCTCTGTGTCGTACCGTATGACTCCCTGTTTCGGGATATCGAGATGTTCAACACCGCCTTTCCCCTGTTCTGTGCCGGGATATTCCTCCTGTTCCTGTTCGTAACCGTGAGATTCACCAGGGACATCTCCAGACCGATCGTGCACTTGGCGGAGGAAATGAAGAACATAGAGTCAGAGGACTTCACCCAGGCCAAGCTCAGCCTGAACGGCTACACCCGTAAGGACGAAATCGGCGTCCTCTACAACGAATTCACCCTCATGCTGGACAAGATCGAAAATCTGATAAACGACAATTACCGCAAGCAACTGCTTGTAAAGGACGCCCAGTACAAGACCCTGCAGGCTCAGATCAATCCGCACTTCCTGTACAACA
>CAZPQC010000213.1:0-5219 GCA_964588525.1 uncultured Spirochaetaceae bacterium
GAAGTACGTGCTCTGCAACGCCGATGAGGGTGACCCGGGGGCGTTCATGGACCGCAGCGTGCTGGAGGGAGACCCGCACAGCGTGGTCGAGGCCATGTCCATCGCCGCTTACGCCATCGGCGCCTCCCAAGGATACGTGTACGTGCGGGCCGAGTACCCGCTGGCGGTCGACCGATTGGGCAAGGCGATCGGACAGGCCAGGGAATACGGGCTGCTGGGAAAGAACATCATGGGCAGCGGCTTCGATTTCGACTTGGAGATCCGCATGGGAAGCGGCGCCTTCGTATGCGGCGAAGAAACGGCCCTGATGACTTCCATCGAGGGCAACCGCGGCGAACCGCGACCCAGGCCACCTTTTCCCGCCCAGAAGGGCCTCTGGGACCGGCCGAGCCTGCTCAACAATGTGGAGACCTATGCCAACATCCCGGTCATTCTTCTGAAGGGGGCGGATTGGTACGCCTCATTCGGTACGGAAAAGAGTAAGGGCACCAAGGTATTTGCCCTGGCCGGAGCGGTGCAGAACACCGGCCTGGTAGAGATCCCGATCGGGATGTCTCTGGGGGAGATCGTCTTCGACATCGGCGGCGGCATCCGCGATGGTAAATCCTTCAAGGCCGCCCAGATCGGGGGGCCTTCCGGCGGCTGCATCCCCAAGGAACACCTCAACGTCCCGGTGGACTACGAGAGTGTGACCGAGCTTGGCGCCATCATGGGCTCCGGGGGGTTGATCGTCATGGACGAAGACACCTGCATGGTGGACATGGCCCGCTTCTTCCTGGAGTTCGTCCAGGACGAGTCCTGCGGCAAGTGTGCCCCCTGCCGGGTCGGCACCAAGCGCATGCTGGAGATACTCGAGCGCATCTGCGCCGGGAAGGGGGAGGAGGGGGACATCGAGCGGCTGATCAAGCTGGGAAACATCATCAAGGACACGGCCCTGTGCGGACTGGGACAAACTGCCCCCAACCCCGTGCTCTCGGCAATCCGGCACTTCCGCGGCGAGTTCGAAGCCCACATTCGGGACAAGAAATGCGTGGCCGGAGTCTGTCCGGAGCTGGTCCGGGCGCCCTGCCAGAACGCCTGCCCCGCCGGGGTCGACGTTCCGGGCTACGTCAGCCTGATCGCCGAAAAGCGCTACCAGGAGGCGCTGAGGCTGCACAGGGAGCGAAACCCCTTCGTGTCGGTGTGCTCCCGGGTCTGCTTCCACCCCTGTGAGAGCAAGTGCCGGCGTTCCACTCTGGATGAAGCGCTGTCCATTCGCGCCCTGAAGCGCTTCCTGGCCGACCAGGAGAAGGAGCTGCAGCTTCCCGAGCTCATCAGCGACGAGCAGGCCTCCCGACGAAAAATCGCCATCATCGGCGCGGGACCGGCCGGCCTGGCCTGCGCCTACTTCCTGGCCCGCCTGGGTTACCGGCCCGAGGTTTTCGAAGCCGAAGGCACGCCGGGAGGAATGCTGGTGCAGGCGATCCCCGCCTACAGGCTGCCCCGGGAACTTCTGGGAAAGGACGTCGACATTGTCCGCAAGCTCGGGGTGAAGATCCACACCAAGAAAAAGCTGGGACGGGACTTTACCATCACAGAGCTCAAGGACAGGGGATATGAAGCCATGTTCCTCGGCGTCGGCGCCCCCAAGGGGATGGGCCTCGGCCTGGAGGGAGAAACCATACCGGGTTGCGTCGAAGCCATCGACTTCCTGAGGGCCTTCAACCTCGACGGCACGACGAAGGTCGGCGGCAACGTGGTGGTGGTGGGAGGCGGCAACGCTGCGGTGGACGCCGCCCGCAGCGCCCTGCGTCTTGGCGCCGAGACGGTGACCGTGGTCTACCGCCGTACCCGGGCCGAGATGCCCGCCTACGAGGAAGAGGTCGAGGAGGCGGAGAAAGAGGGAGTCCGCTTCGAGTTCCTGGCCGCCCCGGTCGGGATAACCGCCAACCGGGGAAAGCTGGCGGAGATGCGGCTGCAGCGTATGGAGCTCGGGGAGTTCGACAGGAGCGGAAGGCGCCGGCCGAAAGCTAAGAAAGACGCGGAGTACACGCTGCCTGCGGATCTGCTGATCGCGGCGATCGGCCAGACCCTCGAGCCGACGGAGCTCTTCGACGGCGTGCGCCTGAAGCTCAACGACAGGGGCTACATCGCCGTGAATCCGAACAGCGGACAAACCTCGGAGGCCTGGATCTTCGCCGGCGGGGACGCCGTGGACGGGCCCTCCTCCGTCATCGAGGCGGTAGCCGCAGGAGAGAAGGCAGCCGTGGGCATCAACGACTTCCTCGGTGGAAAATCCAGGGCTTTCTGGCGGAAGGACAACGATGTCGACACCTTCTTCGATCCCGAGGCGGATCCAGTGGAGACACCGCGGGCCGCATTGAAGCTCGTCCCCGTCGGCAAGAGAATGGGGAACTTCACCGAAGTGGAGGCCACCTGGTCCCGTACCGTGGCTTTGGCCGAAGCGAAGCGCTGTCTGCGCTGCGATTATAGAGAATCGGATACAGGAGAGTAACGATATGCCAACACTCACGATAGACAACAAGACAATAGAGGTTCCCGAGGGAACCACCCTGCTGGAGGCGGCTCTTCAAGGGGGGATCCATATCCCCACCCTCTGCTACCTGGAAAATGTCCAGGCCATCGGCGCCTGCCGGGTCTGCCTGGTCGAGGTGGAGGGAGCCAAGACCCTGGTGCCCTCCTGCGTAACCCCCGCAGCTGAGGGGATGAAGGTACACACCAACAACCGCCGGGTTCGGGAAGCCCGCCGCACGGTGGTGGAGCTGATCCTCTCCGACCACGACGGAGACTGCCAGACCTGCGACCGGAACGGGGACTGCGAGCTCCAATCCCTGGCCCAGGAGCTGGGGATCCGGGAGATCGAGTTTCCCGGGCAGAAGAGCGACCGCATCACCGACGCGAGCACCGCGGCGCTGGTGCGGGACTCGGCCAAATGCATCCTCTGCCGCCGCTGCGTGACCGTGTGCGGCGAGACCCAGGGTGTGGCGGCGATCTTTCCCCAGAACCGGGGGTTCGCCTCGGTCATCGGCCCCGCCTTCTGCAGCGATCTGGAAACGGTGGTCTGCGTCCAGTGCGGCCAGTGTGCCGCGGTCTGCCCGGTCGGAGCTATCGTAGAGCGGGACCAGATCGACGAGGTCTGGGCCGCGCTGGACGATCCGTCCAAGCACGTGGTGGTGGAGACCGCCCCGGCCATCCGGGCCGCCCTGGGGGAGTGCTTCGGCTATCCCCCCGGGACGTTGGTGACCGGAAAGATGGTCAGCGCTCTGCGCCGTCTCGGCTTCGACGGCGTGTTCGACACCAACTTCACCGCCGACCTGACCATCATGGAGGAGGGCAGCGAGCTGCTCAGCCGCTTGAGGAAGGCTCTGCTGGAGGGAAAACCCACGGCCCTGCCCCAGTTCACCAGCTGCTCGCCGGGCTGGATCAAGTACGCCGAGCACTTCTACCCCGAATTCTTGCCGAACATCTCCACCTGCAAGAGCCCGCAGCAGATGTTCGGAGCCGTGGCCAAGACCTACTACGCCGAAGCGGTGGGGAAAAAACCCGAAGAGATTGTAGTCGTTTCGGTGATGCCCTGCACGGCCAAAAAGTACGAGGCTCAGCGTCCGGAGATGAACGACAGCGGCGTGCAGGACGTGGACATCGTGCTCACCACCCGGGAGCTGGGGCGAATGATCAAACAGGCGGGGATCGACTTCGCCAGCCTTCCCGATGAGAAGATGGACAAGCTCCTGGGCATGTCCTCGGGAGCCGCCGACATCTTCGCCAACACCGGCGGCGTCATGGAGGCGGCCCTGCGCACTGCCTACGAGCTGGTCACCGGGCGGCCGCTGCCCTTCCCCAATCTCCACGTCGCGCCGATCATGGGGCTGGAGGGGGTAAAGGAAGCGGCCCTCAAGATCGAGGGCGCGCTGCCGGATTGGTCGTTCCTCGAAGGGGTGACCCTGAAAGTGGCCGTAGCCCACGGGCTCGGTAATGCCCGGAAGGTGATCGAGCACATCAAGAGCGGTTCCCCGGAGGCTCAGTATCACTTCGTGGAGATCATGACCTGCCCCGGCGGGTGCATCGGCGGAGGAGGTCAGCCGCGGCTGACCAGCGACGAAGTCCGCAAGGCCCGCATCGCCGCCATTTACAAGGAAGACGAGGGCAAGGAGGTGCGCGCCTCCCTGCACAATCCCGAGATCCAGTTGATCTACGAGCGGTATCTGAGCAAACCCCTGGGGGAGAAGTCCCACCACCTGCTGCATACCGCCTATACCGCCAGGCAACGGGTGTGAGATAGGGTAATGCGATGGGCGTGGTAGCCACGATTCCCGAGAAGTGCAAGCGCTGCTATTCCTGCGTGCGGGAATGTCCGGCCAAGGCGATCAAGGTCATCGGGGGACAGGCTACCGTCATAGAGGAGCAGTGCATCGGCTGCGGCAACTGCGTGAAGGTCTGCGCCCAGAAGGCGAAACGCATCGAAGACAGCACCCAAGAGGTTCGAGCCTTCCTGGAAGCCAAGGAGAGGGTCTTTGCCTGCCTGGCTCCATCCTTCCCCGTGGCCTTTTATCCCACTAATCCCGGGCGGATGATCGCCGCCCTGCGTAGGCTGGGGTTCGGGGACATCTGGGAAGTAGCCTTCGGAGCAGAGCTGATCAGCCGGGAATACACCAAGGTCTTCAAAGACGCCCTGCAAAACGGAAAATACGTGATTTCCACACCCTGTCCGGCGATCGTCTCCTACATCGAAAAATACATGCCCTCCCTGCACGACGCCCTGGCGCCGGTCGTCAGCCCCATGATCGCCGTGGGCAGGGCTATTCGCCGGCGCTACGGCTCGGGTGTACGGATCGTTTTCATCGGCCCCTGCATTGCCAAAAAAAATGAGATTCGGGACCCCTACGTACAGGGCGTCATAGACGCGGTTCTCACCTTCGAGGAGATGCAGACCATGATCTGCGAAGCCGGGATCGATCCGGAAGAGCAGAAGATCAGCGACTTCGACGGCCCCCCCTGCCACCTGGGCCGAACGTTCCCCATCTCCGGGGGACTGCTGCGCACCACCGGTCTGCAGGCGGATATCCTGGAAAACGATGTGCTGATCACCGAAGGCAAGGACAGGGTACTGGGGGTGCTCAAGGAGCTGGAGGAGGGCAAGAGCAAGGCCAAACTTTTCGACCTGCTGTTCTGCGAGGGCTGCATCAACGGCCCGAAGATGCCGGTGGAAATGAGCGTGT
>CAZPQC010000214.1:0-5200 GCA_964588525.1 uncultured Spirochaetaceae bacterium
ATCCTCCCTTTGACGAATTCCGTACGATCTGATAAAAAAAAGTGTGAAGTGGTGGAGCGCCTTTCTGTTGATCCTGCTGATCCTCCTGTTCTCTGTTGTATCATGTGCTCGTACGCGCAACGATAGCACTGAGGATCAGCCGCCCGCGGAAACCCCGTCCGCCCCGGAACCGGCCGCTGACAGCGATGCCGGAGAGGTCTTGAGCAAACGGGAGATAACCCTGACCCAGGCCGCCCCCCCGGAGCAGCCGCAACCGGTTCCGGCCCAGCAATCGGAGGAGCAGAGACTCCTGTCCCTCGAATCCGTCCAGATCCTGCCGGAGGATTTCAAGATTGGACCGTTGGCTGATCTGGTCGGGGTCGACCGAAGTACGTTGGAGATGATATCGGTATCGACCCGCTTTCTGAACGCCCTTGAGCAAGGGATGGTGGAGGGGGAATCCCTGCATTCGGAGGTGCGACAGGAATTGACAACCTCGATCCGTTACTACTTGGATCAGGACCTGATTCCCGTGAATTACCGGATCGGTGCCATCACCACCGAATCCTATGCGGAAGGTGAACAGAAATCGTCACTGCTGGATCATCGTAGGGCCTGGATGAACCTCAGGCTGTTCGGCTCTCCCGGAGTGTCCGAAGGGGAGCTGTACCTGGAAAGATCCGCAGGCAGATGGTACATTTCTGATCTTCAGATCGACTTCGAGCAGATGGGGCAGGACTACGTTCGGGAACAGGAGGCGTACTACCCTTCAGTCTACGGATGGGGGATTCGATAGCATGAACAGGGAACAAGCAGTACAGTTGGTCGATAAATACGTCCACAGCGATTGGCTGAAAAAACACAGCCTGGCCGCGGCGGCGATCATGGAGCGTCTGGCCGAACGGCTCGGCGGGGACCCCGACACCTGGTGGGTCATCGGGATGCTCCACGATCTGGATTTCGACATCACCCAGGACCCGGCGGTGCACGGCCGGAAGAGCCAGGAGATCCTTCAAGAACTGGGGGTGAGCGGGGAAATCATTCGGGCTATCCTGGCCCACAACGCCGACGGACTCGGCCTGGAGCGAACCGATACGCTGGACTACGCCATTACCGCGGCGGAGAGCATCACGGGCTTGATCGTGGCCACGGCTCTGGTCATGCCGGACAAGCGGCTCGCCTCTGTAAAACCGGCATCCGTTGTGAAAAGAATGAAGAAGAAGGAGTTCGCCCGCAAGGTGTCTCGGGAGAGCATCCTGCTGTGCGAACAGGCGGGAATCCCCTTGGAGGAGTTTGCCGCCATAGCCGTGGAAGCGATGCAGGGCATCGCCGAGGAGCTCGACCTATGAAACGCAAGCGCAGCCTGGTCACGATACTCCTCTTGCTTGCGATCTCATCGGCCCGCCTTTCAGCCGATGCACTTCAGGATATCGACAGGGCCGTGAGCGAACTGGGAGATTTTATTCTGCGGACAATACCCGATGCAAGCGGGCAGAACCTGACGATCCTACCCTTCCTCTCCGACGAGCACGGGAGGGTAACTCTGGGGGATCGACTCAAGAGCGAGCTCGAGCTGTATCTGGCCGCGGAATACAAACGCCTGAGGATCATACCCCAGCCGGAGGGAGGCAATACCTACACGATAAGTGGGGAGCTTCAAAGCTACCCGAGCAGGGTGCGGATCATCTGCCGCGTTACCAAACCGGACGGCTCTCTAGGCGGAGGAACGCGGATCGATATTCCCTCCAGCCCGGAGCTGCTGTCTCTGCTCGAGCCCTCAGCGTTCACGCAACCGGGCCCGGGGGAAGGAGTTCAGGGCCCCGAGGGTGGCTGGGCGGAGCAGGATCTGGAAGATCCCTTCGAACCCGATGATGCACCGGGATTCGAGGTGCAGGTTTCCTCGTTTGGAACTCAGAGCTTCGGACGTTCCATCACGAGGGGAGACATCGACAGATTCCGATTCTACAAATCCGGCCGGGGTACGGTGGTCCTGGAAGCCCAGACTGACTTCGACCTGCAGCTGCTCTTGTTCCGGGAGGGGGAAAACATCCCCTTCGAGGTGGGCGGCAGTGAGATGTCGGCCAACGTGCGGTTGGAACCTACGTTGGAAGAGGGATACTACGTGGTTGAGCTCCTGGCCTACGATTTCAGCGTCCAGGGTCCCTACGTGTTCACAATCGATTTAACGGGCAGGAGCAACGATGGTTTCGAGCCGGACAACCGTTTTGAAGATGCCAAGCCAATCTATCCGGATTCCCGGCAGGACCGGGCTCTGTTGTCCGGTGATCAGGATTGGGTTGAACTGTCGTTCACGGTTCCGGCCTTCTATGCGGTCTATACCACAGGCCGGGAGGTGGATACTCGCATCACCCTGTATACCGACCAGGAGAGAGAGATCCTGAAGGATGACAACAGCGGACTTGAGGACAATGCCTACATCCCGCTGTTCTTGGGAACCCGCAGGACCTACGCGCAAATCACGGCTGAAGGCTCGGTTGGTGCCTATACACTGGTATTCGAGAAAATCGACCCTATACAGATCTATCCGGCAGCCGGGATCACGGAGGTCGAGGTCAGGGAGAATCCGCTCTCCTTCCAGCTGCGCATTATCCAATCGGGAAGATATCTGATCCGCGCGGGCGGCGGAATGACTTCGGTCACGGCAGAAGTGTTCAGCCTCCCCTCGATGCGCCCGGTCCGTGGCGCGGATTCTCTTTACTCCCTCTCCGCCGGCGATTATCTTTTAATCTTGAAGAGCGATCGAGCACAGAGAGTCAGGTACTGCATCGCCCCTGAAGCTGCGGGGGAGGAGTGCCTGAGTATAATTCGTGAATAAGGGGAAAAATGGGAGTTCGAGTAGGAAGAATCGTTAAAGAGTTCGTTTTTAAATCCCTGATCGACCAGAATGTGGAGCTTCAAATTCACGGCCAGAGAAAAGAACTGGCCGGGCCTGTTGTCGACATCCGGGATGACTATCTGGAGGTGGAGATCCACAGCGGTAATCCTGACTTTTTCGAAGCCGAAGAAGATGTCCAGGTATATTTTCTCTTTCAGAACAACTACCACACCTTCCACACCGTGATCATCGAGAAAAGCGAAGGCCGCTTGAAGATAGGTCATCCGCAGGAGGTATACAAAAATCCGCAGAGGAAAAACGAGCGGGTACGGGTATCCGAAAAGGCGGAGGTCTTTTTCACGATCAAAGGCCAGAAGGTCGAGCTGAACTTTCCACGATCGAACCGCTATAGGGAGTTGTCCCCTGAGGTGATCAACACCCGAATCGATTTCGATTACGCCAGCATCAGGAGCCTGTACAAGAACTTTCGCGAGAAGACCAAGGATGAGGTAAGCGAAGCCCGAATCGTGATGCTCCGCGATCGAGCACTGGACAAATATGAAGAAAAAGTAATGGCCGCAACCGGGAAGATGCTGTGGATCCCTTCAACCGAGGAGGACTTTCCCACAAACGATCCGTATCCCGATGAGCGCCTGATCACCCGCCGGGATCTGGTCAAATACGAGGAATCCCTGGACAGACCGCCCCATGTGATTACCAGCAAACTCGGGAACATCCTCTACGAAAAGCAGAAGAGGCAGATTCACTCCGAGCTGTTCTGTCCGGTCCTATACGAGCTGTATTTGGTTGGCTACATCTACATGTGCAACCGGGAGGAGCGGAAGGAGAAGATATCGAAGGATCTGCTGGAGTATGCGTACGACTTCTCCCGGGTGCTGGGTTACTCGCTGCATCTTACGGGGTATTTTACCACGAACGACAACATGGAACGCCGCTATGAGGCTCCGATCATCGATATCAGCGCCTCGGGTCTGCTTTTTGCCCATCCCCGGTCCGACCTGGCCAACAACCTCGTGATCCATACGGACCTCGAGACCACCGTGCGCTTTCCCGAGCGAACAATGGTCATCGGTTCCCGGGTGCGCCGAAAATTTCAAGATTCGGAGAGATACTACTTCGGTGTCCAGTTTCTCAATATCGACCAGGAGGATCTGAACTTCCTCTATGAAAAGCTCTACGCCAGACCGTACTCGATAGACGAAGACCACAAATGGGAAGGGGGCACGCCTCCTCCCCCGCTCGATCTTTTCGGCGGAAAGAGCTGATCAATCGGAAGGTTCTTCCTCCTCTTCGTCCGCGGAGAGCAGGAACTTGAACTCCTGCTCCGAGACGATCTGCTCCTGATCACTGCCGGACTCCCCCAGCTTGGCAATCATCTCTTTGAGTCCGTTGAGTTCGACCTCGCGGTTTGATTGAATACGCTGCAACAGGTCGAAATCCTGCTCAAATGCGCTGGCCAGGGGCAGGCGCTCCTCCAGGATATCTTCCAGAAGAGCGATGAAGTTCGCGTTGAGCTTCTGCATTCCCTTGATGTGGGTTAGCCTGTCGATCATGAGATGGTCCGCTCTCAGGGACTGATAGATGTTCGAGCAGGTTTTGTCCAGAAAGCGGATATCCTCAACGATCCTGTCCCTGTACAGCCCGGTGTCGATATTCAGCTTCAGCCCGGCCGCGATCCCCTTGAAGACGAGGGTAAGGTAGAAAATGTTGTCATCGTAATTTACCCGCCGTGTCATTTCCCTTTGATTGTCGGTAGCTTCCGATATGCCCTTGATCCTCCATATTCTTGACTTCTGTGGGGGGATGTGTTAGCTTATGCATCGCCTCTTTATCCATCCTGGACTCTGGGGTGGATCAACTTTAGACCATAGGGAGGACTAAACATGAGAAACTACGAGGCTGTACTTATCTTCAAACCGGAAGGCGAGCTTCTTGCCCAGGGCAGGGAGTTCGTAAAGGGACTTTTCGCTGATAACGGCTGTAACGTTACCAATGAAGAGGAGATGGGCGAGAGGGACCTGGCCTACGAGATCAAGAAGAACGAGAAGGGATTCTACGTTTTTTACCGATTTGAATCCGAACCTGAAAACATCCAAGCCTTCGACAAAGCCCTCAAGCTCCGGGGCGAGATCCTGAAATACCTCTTCATTCGCAAATAACAAGAACAAGGTATTATAGAACAGGAGCGTGTTCAATGGCTGACATTAATCAAGTAGTCCTGGTGGGCAGGCTCACCAGAGACGTGGAGCTCAAGTACACAAACACCGGATTCGCCATAGCAAACCTCTCCCTGGCTGTCAACCGCAGGGTCAAGAGAGACGATACCTGGCAGGATGAGGGCAATTTCTTCAACTGCGTGCTGAT
>CAZPQC010000215.1:0-5184 GCA_964588525.1 uncultured Spirochaetaceae bacterium
AGCGTGATCGAAGGGGAAATCACCGGCATCACCGATTTCGGCTTCTTCGTGAAAGTGCAGGGCGGGATCGAGGGCCTGGTGAACAAGTCGAATCTCTTCGATCCCGGCACCGAGTCGATCGATGACGTTCTGGAGCGTTACAAAGTAGGGGATACTGTCAAAGCCGTGGTAACGGACATCAACGTGGACAAACAAAAACTCGCCTTGTCTATCCGGGAGTACACGAAAAAGGTTCAGCAGGAAACCATGGTGCAGTATATCCACGATGATTCCGAGGAGGAGAAAACAACCCTCGCCGATTTCATTAAAGATAAAAAGAAGGACTGATCGGGGCTAAAGTCCACCCCATGTTGAAATCTGCTATCGATCGCAACAAGTTCGAAACCCTCATCGAGATCAACGCCCTTATCAACTCGGAGTATTCCGACGCCAAAGAGCTGCTCAAGACCATCATTGAATCTGCCACCCGGCTGATGGAGGCGGAGGCCTCCTCGCTGCTGTTGGTCAATCCGGAGAACAACAAGCTGTACTTCGAGATCTCTCTGGGCACCAAAGGTCCGGAGGTGCAGCGCTTCTCCCTGAACATGGGTGAAGGCATCGCCGGGTGGGTAGCGGCCAACAACCGATCCCTGATCGTGAACGACGTGGAATCGGACAACCGTTTCTTCGCCGACATCAGCAAGAAGATCAACTTCCCGACAAAAGCGATCGTGGCCGTTCCCATGCGGGTAAAAGAACGCTGCGTCGGGGTAATCGAAATCATCAACAAGATCGATGGGGGCAATTTCACGGAGGACGACCTCGAGTGGCTGGAGATTTTCGCCACCCAGGCGGCGATTGCCCTGCAGAACACCCGCTCCCTGCAAAAGGTGCAGGAGGAAGTCACCCTCCTGCAGGATGAGATCCAGATCGACAAGGGCTACCATACCTTCATCGGGGAAAGCAAACCCATAAGGGAGAAGGTGGAAATCGCCCTGCGTGCCGCCAAGACCGACTCCTCCGTGCTGCTGCTGGGAGAAAGCGGGGTAGGGAAGGAACTGTTTGCCGAGCAGATTCATCTTCAAAGCCCGCGGAGCAACAACCCTCTCATCCGGGTGAATTGTGCCGCGTTGCCGGAGAACCTCCTGGAAAGCGAGCTGTTCGGACACGTAAAAGGGGCGTTCACCGGTGCCAGCAGTGACCGGAGGGGCCGGTTCGAGCTGGCCGACGGGGGTACGATTTTCCTCGACGAGATCGGGGACCTGCCGCTGAATCTGCAGGTCAAGCTGCTCAGGGTGATCCAGCACAGGGTGTTCGAACGGGTCGGCGGCGCCGAACCGATAAAGGTCGATGTGCGCATCATCGCGGCCACCAACAAAGATATCGAAGCGGAGGTGGCGAGCGGGAGGTTCAGAGCGGATCTGTACTACCGATTGAACGTTCTGCCCATCTATATACCGCCGCTGCGGGAACGCAGAGACGATATCCCCGTATTGGCGGATTTTTTCCTGAAGCGCTTCAACAGGGAAATCAAGAAGCAGATCACCGGCTTTGCCCCCGAGGCAATGGAGGTGCTGCTCTCCTATTCCTGGCCGGGGAACGTGCGGGAGCTGGAAAACGCGGTGGAACGCGCCGTGGTGATCACGCAGAGTGACACCATCGTGCCGGATTTGTTCGCGCTGGATAAAATTGCGAAGAGTGCTGAAAATGGGTATGACGGCAGATCCTTGAAAGAAGCCGTCAATATCTTTAAGAAACACTATATTCGACAAACTCTCGATATGAATCGGTGGAATCAGACCAAGACGGCAAAACTGCTGGGAATCCAACGAACCTACCTGTCTCGATTGATCAAGGAGTTGAATATCAATCGTTAGGGCGCAGGGATCGCGTTCGAGGGATTCGATGGTTTGAAGCCGTGAAGAAGGAGACCTCTATGTTGAGCTCGGAGAATGCAAAGACACAGCGAAGTTCTGAGGCTAAACCACGCTTCGTCGATCAATTGACCATTTTTCTGCACAAGTACCGTATCGTGCTGCTCGTTATTCTGATCGCTCTGGTCGTTTTCGTGCTCGCCTACTTCGGCTGGACGGAGTGGCACAAACGAACCCAGGAAAAATCGACTCTGATGGCCGAACGGGCGCAAAAACTCTACGAACAATGGCTGGAGGCGAGCGAGGACGGCTCTCGTGAATCTCTTCAGCAAGAGTTGGAGCAGCTGATCGAGCAGATCGTGAAACGCTATCCCAGACAGTATGCCGCCCAGAGAGCGGGCTTCATAGGGGCGAATCTGGCCTTCGAAAATGAGCAGTGGCAGGAAGCCGCGGAGGACTACAGAACCGTGGCCAGATCCTTTCCCAAGTCCTACCTCGCCCCCCTGAGCCTGTTCAATGCCGCCGTGGCTTACGAGCAGGCCGATGATCTGGATCAGGGAATAACAGCCTACCGGGATTTGTCGGAGAGGTATCCGGAGAGCTTCTTGGTGCCTCACGCAATGTTTGCGATGGGGCGCCTGTATGAGAGCAGCGAAGATTTTCAGAGTGCTTTCCAGGTGTACGATCGGCTGGAGGATGAGTTCCCCCTGAGCAATTGGACAAAGATGGGGCGAAATCGTATAATCGCTCTGAGAGTCGAGGGCAGAATAGCCGAGTAAACGGGGGGTATTCCGTGGCAAAGAAAAGCTCCAGTTTTTTCGAAACCAGGTACTTCGGCCTGCTAATAGGCCTGCTGGTATTCGTCCTGCTCCTCCTCGTTTCCTCTCAAACTGTTCTCATCTCGAACCTGGAGCTGAATATATTGGATTTCAACTTCCGTCTGAAGAATATCGCCCGTCGAACCCGGGTTCAGGAGGGAGTGACCCTGGAACAGCGAAACCCGAAAATATCCCCGGATATTCTGATCATCGGAATCGACGACAAGAGCCTGGATACCTTTGGGCGCTGGCCCTTTCCCCGCTACACCGAGGCGAACCTGATCAGCACCTTTACCCGGATTCAGCGTCAGAATGAACGGGAGCGGGCCCTGTTCCTGGACATCTTCTTTATCGAGCCATCGGTGCCGGAGTACGACGCCCTCATGGTTCAGAGCATCGCAGAAAGCCGGCGGGTTTTCCTGGAGTCAGTGCTGACCCGGGTGCCGAATCCGGCCGGAACCGAGGAAGAATATTTTGCGCGCCAGGAGATCCTGTACCAGCGTTACGGGAAGATCACCAATATCCAGGGTGATTGGACCCAGGTAGAAACGCTGTACGGCATCTATCCGCCGCTGAAACCCTATGCCCGGGCCGCCCACGGCTACGGTCACGCGAACTTCGTGGAGGATGATGACCAGGTCTATCGGCGCCAACCGATGGTGGTACGATCCGCCGTGCTTCTGGAAAAAATCGAGCTGGCACAGCTCACGCCGGACGATCTTACCGAAGAGGAGAGGAAGAACTTCACCCGGCTGGCCTGGATGGATACCGATGAGGTATTTCACGACGTCCCATACCCGCTTACCGAGCAGGTTATCGAAAATCTGCGCCGGACCATGGAAAAACAGGCTCCTGCAGAAAGGGAGGACATGACCGATAACGATCAGCAGGACCGCCACTACGTGGTGCGGAAATACCGGGACAGCTTCCTTCCGGCAATCACTCTGGCATTGGCCCTGGAGTACTTCAACAAGGATCTGGCGGATATCGAGATTGTTCTGGGAAAGTACGTGCGAATTCCCTCACCCCAGCATTTCAATCTCGAGACCCAGAGCTGGGAGCCTCATCAGCTGGTGATCAAACCGGAGGTCAAGGACGAGGAGGGCAACATCATCGAAGCGGCGGAAACCCGCGTGGTCGACGAGATCAAGATCCCGATAAACGACAAAGGGCAGCTGCTGATCAACTACATGGGAATCGCCTCTAGTGCCTCTCCCCAGGGGCACCAGACCTTCCCGGTGCGTTCGTTCGCCGGCTACGCCTCCAGAGTACCCAATCCTGATCCGGCCCGCTGGCCCCGGACCATGGCCTTGGGTAATAAGATCCTCATGGTGGGACCGTTCGCGAAGGGAATGGCGGAAGATGAGAAAACCACCCCGTATGGTTTGATGTTCGGGGTAGAGATCCACGCCAATGCCCTAAACACCATCCTGATGAACAACTTTCTCTACTATCTTCCGAACTGGGCGAACGCCCTGATCCTGCTGCTGATGGTTCTCCTCACCGCCTTCATGGCCTCCCGTCTGCCTACGGTCTGGTCCCTGGTGCTCTCCGTGGTGTTGGCGGTCGTCTACTTCGTCGCCGTCATGGTGATCTTCGACCTGGCCAATCGGATAGTCACCCTGTCAACCCCGATCCTGGGTGTGTTCCTGACCTTCCTGGCGGTCATCGTGTATAGAATCATGACGGAGGAGAGGGACAAGCGCCGGATCCGGGATATGTTCGGCACCTACGTGAGTCCCCGCGTGGTTGATCAAATCATCGACAACCCGCCGGAGCTCGGCGGGCAGGACAAGGATATGACGGTTCTGTTCTCCGATATCCGTTCGTTTACGACCATGTCGGAGAGCATGAGTCCGCAAGAGCTGGTCAATCACCTGAACGAATATCTCACCGCCATGACCGGAATCATCCTGGAGTACGAGGGAACCCTGGACAAGTACGTCGGTGATGAGATCATGTGCTTCTGGGGAGCGCCTCTGCCGCAGGAGGATCACGCCATGCTGGCCTGCCAGAGCGCCCTGAGACAGATGGAAGTGCTGAGAGAGCTCAATGAAAACTGGCCGCCGGAACGACGGATCAATATCGGTATCGGCATCAATACCGGTATCATGACCGTCGGAAATATGGGATCCCTGCAGCGGATGGACTACACTCTGACCGGGGACAACGTCAACCTCGCTGCCCGCCTGGAGCCGACAAACAAGATTTACACCACAAACATCATTATCAGTGAATACACCTTCAGCCGCGTAAAGGACAGGGTCATCGCTCGTGAGCTGGATGACATCCGCGTGAAGGGGAAAAACAAGCCCGTCGTGATCTACGAGCTGGTGGACGTGATCGACGGACTGGAACCCCCGCAACCGGCTGAAACCAAGAAATCCAGGCGAGGGTAGGGGTACGATCCCTCTCAAGGTGCTTAAAATCCTCAAAACCTGCTTGATAGTTCCCATCTGTCTGTTCAGCCTGGCTCAATGCGGCCTGGAGTCTCTTCCGTATCTCACGCCTCC
>CAZPQC010000216.1:0-5182 GCA_964588525.1 uncultured Spirochaetaceae bacterium
AATCCATCCTTTGCCTGATCTCCGGTCGGATGAACCTGAAGGGCAAGGGCTTTCTCGGCGGCCAGGACTTTGAGTAGAAACGGAAGACGAGGACCAAAGCGGTCGACGGTATCCGCTCCCAATATCGCCTCCGGTTCCGCTTCTATCAGATCAAGTAAACTCTGCTCCCCCTGTTCGCTCAATACGGTTGACGGGGCTTTGGGATGGGCTCCCAGCCAAAGCTCGGCTACCGGTTCGTGGTTCGGATTGCCTGCACCCAATAACTTGGGGATATCAGTAGTCGAACCCCAAGGATAATTTTGTATAGGATTCTTCAGCCGATATATTGCCATGGGAATACCAACGCTTAGAGTTGACTATGAACTTGCTTTCAGGACCAGCGGCTCGGGCAGTTCGAAATTCTGGCGCATGAAATACAGGTGGTAGCGCGGCCTCGCCGAGGCGCCGACACCCTCCAGTTTAGCCGAAATGACGAACTCGATCATCTCGATGTCCTTGAACACGAAGCGGCCCTGTTCGTCGGTTTGCTCGGTACGCGGTTCTTTTAAAAGGTTCAAAGTCTGCTCGCGAATCTGAACCGTAGCCCCCGCTACCGGCTCGCCCTCCTCGTTCAGAACCACGCCCGAGACGATGCCATCGTCATTGAGCCGAACGTGAACGATCCAGATCGCCAGGGCCAGAACAACAGCGACGATAAAAACAATCCGGCCCAGATTCTCCCGGCCGAAATCGGACAGTCTGCGACCCAGGCTCATCCCTTCACCGCTCCGCTCATCATCCCGCTGATGAAACTTTTCTGGTTCATGAGGAACACCACCACGATGGGGGCGATAACCATGATGACGAAGGCGTACAGCTGGCCGCTGGTGTCTTCGAAATAGCTCAAGAAGCGCGCCAGCCCCAGCGGGAGGGTTCTCATGATCGTGTCCTGCGTGATGATCAACGGCCAGATGAAGTTGTTCCAGGACCAAACGAAGGTGAGAATGATATTCGTGGCTATGGCCGGCCGGGCCAGGGGCAGATAGATCCGGAAGAGCATTCTCCAATCCGCCATGCCGTCGATCCGAGCTGCATCGTGCAGGGAGTGCGGTACCGCGTCGAAATTCATCTTGAACACGAAGATGTTGATGATCGTGGACACCAGGGGCAGGGCCAGCCCCAGGTGCGTGTTGAGAAGCCCGAAGTACTTGGTAAGGAGAAAGGCCGGAATGATTGTGGTCTGGAAGGGGACCATCATGCAGCTCAGGTAGGTCAGAATGATGATTTTCTTGCCCGGAAAGTTGTAGCCCAGGGCGAATCCGGCCATGGCGTTGAAAATGATGTTGGAGACAACCACGATGGCCGACACGATCACGCTGTTCATGAAAAACCGCAAGAACGGGATCCAGTAGTACACGTCCACGAAGAAGTAGAGGTGCGGATCCTTGGGAATCAGGGAGGGCGGGTAGTTGAAGAGGTTCTCCCCGGTAAGGCTCGTCTTGACGACCCAATAGATGGGCACGATGATCAGGAAGCAGATGAGTACGAGCAGAATATGGGTGAGAACATGACTTCGCCGCTTACTCATAGTAGCTGACTCCCCCAGCCTCCCCGCCGGACACCCGGTTCGAATACCAGGTAACCAGCATCAGGAAGAGGAACATGAACATCGTCATGGCCGCAGCATACCCCATGCGGTTGAAGGTAAAGGCGTTCTTGTAGATATTCGTGACCAGTATCTCCGTGGCGTGTCCAGGCCCCCCGTCGGTCATCACGTAGATGATATCGAAAACCGTGAAGGAGTTGATGATCCCCACGATGAAGCAGAGGAATATGGTCGAGCGGATCAGGGGGAGCGTGATGCGAAAGAACTGGGTCAGCCGGCTTGCTCCGTCCAGCTCCGCCGATTCGTACAGATCATCGGGAATCGTCTGCAGGCCGGTCAGCACGATGATGACGAAGTAGCCGAGCACCTGCCATACCGTGGTTACGATCACCGACGGCAGAGCAAGCTTGAAGGATTGCAGGAAGGGCACCGGATCGGACACCAACCTCAAGGTTCGCAGCACGTAGTTGATCAGGCCGACCTTTTCGTTGTACAGCCACTGCCAGATGATGGCCACGGCGACCGGTGTAATCGGGTACGGGAGAAAAATCATCACCCGGTAGGCATTTCTCCCGCGGATCGGGTTGTTCACCAGCACGGCAACCAGCACGGCCAGAGCGATGGCGATGGGCGTACCCCCGAAGAAGTAGAAGAGGGTGTTCTTGAAGCTCTGCCAGAATACCGGATCGCGGATCATCTCGGCGTAGTTCTGCAGGCCGATCCAGGTGTTGGGGCCGATGAACTGCCATTCCTGGAACGAGAGCACCAGGTTCCAGATAATCGGTGTAATCCGATAGAGTATAAAGATCGCCAGGGATGGGAACAGGAAGAGGTAGATCATAAGGAGGATGCGGCCCCGCTTCTGTCCGATTACCTGCCTCAACGCTCAACCACCTCTATATGAAGATAAGCGAGCAACCACAGAACACGTTTTCGCGGCTCCGGCTGCGGCAGAAGTATAGCAGAGCTGCGCTTGCACTGCAACTCGTGCCGTGTCTATATGCCGTGTCTATACAGCGCGAGCCCATTCGAACAGAACACCGAGAGAGCGATCCCCTGCCTTCTGGATGTGCCGGTAGGCTTCCTGGCACTCTTCGGGCTTGAACGTGTCGGTGTGCAGCGGCTCCACAGTGAGCCGGCCGTCCGCCATCAGCTGCAGGATCTGCCTCAAATCTTCCTTTACGGAGTAGCGGCTGTAGCTTCTTGGATGCAGCGGATAGAACAGGCAGCGCAGGGCCCCCTTCAGCCGGACTCCCTTCATGTGAGCCTGCCAGAGATGGGGACTGGGGTTGAGCTGCATCTTTCTGCGGGGAGTTCCCAGCATGATCACCTCTCCCAGCCTCCGGGTCAGAGCGACGGCCTTCAGGATCAACTCCGAGTTTCCCACGCTTTCCACTGTGACATCGGCTCCAAGCCCGCCGCTCCACTCCTGGACGGTCTGCTCCAGATCCACCTCTTTTGAATTGACCACATTCCGCAAGCCGCAGGCCTGGGCCCGCTGGATCCGGAACGGGGATATGTCCACGCCCAGGACGTCCGCTCCGGCCAGCTGGAACAGCTGGGCGGCCAGATTTCCCACCATGCCGAGACCCAGCACCAGCACTCTGTCGCCCAGGGAGAACTCCGCAATCCGGATCGCGGTCATGGCGATCTCCCCGATCTTGGCGAATGGCGCAAGCCGCGCTTCCAATCCTTGGGGAACCTTCCGGATCGGCTTGGTGAGATCCCCGTGGGGCAGATCCTCCGATTCTTCCAGGGAAACGACAATCTGCGATGCATGAGGCCCTCCGCTCACGACCAGGTCCCCGACCTGGTACTGGTCGACTTCCGGGGAGACCTCCACGACCTTCCCGCTCTGGCAGTAACCGGAGTATATCGGATAGCGGAATCTGTCCCCCGCTACGTCCCGTTGGAGGCCCGAGTACCAGGAAAGCTCGGTCCCGGGGCTGATGAGGCTGTAGCCGGTTTCGATGCGGATATGTCCCGCTCCAAGCCTATCAGGGCCCTGGACGGTAAGCAGCTCGGCTTTATTCGTATCCGTGAATACGATCTGGCGGATGTCCATGGATTCGTCTTTCCCTAAAAAAAACGTGTTGCCCGCCGCATTCAGCGGCGGACAACACAGTACGGTTCAAACGCTCTCCGGATATTCTACTTGGAGAGAATGTCGTTTACGGCTTTCTCCGCGTCGGCCAGGGCCTTCTCTGCGCTGACCTCCCCGAAGATCCCCTTCTGGAGATTCCGATACACCGCGTCCTTGACCTGTGCATCCTCGGCGATGTTGGTCAGACCGGTCAGCTTCAATTTTGGCGAAAGCTGGGTTTCGAACATCTTCACGGTGAGCGGATACTCCTTTCGGAACTCCGGATCTTGGACGATCGCCTTGTCGGCCGCGGCGTTGCCGCTCAGCGGACCGAGGACCCGTATCATGCTCTCCGCCCACTTGTCGTTGGTAACCACCTTCATGAACTCCCAGCACAGATCCGCCTGCTTGGTCGTGGACACGATCCCCATCCCGTGGTAGTTAGGAACCGACCAGCCGCCCGGGAAGGTGTCGATCCCCACTGTGTCGTTGTTCGCCCAATCGCTGGTGGACATGAAGGATGCCAAAGCCGGTGTGTGGGCGTGATGCATCCCGATACCGCCCGCGCCGAAGGCACCGTTCGGCTCGGCCCAGCGCCCGGTCCAGGCTACCCCCGGAATGGCCCCTGATTTGGTGAGCCTGGCGAGATTCTTCAGTACCGCCACCGCGGCGGGGGTGTTGAAGGCCGCTTTGGACTTGTCAGCGGTGAGGATTTCGACCCCGTTGGCCCGGAACAGCGGCCAGTACAGCCAGTCGAAGTTCAGCGTGATGAAGCCGGCGTTCTGCCCGGAGGTGAGCTTTTCGGCATAGCTCAGCAGCTGCTCCTCCGTCTGGGGAGCTCCGGAAAGTCCCGCCGCGGCGAACATCGGCTTGTTCATGAACAGCAGGCTCGACGGTACGTAGGTCGGCAGCAGGTAGTAGTTGTCGCCGAAGCGGGAGGCCGCCTCGAAGGACGAGGGGGTGAAGCGGTCCTTGATCGCCGGCTCCTTGTTCAAATAGGAGTTGAGGGACATAAGCACGCCCTTGTCCGCATACTCGTACCACAACACGCCCTGGATCTCGATGATGTCCGGCGCGGTGCCGGCGGCCAGCTGGGTCTGGAAATAGGTGGGAAGCTCGCTTCCCTTCCTGTCGATCCACTTGGCCTTGGCATTGGGGAACTTCGCCTCGAAATCGGCGACCCAACCCATGATCGCATCCTCGTAATGCGGAAGGTTCCAGGTCAGGAAGGAGATCTCCTGCACCGTGGGCTTGCTCTGCCCGCCCCCGGCCCACAGACCCTGCAAGCCTACCAGCAGCAGCAGGACCAGGGCCAGCGCCGCTAACTTCTTCGAATCTGTCATCTCTCTACCTCCTCTAGTTATTTTTTGAAAGAAACTTAATTCCAAGTATATCCGAATTTTGCTTCTTGTCAAGCAGTCGAGGGTGCTAATGTTGAGGGTGCGAATCCTACACCTGGTATTCCTTCGGCGCCCCCACGGACTCGTGATAGCTCTTCCAGCTGTCCAGTCTCA
>CAZPQC010000217.1:0-5169 GCA_964588525.1 uncultured Spirochaetaceae bacterium
ACCGGCACCTATTTGAGCCTGAGATCATACACTGGAACTACATGATCCTCAAAGTGCGAAAGAGCGCACCGGAGACCAGGCGGCAACAGGCGGGTTGATCGTCTAATGGATCGTATAGATGAGGAGGGAACGATAGATCAGGTAGGCGAACATCAGCGCGATCGCCGGCGTCCCGATCCAACCGAACAGGATCATGAGAAGCGTCCGTATCTTAATGGTCTGCACGCCTTTGAGAATACCTATTCCGAGCACCGAGCCGATGATCGCCTGGGAGGTGGAGACCGGCACTCCGACGATGGCGAAGGTGTGCACGACCAGGGCCATGGAAAACACGGCTATAAAGGCACCGTAGGGATCGAGCCGAACCAGTTTCTTTCCGACCGTGATCATCACATTTTTGCTGTAGGTCAGTGCACCCAGGGCGATGCTCGTCCCTCCCAGCGCAGCGGCCTGGAATACGGTGAGCTGTCCGGTGTGAGTGTACACACCGGTCACGTTGGCCACGTTGTTAGCCCCGAGGGCGTAGGCACCGTAACAGCCGGCAATGATCAAGCCCCATTTGAGAATCAGATCGCGATTGAAGATGTTGAGCCGCATCGTCCTGAGCAGCGCCCCGACCAGCGGGTACAGGATCAGGGTGGCCACGATCGTACCCAGGGGAGTGGCGACCCAGGCGATCAGCACCTTGGTCAATCCGGAAAAATTGACCTCCCCCCGCAGGATCCCGATTCCGATGATCGCCCCGACCATGGCCTGGGAAGTCGAGACCGGCAGCTTCAGCACGCTCATCAGGGTGACGGTCAGGGCGGCGGCCAGGGTGGCTGCGAAAGCGCTGTTCGCCGTTTGATCGACCAGGCCGCTCAGGGTGTGCATCCCCCCCTGCCCTTCCAACAGCGCCCCGATAATGACGAAAACGGCGCAGAGAATGACCGCCGTTCGGTAGCGGATCTTCTTGGAAAATACGGCGGTTCCGAAGATGTTGGCGGAATCATTCGAGCCCAGGGACCAACCCATGAAGATCCCGCTGAGCAGGCGATACATCGCTCAGATCTTCCGCTTGACGATGGCGAGTATCAACCTGTCTTTGACGGTCTCCGCCTGATCGGAGATATCCCCCGTATAGACCACGATATCTTTCAATAGCATCTTGTCCGCTTTGTCCAGCTTGCTGCTGAAGATGTCCCGGATCAGATCCCGCTCCATGTGGTCGGAATCGCTCTCCGCCGCATCCACCAGGTCCGTCTGAGCCTTGACGTCCTTGCTGTAGAACAGACCCAGCACCGCCTCACGAACCAGATCGTAGGACTTTACGTTTACATCCACCAGATGCAGGAAGCGTTCTCTGAACTGCTCTGGAAAGGTGATTTTTTCCAGCAGCAGTTGATAGCAGAGTGATTGAAACATACCGGGAATCGCATCCATGGTTTCGAGCAGACCCAGCACATCCCCTCGGGACTCCGGGATCAGAGCCCGTTCGTACAGCTGCAGTTCAATTGTCCTGCGCAGATCATCCGCCTTGGACTCCGATCGGTGCACTTCTTCGACGATCGCCTGGTTCTCTTCATTCCCCGGCTCAAGAACCAGCTTCTCGATGGACACCCGAAAGCGATTGCGGCATCTGTCCACCTGATCGAGGTAGGCTTTGATTTTATCGATGATCGATTTTTCTTTGTTCCACAACATAGGCTCAGAGGTCTCCTTAGGATACTTCAGTCAGAGCCACCGGTCGGTTCTGCTCGTAGGACAGGCGGGCCGCCTTTCCCATCACCACAGGAACCCGGGCATCCGCTCCGGTCACCGGCGTATCTTTGTCTTCTATTATGCATTCTACAAAGGCCTTCATCTCGCTCAGGTAGGACTCGGTATAGCGTTGCATGAAGAAGTACAGGGGAAGATCTTCGCGGACCGCTGCTTCCGTCGCCAACCGGGCGCGATTGGGAGTGTTGTTCTCGGCATTGACCATACCTTTGGACCCGAACACCTCGACTCTCTGGTCGTAACCGTAGACCGCCTGGCGGCTGTTGTCGATCGTTCCGAAGCAGCCGCCTGCGAATTTCAGAGTCACAACCGCGGTATCGACATCCCCGGCTCTACCGATCTCCGGATCGATCCGCACCCCACCGACAGCATACAGCTCTTCTACTTCATCTTCCACTATATAACGCGCCATGTCGAAGTCATGAATCATCATGTCCAGAAAGATCCCGCCGGATACCCTGACATACTCGATCGGCGGCGGCGCCGGATCTCGGCTGGCGATGCGAAGCAGATGGGGCTCACCGATTTTTCCTTCCCGGACCAGCTCCCATATGCGGTGAAAGTTGGCATCAAACCGCCGGTTGAAGCCGATCTGGAGCTTGACTCCGGCGGCTTTTACCGCCGCCAGCGCATCGTCGATCTGTTTCAAATCCAAGGCAATGGGCTTTTCACAGAAGATCTGCTTTCCCGCCTCCGCCGCATCCGCGATGATCGAGGCATGCGTATCCGTGCTCGAGCAGATCACAACCGCCTGCACCTGCGGATCATCAAGAACCCTGCGATGATCCTGGAATATTTTAGACACACCGAGGGCGGCGGCACACTGCTCGGCGGCCGGCCCGTTCACATCGGCGATCGCGACCAGGCAAGCTCCTTCTATTCTGCGGGCAAGGTGCTCCGCGTGGAGCCGGCCGATTCGACCGGCTCCGATTACCGCTATGTTCACCCGTTCACTCATCTGTCATCCTTTCTACCGGCAGCCATCGCCCTGCAGGCAGGCGGCAGGCCGCCGCCTACAGCTTGTGGAACGGCCCGACGTGGGGCAGCTCGTACACGGACTTCCAGCCCGGACTCAACGGTTCCTCGAGGTACGGCTTCAGCTCCTTCGGATCCCGCAGGGTCACCTTGTCCACCGGCGGAACCTCTCCGGCCGGGAATGCCTCCAGGATCTGGTCGTGGAGCAGGGTCAGGTATTTCAGTATCGCCGCGATCGGCCGTTTGGCTTTCCTGGCCGTGGCCAGGCTGGGTTTGCCCACCACTCCCTCCGGAGTAGCGTGCCGCTCGATGGCGAAATGACCCTCTCCTTCGGACCAGCGGTGCGGCCGCCGGAAAGGATCGACGGCGGTGTCGAAATGACCCTCGGGCAGGTAGGCCTCGCCCTGAGCATCCTGAACCACGCTCATATCGACCATCTCGGGGAACAGAAGGAGGGCGACTGCTGTTTCGCTCTCGTCGGCGTGGATGAAGGTGGTCTCCAGACTGTCATCCCGACCCACGGGGATAAAAAACTCCCGTACGGCTCTGTGCCAGTCCAATACCTGGAAGATCCCGGGAAGCTGGAATCGCTTCATGAACTCCTGCAGGGCCGATTCGAGCATCCACAGGTGTCCGTGATTGTTCACCGCGATGATCTTCCGGTAGCCGTCGTTCCAGAGCCCGAGCATCGTGTAGATCAGGGTCTCCTCAACGACCTCCTTGGGTACGATTACGGTTCCGGGCATGCCCATGTGGTGGTAGGGGTGTCCTCCGTAGTTGAGGGGCGGAAAGGCCAGGCTGCACTCCCTACCCTGCTTGGCCGTATAGCGGCGCACCCCTTCCAGGATCTGGGTCACCATGAAGGTGTCCAATCCGGAATTCGCGTGCAGCCCGTGGTTTTCCGTACAGCCGACCGGCAGAAACACCAGATCGTTCTTCCGCCTCTTCTCGATGCAGCGGACTCGGGGCGTGTTCTGGATGTAGCAGCCGGCTTTGCCGAGCTCCGGGGGCGATGGGATCACATAGTCCGCGAGAATCGAGTCGATCTCCGATTCCTTCGCGTCCCAGATCTGCTTCTTCAACCTCCCGACCGTGTTGTCTTCGAACACGATTGCGGGATGATCCGTGGTCAACCATTTCTTGTCCATATATCGACTCCTATGTTCTTTCGATCGCAATGAACAGCGGGGGGCTGTTCTACTTCATTAAACAGGTGATCTTGGCCTCATGCCGGTCGGTCCGCAGCATCTCTATGTGCTTGGGGACCTCATCCAGCCCGATCGTCTTGGTCATCATGGGAAGCATGTTCATTCCGGCGGCCATCGAGGCGATAACTCGGGGGAATGTCCCGTGGCCCGAGTGCCCCTGGGATCCGACAATCCGGGCCCGGCGCACCTGGAGCACCTCTCCGGTGACCGGAATCTTGGCGTCCGCCCTGGCCACCACCACGACTGTGCTGTTCAGGGTTCTTCCCTCCCAGATGCAGCGTTCGATCTCCGGGTAAACCACCGTCGGAAGGCCGGTCGCCTCCAGATAGATCGAAGCCCCCATCCCGTGGGTGATCTCCAGCACCCGATCGGCCGTGCCCTCCTTCTTCGGATTGATCACGTGATCGGCACCGAGCCTGCGGGCGATCTCCGCCCTTCCCTCCTCCGGCTCGGAGATGATCACATTGGCCGCACCGTTTCGCTTCAACACGGCACAGGCCGCCAGCCCGACGGGGCCGCCCCCCAGGATCACCACGTTGTCTCCCGGCCGCACGCCGCCTCCGCGCTCGATCACCGCATTGTAGGCCACGCTGGTCGGCTCCACCATGCTGCCCAGCTTGAACACGTCCTGATCCGAGTACCGCTCCCGAAGCGGATCCAGGCTCCACAGAACCCGCGCAGGCAGCACCACGTAGCGGGTGAAGGCCCCGTCTACGTTGAAGCCGATCTCGTCGAGCCGCTCGCAGTGGTTCGGCCAGCCGTCCGCACAGGGCTGGCAGGAGCCGCACCAGATCATCTCTTCCACGCATACCCATTCCCCGCCTTTGAAGGGTTTGTTGGTCTTCTTGTCCAGAGCTCCGGGACCGCCCTCCACGACAACTCCGGACATTTCGTGCCCCAGGGTGCAGGGGAAGCCGGTCAATCCCGGGTACCAGATATAGCCCTCCTCGTCCGTCTGGGCCATGTGCACGTCGCTGCCGCAGATACCGCAGGCTTTGACCTCAACCAGGACCTGTCCCGGTCCCGGTTTGGGTACCGGTACCTCCTCGATTTTCATCCGGGGGTTGCGCCAGACCTTGCTCCCCAGATAGGTCTGCTTCTTGTCGATGTCTTTGGCGCCCAGTTTGAAATCCGGCCTGGGGTCCCAATCCGCGTAGAGCCGCACGGCTTTCATTGTTTCACTCATCGATACCTCCCATATTCGTATTACAAGTACATCGCAATCTTC
>CAZPQC010000218.1:0-5071 GCA_964588525.1 uncultured Spirochaetaceae bacterium
AACCGCACTGGGGCTGCATCGCTTCATAGCGGTCCCAGACATTGGGGATCTGCTCTTCCTGAGCCCGCTTGAACAGATGCTGCGTGGCTTTGTCTGCGTACTTCAGTTCTTTGGCCATCGAGTACCTCCAAAAATTATGTTTAAAAGAACTTGTTTTGCGTTTTCGCCAGAGGATTCAAAGAGGAGATGAACGTGGTGCCGGCCCCTGCGGGGCTTATGATTTCGACCCCTGCCCGCCATCTTGATGCCTGATGCTCGGAGAAGGGTCAAACTGGATAGGATGATGATGTTTGTATTCGGTGCGTGACCCTTCGGAAGTTGTATACAGTGGGGATATATGTCCAGAGTCTGCTGAATTGCAGCGAATCACTCTCCGTACCTCTATAAACACGACAATATTGGTTGCATTATAGACCAGAACACTTAGAGAATCAATAGACTTTTAGAGTATTTTATTTATTACCAAAAAAAGCACAAAATTACCAAAGTGTGACGGCAACGCCTCAATTCAAGCGGTCCACCAGCTCCCGGACCGGGGCGAGGGTCTGGGCATCCACCTGCTCCAAAGAAATCTCCCCGGTGCTGATCTGCCGGATCTGCTCGGAAAGCGGCAGAAAGCCGAGGATCTCCAATCCTTCACACGCCTTGCGGATCAGCTGCTCGTCGGAGGGGTTGCGTACCTTGTTGCCCACGACCCTGACTTGCTTGATGCCGATATCGGCGGCCAGTCTCTTGATACGATGAGCCGTTTCAGCACTGGTGCGATTGGGCTCCACCACTACTAGCATATAATCCACTCCCAGAGCGGTTCCGCGCCCCAGGTGCTCGATTCCCGCTTCCATGTCCAGGATGACCCACTCCTGGCGGGCGATCATCATATGACCCAGCAGGCTCTTGAGGAAGGCGTTTTCAGGGCAGGCGCACCCTCCCCCGCCCCGCTGCACGGTACCCATGACCAGGAGCTTGACGCCGTTCTGGTCGACCCAGTACTTTTCTGGGATGTCGTCGACCTTCGGATTCATCGTGAAAAACGGAGCCGGCTGTCCCACTTCGGTTCCGGTGCGTTCGGCGATCAACTCCTTCATCTCGATGATCGGCGTGATCTGCCGCTCCGCAGGAATGTCGAACAGCGTGGCCAGGTTCATGTCCGGATCGGCGTCGATCACCACCACCTTGTTGCTCTGATCCCGAATGACCCGGGCGATCATCGCCGCCAGGGTGCTCTTTCCGACGCCCCCCTTACCGCTGAGTGCTATTTTCATCGCTTGCCCTCTTCATGGTGCCGAGTATATTGCGGATTCTCTGAGAGTGTCAAATATCCGCCTTCGATCCTGTGCTCGCCGCTGTAGATATTCATTCTCTGGCCCCGGGCAAATCCGATCAGGGTGATACCCCGTTCCCGCGCCAGGGTTACACATCGATCCGTGGGCGCGCTGCGGGACACGACGATCGGAACACCGCAGGCTGCAGCCTTGTGGAGGATTTCCGAAGACAGCCGCCCGCTTGAAAGCAGGAGCTTGTCGTCGAAGTCGACACCCTGAAGCAGGTAGGCGCCGATCACCTTGTCCACGGCATTGTGGCGTCCTATGTCTTCACGAAAGACGAGGAGTCCTCCCCGGTCCGCCAGAGCCGCGGCATGCACCCCTCCTGTCTGGCGGTGCAGCTCGGAACGCCCCCGGAACTCGTCCATCAGGGCGCTGATGTAGGTCGAACCGACCCGTATCCCGGGATCGGCCGGATTCGCAGGAGGCGGGGTAGTTGCCGGAGCCGCAGCGGTTACGGGAGCCCCGAAATCTTCCTCATCCTGCCGGCCGATTTCCTCTTCAACGGGCAGCACCGACCCGCAGGCCGAGCCGATCACACCGCTCAGCCGAAAATCCGCCGGATCGATACCCGGAGCCAGTTGGATGAACGCGCTTCCCGTGGCCCGATTGACCACGATCCGCCGAATCTCATCGGCGGTCTGAATGAAGCCATTGGTGTAGAAAAAACCGCGGACGAGATCCTCCAGATCTCCGGGAGAGCACATCAGCTCGGCGATGCGCCGGTGCTCGGCCATCAGGCGCAGTGAGATCTCTTCGGTGATGCGGTCCTCCAGAACCTCGCTTTTATCCCCCTGGATGCGGATGATCTTCAGGCTGCGCACCCTGCTTATCTCCCCGATGCGTCGAGGTGGACGCTGAGATCCTTCGGCGTGTTGAGATTGAAGAAGGCACTGCGGGTCCGGGGCGTATCCTCCAGGTCCCAGAAACAGGTTCGCGCCCGGGCCAGAAGCACGCGAATCGAGTATCCCCCGGCGCCGCTGCAAATCTCCCGCACCAGGGGCTCCAGTTCTTTCAGGTAGATCCCGTGAAGCGGTTCGATCAACTCACCGATGCGGGGAATCAGAATCTGGCAGCCGTGCGGGGAGGAGCTGCGGAACCGCTCTACCTGGGCTCGGATCAGATCCCGAGATAGCGAAGGCATATCGCAGGCCACGCAGAACGCCGCATCAGCCTTCGCGCTGACCAACCCGGCGTGCAGCCCTCCCAGCGGTCCCCGTCCTCTGTACCGATCAGAGGCGATCTCCACACCTTCTGGCAGGTCCCGATGGAGATCCGGCCGGTTGGTCACCAGGATCACCTGGGAAAACAGGTCCCGGAGAAGCTCCGAGATGCCGTGAATCAGAGGAGCACCTCCTACCGGAATTCGGCTCTTGTCCACGCCCCCCATGCGGGTGTTGCGCCCGCCGGCAAGGATCAGGCCCGCGATGGTGTCGAAAGTGCGCTTCTGTGCTATGGGGCTCATCGCCCATAATGTACCACCAACCGCTTCAAAAAGGCCAGTGTTTTCCCGCACCCGATCCGCACCCTTTCCGCACCCGCTTTTAATCGTGAATTTTATCACTATACCTTGACATTTTAGTCATGATTAGGCTAAAGTCTTCAGCGAAGTCGTGATCTACACCACTCGTTTTCGCCTCATATCTGCCTTTCTCGGAGTTTGCATCCTCGTCGGAGGGCTGTCGCTTCTGGTCGGTGTGCAGCTGTTGAACAAATCGGTGCTGAACGAAGCGACCAACCGTGTACGCCTGGATCTGAACGCCGCCCGAGAGATCTACAACAACGTCGAAACCCGCCTGCGCCTGGCCCTGCAGATCGCCGGGCAGGAACGAAGCTGCCTGGAGGCGGTGTCCCTCCAGGACGGCGAATACCTTCACGACCGGCTCAGGGCTCTGGCCCGGGAAATGAACCTGGACTTCGCCGGTGTGGTGGACGCGGGAGGACGGACCCTGGTCCGCCTCAGCCGCTCGGGGGATAACGACGGCGAGTCGGCACCCACGCTTCCCAGCAACTCCGCGGCCCTGCTGTGTTTGCAACAGCGAACCACGGTATCCGGTACGGTGATCCTGGACCAGCAGACCCTGACGGCCGAGGACCCCGAGTTGGCAAAGCAGGCTCGGATCGAGCTGATACCCACCCCGATGGCCGCACCTCGGCTGGAAACCGAAGAGACCTCCGGCATGACCATCACCTGTGCGGTTCCCCTGTACGACGGGAATACCCTGATCGGGGCGGTCTACGGCGGAGTTCTACTGAACCGCAGCGTAGAGATCGTGGACCGGGTTCGGGAGACCGTATTCCGGGACGAGGTGTACCGGGGCCGGAGTATCGGCACCGCTACGATATTCTTCAACGACCTGCGGGTCTCCACCAATGTCATGACCTCCGAAGGCCGGCGCGCCATCGGCACCCGGGTATCAGAGGAGGTGCGGAACAAGGTGCTAGGAGAGGGAGAGCGCTGGATCGACAGGGCCTTCGTGGTCAATGACTGGTACATCACCGCCTACGAGCCGATCGTGGATATCTTCGGGAGGCGGGTCGGTATCCTCTACGTCGGCGTGCTGGAGGCCAAGTACGTAGATATCCGGCGCAACACCCTGCTGGTCTTCATCCTGATCACGGCTGCGGGAATGCTGATCGCCGTTGCAATGGGGTATGTGTTGAGCCAAAGGATCCTAAAGCCGGTGCAACGCCTGATCGATGTGAGCCGCCGTGTTTCGGCGGGAGATCTGTCACCGCAGATCGGGCCGATCTCCTCCAGCGAGATCGGAGGGCTGCAGAAGACCTTTCAGGAGATGCTCTCATCCCTGCGGGAGCGGGACCGCTCCCAGCGGGCCGAGAGCGAGCTGAAGCTGCTGCAGTCGGAGAAGCAGGCTTCGGTGGGGCGGTTGGCCGCCGGAGTCGCCCATGAGATCAACAATCCCCTGACCGGCGTGCTTACCTTCACCCACATGCTGCTGCGGCGGCAGGATATCAACGAGGAGATCCGGGAAGATCTCAAGACCATCGCCGATTCCACCGAGCGGGTGCGCAGGATCGTAAAGGGTCTGCTCGACTTCTCCCGGCAGACCAAGATCGAGCCGGAACCCACGGACATCAACAGCCTGATCGAGCAGACCATCCCCCTGGTGGAAAACCAGGCCCTGGTAAAAGGAGTGATCTTCTGCTTCGACGCGGGAGGGGATATTCCGATGCGCACCCTGGATCGCAACCAGGTGCAGAGCGTCATCCTGAACATCATCCTGAACGCCATCGACGCCACGGAGAAGGGCGGGCATATCAACATCTATACGAGGCTTGCCACCGCTGCCGGTGCAGGCAAAGCCATCGAGGTGGAGATCTCCGACACCGGCTGTGGCATTCCCGCCGAACACCTCGACAAACTGTTCGATCCGTTCTTTACTACAAAAGAGGTGGGAAAAGGAACGGGACTGGGTCTGTCCGTGTCCCAGGGCATCATCGAGCGCCACGGCGGCACGATCCGTGTACGAAGTACCGTGGGAGAGGGAAGCGTATTCACCATCTCCTTCCCCGTGGAGGAGACAACGTGAGGAAGAACATCCTGATCGTCGATGATGACCGGGTCGTGCTGGCCAGCTGCAAACGGATCCTCGAGTCGGAGGGCTACATGACCAGCCTCACTTCGAGCGTGCAAGAGGCCCTCCAGGCCATGGAAGAGAAAAACTTCGATCTGCTCCTTGTCGACGTAATCATGCCCGAGTATGATGGCATGTATCTCATAGGCAATG
>CAZPQC010000219.1:0-5057 GCA_964588525.1 uncultured Spirochaetaceae bacterium
ACCCCATCAACATCGCGGTCATCCCTCTGGTCATCGGCATGGGCATCGATTTCGGTATCCATCTGGCTCATCGTTACAAAGTGGAACAGGAGATTGGAACGGTGTACCGCTATACAGGCAAGGGGGTTCTTCTTTCCGCGTTGACCACCATGATCGGCTTCGGTTCTCTCGGTTTGATCGGAACCTTCGGGTCGATCTCGTCGATGGGAATCATCCTGTTTATCGGGCTGGCAACCTGTCTGGCCGCGTCATTGGTCGTATTGCCGGCTCTGCTGCGCTTTGACAGCCCGTCGGTAGACGTCGTTGAAAAAAAAGATATTTTCAGAACAAGGGAGGAGACAGTATGAATACAACAATCAGAATCGTAGTTTTGGCCACGATGTTCGTCCTTGCAACCGTTTCGTTGGCCTTCGCCGATGAGGATGCCCTGGAGATCATCCGAGAGGTCCAGCGGCGGCAGAGTACGGAGACCAGTAAGGCGGAGTTGAGCATGCTGGTGTACCCCGATGCGGGAGATACAGGCAATGTCCGGGAGTTCAAGGTGATCAGCTACGGACGGGGAGAGGAGGATTCCTATATGCAGTTCATCGAGCCCCGTTCGATCAAGGGCCTGAGCATCCTCAGCAGAGGGGGAGACCAGTGGGTCTACTTCTCCTCCACCGGACGGGTGCGGAAGATCGCGGGCAAGAGCAAGAAGCAATCGGTCAGCGGCGTCGGCGGGGACTTCAGCTATGAGGACCTGAGTGCCGGCAATTGGGAAGAGAAGTACGACTTCCGCGTCCTGAAGCAGGAACCCAGGCAGTGGGTGCTGGAAGGTACGCCGAAGGGAAAGGACTCGGTTTACTCTCGGATCCTTATCTCGATCGACAGGCAGCGTTACCTGGCCACCAAGATCGAGTACTACACCGAGGAGGAGGGTCACTACAAGGACCTCGAGATGAGTGAGATCAAAGAGCTGGGCGGCCGGGAGGTGCCGACCCGTATGGTGATGAAGAACTACGACAAGAACAGCATGACAGTGATCATCACCCATGCGATGCAGCACGACGTGCCGATCGACGACAAGTACTTCAATCCCACCCGCTTCTACAAATGAGGAGTGTGCCACGGAGTGCGCCGGGCAAAAGCGATTTAAACGAGCGCAAGGGGGACATATGAAATCGAGACTAGTAGTGCTGTTCATAGCCTCTGTAGGTCTGAGCGGGCTAACCTTCTCCGCCACAGCCCAGGAGAGCTTTTACGAGGAAACCTTCAGCCTCTATGGGTATGTCGTAAATTTCTTCAACGCCAACCTGTACGCCGACGATTGGGCGATCACCGACTCGGATTACGGCAATATCCTCTACGGCCGGCTCAAGGGGGATTGGAATCCGGGCGACAACTTGAGCTTCCATGCCGAGCTGGCCTATCAGGGCAGCGTTGGGAACCAGAATCCTTGTGTCGTATTCAATAGCTATGGTCTGCTACCCGTCGATCTGTCAGATACAGAGGTGACCTTCAACGAGGATCTAGTTCAGACCGTCTACGTAGATCATCTGTGGGGCTCCGTTAATCTGGGTCGGTTTGACGTGCAATTCGGTAAGCTGCCCATTGCCTGGGGCACGGGATACTTCTTCAATCCCACCTCTAAAGCGGCGGCGATTCCGTATCTCGAAACGGTCAGTGAAGAAACGCCGGGAACAATGGGAATACTTCCAAGTGTTTCGTTTTCAGATGGTTTCCTATCTGTGCAGGGGTATGTGGCGTTCCAAGACAAAAACCACTCCAAGTCGATTCTTGCGGCTGACGGTCGGTGGAACCACTTGCCCTTCGGTTTGAAGCTCCAGGGGATTGTAGGTTCCTTCGATATTTCGGCCGGCTGGATTAAGGAGGTGTTGTACATTGATCCCCCCACGGACGAGTTTCTAAGGTTCCACTATCTTGCAGCAGATTTTGCCGGTGCGATCTGGAACTTCGGTGTGTATGGAGAGGCAGCACTGAAAATGTGGGATGAGTCCGATGAAACCCTGGCCTTCGAAGACGATCCGTTTTTGGATCTGCTCGACGTCTGTATCGGCTTCGACTATTTCATCCCGGTTCTGGAGATCGACACACGGGTAGAGTACTATCATCAGGGTTCCGGATCCCGGAAGAAGAGCGATTATACGACTGCGTACACAAAGTTGTTTACCGGCGAGCAGGTGGTGCTGGCCCAAGACTACTTGCTGTTTTATCTCGAGCGGAGCTTTCTCGACTACTTCAACATCAGCGCAGTCGGGTTTGTCAATATCAACGACGGCAGTTTGGGATTCGTCCCTGAGCTGAGCAGTGAGCCCTACGGAAACTTTCAGGTGGGTCTGGGAGCCATGCTGTTCTTCGGACCGGAGGGCAGCGAGTTCGAGGGCGAATATTCCGGTTCATTTGATTCCACGGAACCGGCTGTGTACCTGCGCTGCAAGCTGAGCTTCTAGATCGACAAGCTGGAGAGAACGAGACAGATAGGTAACGCGACGTGATCTCGGGTGGTGCTTATCAGGGAACCGTGATCCGGGCGCCGCAGCCGGAGGAGAGGCAGTCTCCCTTCCACGTGTCGGCAAACAACCTGATCGCCTTGTCTCCCGTGCAGTGGGAGGGAGCGACCTTCTCAACCCCCAGAGCCTGAAGTTGCCCAACGATCCTGGCGAGCTCCGCCTCCGAGTATGAGCCCAGGTGAAAGCCGCCCAGGATCAGGTGGATATCCTGGTTTCGAAGTTTCCGGGCTGTTGCCGTGATGTAGACGATCCCGGGGTGAGCGCAGCCCGTGATAACGATCAGACCGACCTCCGATTCCACGATCAGGCTCTGCTCCTTGATTGCCGAACCGAGCTCTCCGGTGGAGAAAACAGCAGGACAGATATCAACCTGCCCGGTAACCGTGATCACGGTGTGCCCGGCCCTCTCCAAAGACTGGCGAAAGCGGCCGACGAAGTCTGCGGGGATATACCAGCGCACCGGCCTCAAATGCGGAAGCAGCGCCGTTACGCCTCCGGTGTGATCACCATGGCCGTGGGACAGCACCACGCAGTCGATCTCGTACGGATCCACGCCGAGCCGTTCCATGTTAGCGAGCAGCACACGTCCGTCCCCTCCGGTGTCGAAAAGGATCGTATCTTCCGTGCCCCGTATCAGGCAGGCGAAGCCCCACTGGCACACGCAGCCCGGCGTATGGGGCACGTTGTTGTAGAGAACCGTGATTTCGATCCCGCGGGCGTGCGTCGGAAAGGCGATGGCCGAGAGTATTAAAAGAAGAAGAATGGGCATTGCCTAATTATTCTACGTCCGATATGGAGCTTGGTAAAGTGTTCCGGCGATCGCTCCAAGGGTAGATGCGGATCTTCGGAACACGTTTACTACTTTTTCCCGGGAACTAACGGTATCGGTGTCGCACTAGTTGCCCCAAGGTTTGGCTGGGGGTGTTATTCTTGCTTAGGAATCCAAGTTGAAACGAATAGTAATGGTGAGTTCACCGGCAACTGGTTGGTTGCTCCTTGTGGCCGGTGCGAAGCGGGTGCGCCGCACCGCCCGCTCGGCCGCTCGATCCAGGCCGGTGAAGCCGCTGGATTCCCTGATTTCGAGATCGTCGATGCGACCGTCCGCGCTGATCCGGACCAAGATGCGTACCGCTCCTTCCTCGCCTCGCAGGCGGGCTCCGAGCGGGTATACGGCCTCCGCGTCGATGGGCTGCAATGGCCGGGGCTTCTCGATCCGTACCTTGGAAAAGGTCTGCCCTTGTTGATGCGACGGCTGGAAAGCGGTTGGGGGTTGAGCAGCAGTCTCGGTGGATTGCTGTTTTATCACCGGCTTGGGTGCGTCCAATCCCTCGGTCTCCGCCAGGGAGTTGTTTTCTGGAGTTTTTAGCGCCGGGTCTTGTGAAGACGGTTCAGAATCTGATGCCGGCACTGATGCTTGTAAACCGGCAATCGATTCCGTAGATTCTGATTGCAGCTCCGCCGGTTTTGGCTGATAGAAAGTTAATACCAGAGCATCCTTTTGCGTCATCCTTTCTGTTACCGGCACTCCGTCGGCTCCGGAGTTCAGAAATCCTCCCAAGCCTACAGCCAGACCCGCGTGTAATACTACAGCAGCAAAGAACGCTGCCAGATAGTTCATTACGGTCTTGGGAGACTTGTTCATGTTCCGTTGGCATCAAACACTACGGAGTTTCAGAAGGACGTTCCGCTGACACTCCGCCGGAAGGGCTCTCTACCTGGAATGATACTGCTTCCAGTCCTGCTTCCTGAAGTGCAGCCAGAAGCTCCAGGGCGACCCCGAAGTCCGCCTCCCGATCTCCCCGTATCAGCACCGGAAGATCGGTTCGGGTGTGCTCGGCTATAGCCCAGGACACTAGACGATCTGGTTCCATCGCTCGATCCTCCGCAGTGAGGCGGTTATCCCGATCCAGGATTACCACGATGGCATCCCGCTGGATACTACCTTCCGCCCCGGGCAGTTTTAACTCCAGGCCTCGAAACACGGTCATCGACAGCATGGCGTAGATGAAGAAGACCAACAGCAGGAATACCACGTCGATCAGGGCGATCATTTCTATCCGAGCCCGCTTGCGCCCGAAGCCGCTGTCAACCTTCATGATCCAGCCCCTGTTTGTAGGCCATTTCGAACTGGGTGCCGATCTGTCCCAGGATCTTGGTGGAGCGCTCCACACGGTGAACGTAGGCGTTGTACGGAATCAGGGTCATCAGCGCTACGGTCAGCCCGGCGGCGGTGGTAATCAGCGCCTCGGCGATCCCGGAGGTCACAGCCTGGGGATCCGGTACCCCCTTCAGGCTGAGGAAATCGAAGGCCTGAATGATCCCCGTCACGGTGCCGAAGATCCCCAGGAGCGGTGACAGGGTAATGATGGTGTCCAGGATGCCCAGGCCCCGCTTCTGCCGGTCCACCTCTTCAGAGGCGGCCACCTCCATCCCTTCGGTCAGTCCGTGTCGCCGACTATCCAGACCTGCCGCCATCATAAGAACTGCAGCATCACGGCTTCTCCGAGCGCGGGACAGCGCCTCCTCGAAACGCCCCGCCTCGGTGAG
>CAZPQC010000220.1:0-5046 GCA_964588525.1 uncultured Spirochaetaceae bacterium
CGCAGCCCAGGGTGTGAATCGGGGAAGCCGAAAGCGCCTGGCCCAGAGAGCGGTCCACAACAGCAGGGCCAGGTAGCCGGTTCCGATGACTCCGTAGAGCACGCCGATTTCCGCGTCCAATCCCACGATCGTGCGGATGTGCAGGAGGTTGAGTACCGAGTTGTTGATGGTGTGGGCTATCCATGGAGCCCAGAGGCTGTCCGTCCTGAGGTAGAGGTAGCCGTAGGCCAAACCGCTGAGGGTCGAGGCCAGAACGATCGCCCCGGCCTGGGAGATGCTGCCGGCCAGGGTAATCTGCCCGGTGAGCAGGCGAAAGACCGGCCAGGCCAGATGCCACAGGCCGAACAGCACGGCCTGCAGGATGTTGGCCCCCCACTCTTCGAGGCGCAGCCGGAAATGAGTCAACATGACTCCCCGAAACAGCCCCTCCTCGGCAAAGGAGTTTACCAGGTTACCCGCGATCAGAAAGAAGGCGAAGCTCAAGCCCCCAGTCAATCCGGTTTGCGGATCGATCGCTGCCAGCAGCAGCCGCGGTTGAGTGCCCGCCGTCCGGGAAAAAATCAGCTGCAACCCGAAGGCCGGTACGAAAACGGCCGAGAGTCCGGTGGCGGCAATGAACATGGCTTTCCAGATCGAGCTGCCGTGCAGACCGATGGCCCGAACGGAGCGCCCCGCCGCCCAAACATAGCCCAGTACCAAAGCGAAACCCAGCGCTTTATGGAGGATCGCCTCGCCAAGTGCTTGAGCCAGGGGCAAGAAGAAGATGTCCACAACCCGGAGAGAAACGGTTATGAGAAAAAGGACGACCGGAAGGAGGATTGGATATCCGATCGAAAACCGATACAACCGGTTTCCTTCGCCGTCGGCTTTTTGCGGTAGCTCAGTGATTCCTGTGCTCCTCGAGAATTTCAATGGCTCGTTTCTCCACCTGCATAGCCTCAGCATACAGATCATCCATGATCGTTTCGTCTCCTGCTACGCCTGCGGGATAGATTTTCACCAGAATCCGGCCGTCGGAGATCTCCCGCCATTGCGCCGCGATCTTGAGGAGAGCCTTGTGCCAGGGAGATCCCTCCGGCACCAGGCTGGCAACCTTGATCGTGATTGCAGGCGGCCGTGCCGCGGGTAAGAGCAGGAGCACCGCTACCAGGAGGGTGTAAACGAAGCGCTTCCAGCTGATCATGGATCCGTCGACCTCGTCAATCATCGTCCCTTGAAATCCCGCCAATTGTCAAGGTTCGACGGTTTTGGCATGGCCTTCCCGTGCCGAGGTGCGGCGCGGCCGCGATGCTCAGCGGCGGGCTTCGGACTTGCGCTTCGGGCGCAAGCCTTGTGCGCAAGCTTGACGTCCCGCTGTTAGGTGTCACATACTCTAGAAGTCAGTCGCCTCCCGCCCGTTTCTCTCGCCTGTTTAAATCAAAATCCAGGACAGATACGTAATCTATTATGGAGGTAGCGCTCATGACCGATCTATCGTCCGTCCAGGATCAGCTGATGCGCCTGATCCTCTCCAAGTGGATCAGCAAACCGATCTACGCCGCCGCCGAACTGGGCATAGCCGATCTGCTGGCTCCGGGACCGATGAGCATCGAAGAGCTGGCCCGATTGACCCGAACCCGTCCGGATCCCCTGTACCGGTTGCTGCGGGCCCTGGCCGGCGTCGGGATCTTCTCTGAAGCCGAGGATCGCAGTTTCCGGCTGACGCCGATGGCTTCCCTCCTGCGCAGCGGCTCACTGCGCTCCACGGCCCTGAGCTTCAACTCCGAGTGGAACGACCGGGCCTGGCTGCATCTGCTGCAGGGGCTGCGCAGCGGAGCCACCCCCTTTGAAGAGGCGTTCGGAGAGAGTTTTTCCGAATGGCTCGAGGCGAATCCTCACGATGCGCAACTGCTCCGCGAGGCCAACTCAGTAAGGACGGGCCAATACCAGCGAGCCGTCTGTGAAGGCTACGATTTCTCCCGATTTACCACGCTGACCGATCTGGGCGGCGGCTGCGGCACGCTGCTCCGAGAGATACTGGTTGCCAATCCGAGGCTGCTCGGGACTCTGGCCGATCTGCCGTCCGCGTTGCCCGAGGCCGGCAAGACCATGGAGGCCGGCGGAGTCGGGGATCGCTGCACCGTGGTCGATTGTGACTTTTTCCGGAGTGTTCCGGCCGGAAGCGATGCCTATATTCTGGCGAACGTTCTCCACGACTGGCCGGACGAGAGAGCCGGCCTGATCCTGGAGAATTGCCGGCGGGCCATGGGTCCGGGATCCACATTGCTGATCATCGAGATGATCGTCCCTCCCGGAAACGAGCCGTCGGCGGCAAAACTTCTGGACCTGGAGATGCTGGTGGTCACCGGGGGAAGGGAGCGAACCGAAGATGAGTTCCGCAGGCTGCTCGCAGCGGCCGGACTGTCCTTGGGTCGCGTCCTGCCGATCGGCCGGGGTCTGTTCATTCTGGAGGCGGTTGCTCGTCGCAGGAGCTAGAGCACGGCGCGCAATCCTCACGAACCGACGCCCAGCTCCTCCCCGATACGAAGCACTTCCCGGATGAGCAGGTCGAAGTCCTCCTGCCGGCTGCGATGATTGGTGATGGCCAGGTGCAGGTGGTACCGGCCCCGGATCGTGGTGCCCGAGGGTACGGCGATTCCCCCTTCCTGCAGGCGCACCAGGATCTCCCGGTTCAGAGCGTCAACAGCCTGCTCCTCCTGCTCAGTCCGCTCAGTCCACCCAGCCCGCCGAGTCTGCTCACCCTCCCGGCCGACGTAGCGAAAGCAGACCACGTTCAAGGTCACCGGTGCGCCCAGCTCCAGTAGCGGCTCCTGCTCCACGAGGCTTCCCAGGTAGCTGGCCTGGCGGATGTTCTGCTCGATCAACCGGCCGTATTTGCGTAAGCCATGCTCCTTGAGGGACATCCAGGCTTTGAGGGCCCGGAACCCGCGGGACAGCTGGAAATGGTAGTCGCTGAACCAGGGAAGGTCGCCGCCGGTCAGGCCCTGTCCGCCTTCTCCGTGCGCCAGGTAGGCCGGGGTCAGGGAAAAGGTGCTGCGGTGGCTCTGTTCGCTGCGCACCAGCACGCAGCCGATCTCGTAGGGCATGTACATCCATTTGTGCAGGTCCAACGCCAGCGAGTCGGCCCGCTCCAGACCCCGCACTTTCTCTTTCGCGCCGGGAGCCAGGACGGCCCAGGCACCGAAGGCGCCGTCCACGTGAAACCAGAGCCCCTCCCGTTCGCTGATATCGGCCAGGGCCTGCAGATCGTCGACAGCGCCCGTGTTGGTGGTGCCGGCGGCGCCGATTATGCAGAAAGGCAGAAATCCCCGTTCCCGATCCCCGGCGATCGCCTCCTCCAGCTTGCCCGTGTCGATCTGGAACGCGTCATTTACGGCCACGGTGCGCAGGCAGTCGCTGCCGAGCCCCAGCAGCTCCACGGCCTTCTGCAGCGAGCTGTGAATCTCCTCGGATCCATAACAAATCATCCTCCTCTTGGCCCCCTGGAGCCCTTGGCGCCGGAGATCTCCTTCGGCCTTGGCGTTTCGGGCCACGGCCAGAGCGATCAAGTTCGCCGCGGAGCAGCCGCTGGTGAGAACCCCGCTGGCGCCGGCGGGAAAGCCGAAGATCTCGCGGAACCAGCGGATCAGCTGGCTCTCCACGTGATTGGCGCTGTGGTGGTCCAGCCCTCCGGTGTTGGTGTTCATGGCCGCGGCCAACATCTCGGCAAAGGCGCCCTGGACGGTACCCGTTCCGATCACCCAGCCCCAGAACCGGGGGTGGATGTTGCCCACGGGGTAGGGGAGCACGTATTCCAGGAACTCCTCGTACACCTGTTCCGGTGCTTGAGGATCCAGGGGGAGCTCCCGGGTGAAGTGGGACTTGATCTCTTGGGGTGCGTGCTTCCAAACGGGGCGATCCCCTACAGTTTTCAGGTAGTGAACCATATCATCGACCATGCGATGGCCCAGCGCAGCCATGGCCTTCCAGTCTTTGGGGTCCAGAGTTTCCTCGTTCATGAGCGGGTCCTTGTGCACGAATTTTCGGTGTTGTTCAATTTACTCGATAACCGTCTTGAAGTACACTGGTCTGCACGAGGATTCGCTCACGATGAAGCAGAAACGAGCTCCTATCTACCTGGTCGATGACGAGCAGGTCTCCTTGATCCTGTACAAGACTGTTCTCGAGCATCACGGCATCACGGATTTGTCCCTGTACCGGGATGCAACCGAGGTAGTGGCGCAGATCCCGAACACGGGTTGTTCTTTGATGCTGCTGGATCTTCACATGCCCCAGGTGTCCGGCCAGGAAATTCTCAAAAAGGTAAAGGCCGACTACCCGGAGATTCCGGTGATCGTGATCACGGCGGATGAAGAGGTGGACACCGCGGTGGAGTGTATGAAGCTCGGCGCCTTCGACTACCTGATAAAACCGGTGGAGCACAGCCGCCTGTGGGCCAGTGTTCGCCATGCCCTGGAGATTTCCGAGCTGCGGCGAGAGGTAGGGGACCTGAGCCTGCATATAAAGAGCGGAAAGTTGACGAGCCCGGAGGCCTTTGCCGACATCGTAACGGGCAGCGAAACCATGAGGTCCATATTCGGCTACATCGAGGCGGTAGCTCCCAGCAGCAAACCGATCCTCGTGAGCGGCGAGAGCGGGACGGGCAAGGAGTTGATCGCCAAGGTGATCCACTCTCTGAGCCGCCGGGAGGGATCGTTTGTGGCGGTAAACGTGGCCGGTCTGGATGATACGATGTTCTCCGACAGCTTGTTCGGCCATGTACGCGGCGCCTACACGGGCGCAGAGGGTCAGCGATCGGGACTGGTGGAGACGGCCGCCGGCGGCACCCTCTTCCTCGATGAAATCGGAGAGCTGGCCGCGGGTTCCCAGATCAAGCTGCTGCGTCTCCTGCAGGAGGGAGAGTACTACCCGCTGGGAACCGATCAACTCCGCACCTCGTCCGCCCGGATCATCGCAGCCACCAATGCGGACCTGTTGGCCCAGCAGGAACGGGGGAGCTTCCGCAAGGACCTGTATTTCCGGTTGATGGCCCACCATATCGAAGTG
>CAZPQC010000221.1:0-3374 GCA_964588525.1 uncultured Spirochaetaceae bacterium
CGCTGAAGGCCCATTTCAGATGGACATTGCCGATCTTGTTGTTTGGGCCCGTCTTACGCTTGCCTGCCGATTCATGAGTGCATTTCACCAGCCGGGCATAAGAGATGAAGTTGCCCACCGTGGGGAAACGGCTAATGTCGTGGATCTCGTAGAGGATCACCAGGGCCAGGGTTTTCCCCACGCCGGGAATGCTTCGCAGCAGATGAAGGGCTACCGGATCGTGTTCGGGAACCTGGGCGTTGATTTGACGTTCTATGGTGAGGATCTGCTCGTGGATGGCATCCATTAGTGCGGCATCCACCTCCACACTGGTGCGGACCACAGGGTCAGTGAAGCGCGTGCCTATTGCGGCACGGTTGGACCTGCGGTCAATCCGCTTCTCGAAGTACGGGAGGTTGTACTGGGTGTTGGTGTTCTGGATGTGCGTCTGAAGCTCTGCATGTTGACGAGCCAGGTACAGCCGACGACGGAGTAAATCCCGAGTCGAGCGCATGCCTTGAGGATACACGTAGGCCATGGGAAGCATCCCGCTACGAAGAAGGGCTGCAATCTTCTGAGAGTCGATCTTGTCGTTCTTGGTTTTGCCGCCGTGGATGGCTTTCATGTATAGGGCGTGGCCGAGTACGAAAGCAATCCCTTCACGGCTGCACAGATCGGCGATCCAGTACCAAGTGAAGATGCACTCCACCGCCACCACGAGATCTTCGCGGTACGGGGTGATGGCTCTCAGTAGAGCATCGGGATTTGCCCGATGGTTGCTGTGCAAGAGGATTTCACCGGACCGGTCCATGATGCAGAGGAACATCGATCTTGCGTGGAGATCGATGCCGCAGTAGTATTGATGTTGAGTCGTGTAGAATCTCATTAGGCTTCCTCCTTGCGGATGGTTTGTAGTCGCGGTAATTATACCGCACCTCCCGGGGGGAGGCCTTAATGAGTATCATATCGCTTGAGTAGACCACGACATTTGCCTGAAAATGGATACTGGTAAGTACTTTGGCAAGTGCTGGTAGAAGATGAAAGTGTGCTACAATTGAATTATCCTTTGCCAAAAGCTCCTGCTCGTAGGTGTTCCTGGAGAGATCGGTGAAGTATCGGGCCGTTGCAGTAGTATTTGCGCTTGTAGCTCTCTCACCATCCGGGACTCCGGCTGACCAGCAGGCGACTAGAGTCTGTTTGTTTCTGCCGGCCGCCAACACCGAAGAGGTCAATACATTCCGCTCGATCGTGATCGTAGAGCTAACGCGCGAGATGGAGAAACGGGGTTTTGCGATCATACCGGAACAGACCTGGAGAGCAAAGCTATCACAGGAAGAGTTGTCCTCTGTTGGGTTACTGCAGAGTTCGGCCGCGGTACAGCTGGCCGAACGGGCGGAGGCCGATAGAGCGTTAATAGGATCAATACAGATCGAGGGCCGGGACATCATCTTGAGGATACGGGGATACGACGTAGCTACCGGTAGTCTCATGTTCAGTGAGGAAAAAAGAGGAGCCAAAGACATCGGGATATATAGCAGAGTCAGCTCGCTTTCTAGAGAGCTGACCGATGCTCTGTTGGGGTGGGCAGAATCGCAGCCTGGTACCATCGCCCTTCCACAGTCCGAGACTTCAGTCCTAGAAGGCGAGCTGGCGGCCAGGCCGCCGGCTTTCCTTTCCATCGTCCCCGATACAGTCCTGGCAGGGAAGGCGCAGTCGTTGCTGGTGACCGTGGACAATCTCTCCCGCGACGGAAGTGTCTCGCTCGTATCGCCGTCCGGCAGCGTGATTCCCGCAAGCGTTGATAGAGTGTCAAGAACCACTCTGCGGATCGGACTCCCTTCGCTGGACCAGGTCGGAGAATACTCGCTTGCTCTCACAAACCCGCCTGATCTGACAACAACCGTGGGGGCCGCCCTTCGCGTGCGGTATCCCAGCCCGACCGTCACCGCGCTGGAACCTGACCGATTCCAGAGCGATCATGCGCCGCGGACCCTTCGGCTGCGGGGCGGCGATTTCTCGCCGCAGGCAACCGTGTCGGTGAACGTAGACGGAAACAGCGTGGATCTCCCCGCCGTTTCCCGCGAGGCGGGAGACCTCATCGTTTCTCTGTCAGAGATTCTCGAGCCGGGTGAGTATCGCCTTGCAGTGCGAAACGGACCCAATAGAGACCCGGTTGAAGCGCCAATCCTTACGGTCACGCACCCGGACCCGACTATTACCCGGCTGGAACCCGACCAATTTCAGGTTGATCGAATTCCTCCCACACTCAGTCTTTTGGGCGGCGGCTTCTCGCCGCAGGTGACGATATCCATGATGATTGACGGGGAAAGCGTGGACCTCCCCCTCGTTTCTAGAGAGCCCGGAATTCTGCGCGTCGGCCTTCCACGCACTCTCAAGCCCGGCGACTATGCTCTGACGGTACGCAATGCGCCAGATGCAAACGGGGTTGATACCCCACTCTTTCACGTGATCCCGCTTCTGCCGCTCGCCGCGGCGAAAGTGCCCGTCAGGGACTTCCTGGTGTCGGGCGGATGGAATTACCTCATTCCTCTTTCCCGGTGGGCTGACATCTACTCACCGACTCCTCAAGGAGTCGAGTTGGGAGTCGACTGCTATTTCACGCCCAACCGAGTCTCGGCACGAAGGACCTCCGTAAACGCGGGGGCCCGGATGTCTATGCAATATTGCGCGTACTCGAGCACCGCCAGCTCGGGGGTCTTTGTCGAAAGCGTCCTTACGATGTACTCATTGTCCATGGCGCCCTCCCTCGAGCTGGCGCTTCCTTTTCTCATGCTGAGACTGTATTCCGGCGGCGGCGTGGTATATTCCAAGGTTGAAGGGGAGAGTGCTGCTGGCGACACCCAATCTGCAGAGTCAATTGATTTTCTTGCCATGGCCCGATTCGCTGTGGATGTCCCTCTCTCTGGCTTCTTGCGGGTAGGGGTGGCGGCGGAGTACAGGCACTTTTTTCTGACCGAGCCGATGGATGCGTTCTTGCTGGAGACTGGCTTGGCTGTTGCCTTTCCGCTGTACTAGCCGGCAGGGTTTGTTCGATGCGCTAGGGAGACTGGCATGTACGGGAATCGAATCAAACCAGAATCGATATGGATTGTCATCCTTTGTGCGGTGTTGCTCAGTGCCTGTGCGCTGCCTTTCCACGAGGATCTTTTCCGGGTCGCAGCAACTGGCATCCTTACGGTCACCTATGATGGCAACGGCAATTCAGGCGGAGTGGTCCCCACCGACGGCAATACGTATGCGCCTGGCTCGTCGGTAACCGTTGCAGCCGCGGGCACGATGGTGAGAAGCGGCAGGACTTTCGCAGGCTGGAATACGGCTCCCGATGGGTCCGGCACGTCGTATGCCGCCGGAGCCAGCCTGACCATGGGCTCGGC
>CAZPQC010000221.1:3474-5022 GCA_964588525.1 uncultured Spirochaetaceae bacterium
CCGATGGGTCCGGCACGTCGTATGCCGCCGGAGCCAGCCTGACCATGGGCTCGGCCAACGTGACCCTCTATGCGATCTGGACGGCGCTCCCCACCTACTCGGTCACCTACAACGGCAACGGGAGCGACGGAGGCACAGTCCCCAACGATGGAACCAGCTATTTGACAGGTAGTACGGTGACGGTCCTCAGTCCTGGTACTCTGTCGCTCAGCAACGGCATTTTCAGTGGCTGGAACACCGCCGCAGACGGGTCAGGGACAGCCTACGCAAGCGGTGGTACCTTCGCCATGGGCACCGGGAACGTAACGCTCTATGCAATGTGGGCGATCGTATCGGGCTCGACCCTCACTTCCGTTCCTCTCTCGGCGACAGTGGTTGTGATTCCCGGTACCATTACGTATTTCGGAACGGTCTTCCAAGATCATCCCAACCTGACCAGTGTGACCATTCCGGCCTCCGTGACTGCAATAGATGTCCAGGCCTTCCGCAATTGTCCCCAACTGACCACCATCGTGAGCAGCAACGCGCAGTTCCAGGTCATCAATGGAGCGCTGGTCGATAGCACGAATCACAGACTCATGCTGGTTCCCGCAAAACTGAGCGGCGTTTTCAGCATTCCACCCTCGATCACCTCGATCGACGTGTATGCCTTCGAACATTGTACCAATCTGACCAGCATCACGATTCCCGCCTCTCTTGGGCATATTGGCACGAATGCCTTCTCAGGTCTGCTCAGCCCGATTTCCATCAGCATCCCATCTACTATCACGACCATCAGCGACTACGCCTTCTCCAACAGCTCCATCACGGGCATTACCATTGCCTCCAGCGTCACCTCGATCGGCAACGGCGCTTTTCAGTCGTGCGCCGGTCTTACAAGTGTCACCATGCAGGCGAGCACACCACCATCGCTTGGCACAACGGCCTTCACCGCGCCCTATCCGACAATCCATGTGCCGAACAGCGCGGCAGTTACGGCCTACAAGGCTGCGCCGAATTGGTCGGCCTACAGTGCCGTGATCGTGACGCCGTAGAGGGCGAACGGCCGATCACGGGCACGATTGTTACCGGCGGGTGTAAATTGCACAGACGGGGGTGCACAAGAAAGTCGAAGCGACAAGCGCAGATTATCGAAGACTAATCGACAGTCATTCTATGTACGCTAGAATGTACGGATTCAGGTATCTCAATAGTGACTACTGCAGCGATCTCTTTGATGACTTAGACAGGTTCATTCGAGTAGCAGTACAGCAAACTGGTGACAAGTCCCTGACCGAAGTCCATGATTCCTGGAATGCTGTGAAGAAAAGACGTGAACTTGAAATGATCAAGAATATCCGGACGTATAGCAGGGAGCACGAGTACCACTTGGGGGTCTTATTAATCGGGGCAGCTCATCGAAGAGCGATTATTCAAATACTCCAGAACAAGAATGAACCTGAAGGAATTTGCTGGAACTACAACAACTATGATGGTTACCTGCAGGAGCGCGCCGCCTAACCCGTATAAGGCCTGCCCGAGTCAAGAGACAAAGAGTCCCCTGACAAA
>CAZPQC010000222.1:0-3145 GCA_964588525.1 uncultured Spirochaetaceae bacterium
AGGACATCGCCGACTACCTGGGCGGGCTGCCCACCGAGAAGATGCACTGCTCGGTCATGGGCCAGGAGGCTCTGGAGGCGGCGATTGCCGACTTCAAGGGCATCAAGCTCGGGGCTCACGAGGAAGACGAGGGGGAGGTGGTCTGCAAGTGCTTCGGCGTCACCGATTCGAAAATCAAGCGGGTGGCCCTGTCCAACAATCTCCACACCGTGGAAGAGGTAACCAACTACACCAAGGCCGGCGGCGGCTGTGGGGCCTGCATCCCCCGGATCGAAGACCTCCTGGAAGAGGTTTGGAGAAACGAGACGGAGAAGCGCACAGCCGGTACCCGCCTGACCGCGGTGCAGAAAATCAAGAAGATCGAAGAGGTCCTGAACGAGGAGGTCCGTCCGATTCTAAAACGGGACGGCGGGGATGTGGAGCTGGTCGACCTGGCGGACAACCGGGTGGTGGTGCGGCTGATGGGCATGTGCCGCGGCTGCCTGGCCTCGGACCTGACCCTCAAGGGGTTGGTTCAGGACAAGCTCCGCGAGCTGATCGATCCGACCCTGGAGGTTGTGGAAGATGAAAACGCGTAGGGTCTACCTGGACAACAACGCGACCACCCGGGTCGCCCCGGAAGTCCTGGAGGAGATGCTTCCCTTCTTCAAGGAGCGATACGGCAATCCCTCCAGCATGTACGCCTTCGGCGGGAACGTGCATAGGGATCTGGACCGAGCCCGGGAGCGGATGGCCGCCCTGCTGAACTGCCATCCCACCGAAGTGGTGTTTACATCTTGCGGTTCGGAGAGCGACAACCACGCCATTCGCGGCCTGGTCGACGCCTATCCGGAAAAAGGCCACATCATCACCACCAAGGTCGAGCACCCGGCCGTCAAGAATCAGGTACCCTATCTGCGCCGAAAGGGCTTGCGGGTCACCGAGTTGGGGGTCGACCACAAGGGCAACATCGATCTGGACGAGCTGCGCGATGCGATCACCAACGACACCCTGCTGATCTCGGTCATCTTCGCCAACAATGAAACGGGGGTTCTGTCTCCTCTTCCGGAGATCTGCCGGATCGCCAAAGAGCGGGGCGTGTTCGTTCACACGGATGCGGTCCAGGGAGTGGGCAAGGTTCCCCTGGACATGGGAAAGCTTCCCGTGGACCTGTTGTCCTTATCCGGGCATAAGTTCCACGCTCCCAAGGGGATCGGAGGCCTGTTCATCCGTCGGGGACTGAAGATACGCCCTTTCATCATCGGGGGTCATCAGGAACGCAGCCGCCGGGGAGGAACCGAGAGCATGCCCCTGATCGTAGGGATGGGCAGGGCAGCCGAGCTTGTGGGCGGCAAGCTTGACGACGAAGATACCCGCGTACGCAGCTTGAGGGACAAGCTGGAGAACGGCATTCTAACACAAATCCCGGACACCGAGGTGAACGGAGATCCGGACAAGCGGGTCCCCAACACGACCAATATCGGCATCCACTTCATCGAGGGAGAAGCCCTGCTGCTGGCCATGGACAAGCAGGGGATCTGCGCGTCCACCGGGTCGGCCTGCGCCTCGGGAAGCCTGCAGCCCTCCCACGTACTGCGGGCCATGGGCGTGCCCTTCACCAGCGTCCACGGCTCGGTACGCTTCTCCTTGAGCACCTACAACACGGAGGAGGATGTGGATTACGTCCTGGAGGTCCTTCCGGGAATCGTGGATCACCTTCGGGACCTTTCCCCCTTCCACTCCATGGCCGACGTGGAGGCCTTCGGGGCCTGAGCCGGGCTCGAGACAGTTCGAGACACCCGGGGGAACGAGCTCCATCCCGCCACCGAACCCTCGTTCTTGCCGATCCAGGTCATTTTCTTGACTGGTGCAAGTTCCGGATTCAGTATTTCCAGCAGGAGCATATGTCGGAATACTACCGCTAAGTAAATCCTTCTGGAGCCTATGAGATGGCCAATACGTATACTGCGATAACCAAGCAGGATGGTGAGTGGTGGATCGGATGGATAAAGGAAGTGCCCGGCGTCAATTGCCAGGAGAAAAGCCGGGAAGAACTTCTCGAGAGTCTCAAGGTTACCCTCAGGGAGGCGCTCGAGTTCAATCGCGAGGAGGCAAAGAAAGCCGCTTCCCCGGACTATTCCGAAGAACCCCTGGTGCCGAGGCACAATTAGATCAGAGATCAACTGGCACGAAAGATCTGGAAAGATCTTGGCGTCTCGTTTTTGAAATAACAACTGGGGAGTTGAGGTGACGGGAGTTGAACTCTCGTTCTGGGGTGTTACAAATCACACTTTAGTCGTCGTAGTTGTCGCTCTCCAGCGGAACCAGATCGCAGAAGCTGAAGCGTTCCTCCCGCAGCACCGCCTCTGCCCGCTGAAATTGCACGGGTTTTGAAAAGATCGGGCCGTCGAACACGAAGCTGTGAAACTCCCCCTTTTCGCCGCAGGGGTCCGCATCCGCCGGCAGATCTGCCACGAAAGATCGATCGTACAATCTGCCGGTAAAGGAGGGAGGCAGAGCCCTGGTGTCGACGCAGGTGACGACGGCCTGAAAGCCCTGCTCGATGAATGAACGGCTCAGCTCACGAGAATCCAAATGCCAGAGGGGAAAGATGGGCTTCATCCCGACCTTGGCCAGGTTTTCCTCCCGGTACTCCCGAATACCCTGCAGAAAGATGTCTCCGAACACGACAGAGCGGCATCCGCCGGCGTAGTGCCTGAGCATCGCGCTCTCCATGCGCCGGCGATACTCCTCATCGCTGCACCCCTGGGGGATGTGTACTGTATCGATCGGCAAACCCAGGCTCTTGGCCTGGATCTGCAGCAGCCGCTCCCGTACACCATGCATGCTGATCCTCTCATAACCCTCGGTGACCGTGGTAAGCAGGGTGATCTGGTAATTATCGGTTTCGAGGATTTTCTGGAGGGCCAGGGTGCTGTCCTTGCCGCTGCTCCAGGCCACGAGCAAGGGTTCCTTCATCGGGGAAGCCTCAGATCCGGTGAAGTCTGGGTGAACCGGAACAACGGGATCAGGAGCAGCCGGTGGTGGAACCGCAGGTCAGGCATTTCAGACAGGTGCCGTTCCGTACCAGGGTCGAATGACCGCACACCGGACAGGGGTCTCCCTCGTAGCCCTGCAGGCGGGCCGTCTCCCATGCCCGGGCGGC
>CAZPQC010000222.1:3245-5010 GCA_964588525.1 uncultured Spirochaetaceae bacterium
CCGGCTGCCACAGGAACGTTCGCCGGCTTGGATTCCGCGGAACTTCCATTGCCGCCGGAAGACACCTCATCGGCAGACTCGGCCTGCTGCTTTTTCCCATAATGCGCCTCGGCATGCCTCACCACCGACTCCCCGCCGCCGTTTTCGCCGGCCTCATCGAGCTCGTCGAGCTCCCGGGTGCCGTTGGTGGTGGTGGGCATCAGGTCATCCGGTTTGACCTGCACCAGGTCGGTTCGCCTCAGATAGGCCAGGGCCAAATCACGGAAGATGAAATCGAGCACCGAGGTTGTGATCTTGATGTTGTCGTGTCCCTGAACGATTCCGTTGGGCTCGAAACGGGTGAACACGAAGGCGTCCACATACTCTTCCAGGGGCACCCCGTATTGCAAGCCCAGGGATACGGCAATGGCGAAGCTGTTGAGCAGGCTGCGGAAGGCGGCTCCCTCCCGATGCATGTCCAGGAAGATCTCCCCCAGGCTCCCGTCCGGATACTCGCCGGTGCGCAGGAAAAGGCTGTGCCCGCCGATCTTGGCCTTCTGGGTGTAGCCGCTGCGGCGGCTGGGCAGAGGCCTGCGATTGTGCTGAGGCGTGGACACCTCAGGCGCGGGACGCCCATCCACTGCCGCAGTGTCAGACCGGGATGCGGCTTGCTGCTCGACAGCCTGCTCGCTCGGTCGATCGACGCCCAGCTGATCGGCGCTCCACCGAGCCCGGCGCTGCAGGGCCAGGATCTGTTCGGCCAAACGCTCTCCCGCCGAGCTCAGGGAGGACAGCGGCTGGCTGAGCTTCGATCCATCCCGATAGACGGCGATGGCTTTGAGCATCCGTTTCCAGGACAGGAAGTAGGCGCTCTTGACATCCTCCACGCTCACGTTGTTGGGCATGTTCACGGTCTTGGAGATCGCGCCGGATACGAAAGGCTGGACCGCCGCCATCATCTCGATGTGGGCCTGCCAGGGGATGAAACGGGTACCGATGCGGCCCACCTTGCTGGCCGTGTCGAACACGGCGTAATGCTCGGTCTTGAGGTGAGGGGCGCCCTCCACGGTCATCGTGCCGCAGGCATGGCGGTCGGCCTGCTCGATCTGCTCCTGGCTGAATCCCAGGTGCCGCAACAGCTGGAAGCCCGGCTTGTTGTAGGTTCCGGGATCCAGGCCGAGCTTCTTCTCAAGCAGCTCCTCGCCAACTACGGCGGGCACGAAAGCTGAATGGATGGAGAAGGCGCTTGCCAGTGCTTTGTCGATTCGTTTCAGAGCCGCCTCTGAGAACCCCTTGGCTTTCAGCTCTTTCCAGGAAATCCCCGGAGAACTTTTTAGCGTTCCCCGCCCCACGCAGTAGGCGGTGATCTCCTCGATCTGGTCTTTCTCATACCCAAGCTGCTTCAGAGCCGGCGGGATCGAGGTGTTGATGATCTTGAAGTAGCCGCCCCCGGCGAGCTTCTTGAACTTCACCAGGGCGAAATCCGGCTCCACCCCCGTGGTGTCGCAGTCCATGACCAAACCAATGGTGCCGGTCGGGGCAATCGCCGTGACCTGGGCGTTGCGGTAGCCGTGATGCTCGCCCATCTCCAGCGCCTGGTCCCAGACACGCCGGGCGGTTTCCAGCAACTCCGGCGGACAGGACTGCGGATCCAACGTTTTGGGGAATACGGTCAGCCCCTCGTACTCCTGCTCGGTGGAACCGTGGATGGCCCGGCGATGATTGCGGATTACCCGCAGCATCTGCTCCCGGTTCGCCTGGAAGCGGGGAAAAGCCCCGAGCTGCT
>CAZPQC010000223.1:0-4984 GCA_964588525.1 uncultured Spirochaetaceae bacterium
GGCTTGGCTGCCGGCTTGGAGCCGGCACCGGCCGCCTTCGGCTTTTCCAAAGTCACCGGTTTGGCACCACCCAGAACTTTTGTAACAGCTGGAGGTTTGCCCGCTCTTCTCTTGGAAGAAGGCTCACCATACATCCGACCCAGCTCCTCAGCGGCTTTCTCGAAAACGATCACTCTGCCGGCATAGAACAGGTCGTGCGCCCGAAGCCTGTTGTACGACAGGATGCTCAAGCCCGGAACATTGCGACCCGCGCGTTTGAGCATGGAATCTTCACCGGAAATCACGATGGCCGTGCGATTTTCCGGAGTCAGTCCTTTGAGGATCTTGACAAGTTCCCGGGTCTTTCCCGATTCAACGGTGAAATCCTCCACTACCATCAGACGCTCTTCCTGGGTCTTCTGGCTGAAGATCGATTTAAAGGCGAGCCGTTTGAGTTTTTTCGGGATCTTGTAACTATAGTCCCGGGGCTTGGGGCCAAAGACAACGCCACCACCTACCCAAACGGGTGACTGTCTGGTTCCCGCCCTGGCCCGGCCCGTTCCTTTCTGGCGCCACGGTTTGGCTCCGCTGCCGCGAACCTCGCTTCGGGTCTTGGTGGATGCTGTACCGACTCTCAGATTGGCCAGCTCGTTGCGGATGGCATGATAGATCGATCCCGTGCTGACGGATCTGTTGAATACTTCGTCGGCAAGATCGATGTCCCTTTGTTCAGATCCATCGATGCCATAAACCTTCACAACCATGGTGTCCTCTACTTCTTCTTCGCTTTTGCCACGAACAGCGTCGCACCTCTTGGTCCGGGTACCGCTCCCTTTACCAGCAGCAATCCGGCTTGAGGATCAACTTTGACAACCCGCAGGTTTTGCACGGTCTTGCGCTCCGATCCCATCCGCCCCGGCATCTTCGAGCCCTTGAACATCTTTCCACTGGCCAAACCTGTGGATCCGAGCTCCCGGTGCACGAGGGAACCGTGGGTCCGAGGACCTCCGCTGAAACCGTGCCTTTTCATGACGCCCTGGTAACCTTTGCCCTTGGAAACGCCCCGCACGTCCACGAAGCGTACCCCCTCAAAAGTTTCCAGGCCGATCTTCTCGCCTACCTGGTACTGCCCTTCGAAGTCTTTCACTTCGGTCAGAACCCGGCTTGGATCGATACCTTCGGGAAACTGTCCCGCGTAGGGTTTGCGGGTTCGATTTTTTTTCCGCACGCCGTATCCTAAAACAACAGCCGAGTAGCCGTGTTTCTCCAGTGTGCGCTCTCCGATCACGACATTGGGCTCGATCTCTATCACGGTAACCGGGGTCTGCGTGCCCTGTTCGTCGAAAACCTGCGTCATTCCTACTTTCTTCCCAATCAAACCCAGCATGATTTTCCTCACTGTTTGATTTCAACATCCACGCCGGCGGGCAGTTCCAGCTTCATCAGCGCATCCATCACCGCCGAAGTCGGTTCTATGATGTCGATCAGTCGCTTATGGGTTCGCATCTCAAACTGCTCCCGGGACTTCTTGTTCACGTGGGGCGAGCGAAGAACGGTGTACTTGTTGATCCGGGTTGGCAGAGGGATCGGGCCGGAAACCTTGCTTCCGGCCTTCAGCACCGTTTGCACGATAGCTTTTGCACTTTGATCAATCAGCTCGATATCAAATCCCCGCAGGCGAACTCGAATCCTCTCTTTAGCCATTCTTCCTCCAGACAGTCTCACATCTCATTTCTTGTAGCTCAAAGCGCACACCGAAAACCGCAAGGCCTCTCCCGCGTATCGCAAAGCTCAAGTGTCTCTGGTCGAGACCAAGTGCGCTACTCGATGATCTCGGTAACCGCGCCGGCAGCAACGGTACGCCCGCCTTCACGGATGGCGAATCTCAAGCCCGTCTCGACGGCGATGGTGTGGATGAGCTCCACCTGAACCTCGCAGTTGTCTCCGGGCATAACCATCTGTCTGTCCTCGGGCAACGTCACCGTACCGGTGATGTCGGTGGTTCGGAAGTAGAACTGGGGACGATATCCCGAGAAGAACGGCGAGTGACGGCCCCCTTCTTCCTTGGTCAGAGCTACGATCTGGGCCTTGAACTTGCGGTGGGGAGTGATGGTTCCCGGTTTGGCCAGGACTTGGCCTCTCTGAACCTCGTTTTTCTCCACACCCCGGAGCAGACAACCGACGTTGTCCCCGGCCTGTCCCTCATCCAGGATCTTGTTGAACATCTCGACACCGGTTACCACGGTCTTGCGGGTATCCTTGATGCCGACTATTTCCACCTCTTCGCCGACCTTGATCACGCCTCGCTCGATCCTGCCGGTGACCACCGTTCCACGGCCGGAGATGGAGAACACGTCCTCGATCGGCATCTGGAAGGGTCTGTCCATGGGCCGCTTAGGCAAGGGGAAATACTCATCCATGGTCTTGAGCAGCTCAACCACCGGCTTGATGGCTTCCTCATCCGTCGGATTCTCCATCGCCTTCAAGGCCGAGCCTTTGACGATCGGAATCTCGTCTCCCGGAAACTCGTATTCCTTGAGCACGTCCCGGATCTCTTCCTCGACCAGCTCGATCAATTCGGGATCGTCCACCTGGTCGGTTTTGTTGAGAAATACGACGATGGCGGGCACCCCTACCTGGCGGGCCAGGAGGATATGCTCCCGTGTCTGGGGCATTACCGAGTCCGGGGCCGAGACCACCAGAACGGCACCGTCCATCTGGGCTGCACCGGTGATCATGTTCTTGATGTAGTCGGCGTGGCCCGGGCAATCGACATGGGCGTAGTGCCTGTTGTCGGTCTGGTATTCCACGTGACGGGTGTTGATGGTGATACCCCGAGCCTTCTCTTCCGGAGCATTATCGATATCCTCGAACTTCATCAACTTGTCGCCGTACTTGGCATTGCAATACATGGTAATCGCCGCAGTCAGGGTCGTTTTGCCATGATCCACATGACCAATCGTCCCAACGTTGATGTGGGGTTTGGTCCTCTCAAACTTTGCCTTTGCCATGCTAACCTCCTTGCACTTCTCTGCAAATCAATTCCTAAATTATGTTGTGCCCCGAACCTTCCGTACAATTTCATCCTGGACGGATTGGGGAGTCGGCTGGTAGAAAGAAAATTGCATGGTGTGGTTGGCTCGCCCCTGAGAGAGACTTCGCAGTCGGGTTGTATACCCGAAAAGAAGTCGCAGGGCAACGTTTGCTCTCACCACCTTACCCCCATGCCGATCTTCAATCCCTTCTATCCTTCCCATGCGCCCCATGAGATCTGAGATCAGATCTCCCAGATACTCCTCCGGGGTGAAGATCTCCACTCCCATGATCGGTTCCAGGATGGTCGGTTTGGCTCTTTCAAGCCCGATCTTGTAGGCCATCGAGGCAGCAATCCGAAAGGCCATCTCGCTGGAATCCACCTCGTGGTAGGACCCATCGAGCAGAATCGCTCGGAAATCCACCATCGGATATCCAACCAGAACTCCGTTGGCCCGAGCCTCCTCTATTCCCTTCTGGACGGCAGGAATGTAGCCTTGCAGAATACTGCCGCCTACAAGTTGACTTTCAAACAGAAACCCAGTCCCCGTAGGAAGCGGCTCGAATCGGATCACCACGTGGCCGTACTGGCCTCGGCCGCCGCTTTGCCGGATAAACTTTCCCTCCGCTTCAGCGCTCGCCGTTATGGTTTCTCTGTAAGCCACCTCCGGCTTGCCGATTGTCGCCTCGACCTTGTATTCCCGTAACAACCGCGCCAACAGAATTTCCAGGTGCAGCTCCCCCATTCCGGAGAGTATCGTCTGACCCGTGTCTCTGTCATATCGTATTCGGAAGGTTGGATCTTCATCCAACAGCTTCCGGATTGCGGTGCTCAAGTCTTCAGCATCGGCTTTGGTCTTGGGCTCTATCGCGATGGAGACAACAGGCTCCGGGAAAACCATCGACTCGAGAAGCACCGGGTGTTTTTCCTCACAGAGGGAATCTCCGGTTTGGACTTTTTTCAAGCCCACAGCCGCCGCTATATCACCTGCAACTACCTCTGTGATCTGCTCCCGATCGTTGGCGTGCATGCGAAGCAGCCTGTGCACCCGTTCTCGTCGGACCGCCGTCGCGTTGTACACCGTGCCCCCGGTTTTGAGGGTTCCGCTGTACACCCGGAAGTAGGCCAGCTTGCCCACGTAGGTATCGCTCATGATCTTGAACACCAGGGCGGCAAAAGGCTGATCCGCTGCCGGAATCAAGGTTACGTAATCCCCCGTGTTCGGCTGAATCGCCGTTACCGCTGCTGTCTCTACGGGAGAGGGCAGATAATCCAAAACCGCATCGAGGAGGGTTTGAATACCCTTGTTCTTGAAAGCCGCTCCGCAGAGTACGGGAAAGATCTTACCCTCGATTGTCGCCGTACGCAGCACCTGCTTGATGCGCCCCGCCTCCGGTTGTCCTCCCTCCAGATACTCTTCCAAAAAGGCATCGTCGGTTTCGGACAAGCGCTCCAGAAGCGCGGCTCGCATCTGCCCCGCTTTTTCAGCCAGAGCCTCGGGCAGCTCGGCAACACGGTACCGTGCACCCAGAACATCTTCATCCCATAGATAGGCCTTCATCTCAATTAGATCGATCACGCCGAGGAAATCCGACTCTGCGCCGATGGGCAGCTGAATCGCCGTAGCATTCGCCCCGAGGCGGCGATGAAGCTCTTCGATGACTCCTTCGAATCGCGCCCCGGTCCGATCCATTTTGTTGATGAAGACAATCCGCGGGATCTTGTAACGGCTTGCTTGTTTCCAAACCGTTTCGCTCTGCGGCTCTACTCCCTTGACGGCGCAAAAAACGCCTATCACTCCATCCAACACTCTCAAAGATCGTTCCACCTCGGCCGTAAAATCCACATGACCGGGTGTATCTATTATGTTGATCTGGCAATCTTTCCAGGAACAAAAGGTTGCGGCGGCGGTTATAGTTATGCCCCGCTCCTTTTCCAGCTCCATCCAGTCCATCTCCGCTTCCCCCGCAT
>CAZPQC010000224.1:0-1286 GCA_964588525.1 uncultured Spirochaetaceae bacterium
TAGGCGCCGATGTGCTGGGTGATGCCGCCGAACTCGGTGTCGACGACATTGGTGGTTCGGATCGCATCCAGCAGTTTGGTCTTTCCATGGTCCACGTGCCCCATTACCGTAACGATAGGAGGTCGGCTGGCCATATCCTCTTCCCGATCCTCCTCCTTCTCGATTATGGTTTCGTCGTACAGAGATACCACGTTGACCTTGCAGTCGTACTCCTCCGCCAGGATCGAGGCTGTTTCCGAGTCGATCTGCTCGTTCATCGTTACCATCATCCCCATGCTCATGAGCTTGGATATCAGATCCGCCGCCTTCAGGTTCATCTTGCGGGCCAGCTCCGACACGCTCACGTTCTCCATGATCGAAATCTCTTTGGGAACGGGATTGGCCCGCTGCATGTTCTTCTTTTTCGCCTGGGCGAATAGTTTTTCCTGATGCTCCTCAAACTTCTCCCGGGCCTTGGCGAAGGTGCCCTTCTTCTTGCTCTTGAAGAATTTTTTACCCGCCGGTTTGGCCGCTTCCTCTTTCTTGGGAGGCGGGGCCTGTTTGGTCGGTGCAAATGCCGCAGGTTTTCTGAGGGTACGCGCGGGCCGCTTGGTCCCCGCATCGCTCTCCCTGGGTTTGAACACCCGTGAAGGGGCCCGATCTCGAGATGGTTGCCGCTCTCTGATCCCCAGGCCCGGCTTGCGTTCCCTTACCGTGCTCTTGTCCTGCAAGCGAACCCGTTCTACCGTAGGAGCCTCCTGCTTGCTCTCCAACGTGGGTTTCTTGGGCAAAGCCTTTTTGACCACGACCTTCTTCTTCTTGATGACGACGATCTTCTTCTTCTCCGTCTCGTCTTTGCCTTGCGTATCGACGGTCGGAGCGGGCTTCTTATGTTTAATCAGTGTTACCTTGGGCTTTTTCTGCTCTTCCGACATAGAACTCCTTTACCTCAACTCGGCGCCGGCGCGATTGATTTGCTTCTCGAAGCTCGCGCTACTCTTCTTCCTCTTCTTCTTCGAAGCTTAAACCAACGCCACAGTTTGGACAAGCGGTCATATCCGTAGTGATGCGCGCCCCGCACTCAGGACATTCATAAGCCTCTTCCTCGGGCTCTTCCTCCTGCCCCTCTTCCCCCGCCTTCTCCGGCGCATCCGATTCCGAAGGTGCGCCCCGCGCAGGTGCCGCCTCGGCCTCCGCAGGTGCGCTCCGCGCAGCTGCTGCAGGTTCTTGTTGGGCTGCTTCCGTAGCCGGCATTGCGGCTCCAGCCTCCGCCTCCGCCTCCGCAGGTGCCGCTTCGGCAGGTGCCG
>CAZPQC010000224.1:1386-4960 GCA_964588525.1 uncultured Spirochaetaceae bacterium
CCGCTTCGGCAGGTGCCGTCCCGGCAGAGGCCGCTTCTGTGGTCGGCGCTGCAGCCTCCGCCCCCGGCTCCGCAGGTGCGCTCCGCGCAGGTGCGGCTTCCGCAGCCGCAGCCTCCGGCGCCTCCGCCGGCTTTTCAGCTTCAGCTTCCGCTACGACTTCCTGTTCCTCTTCCACGATCTCCACGTTTTCGTCGATAATCTTAGAGATCAGCGCTGCATCCTCTTCACCGATACCATCCAGGGCGGCGATTTCATCTTTGCTCATAGCAACGAGCTCTTCGATCATCTCGATCCCGTTGTTTTTGAGCACTTCCACGATCTTTTCGGGGATGTCCGGCAGCTCGCTGATCTTTTCGATCTCTTCCTCCTCCGCCTCGCCGAACAGAGCAGACACGGCTCGTTTCGTTTCAGCGGAGAGATCCATCTCGGCGAACTGCTGTTCGGTCTTGACGTCGATGTTCCAATCCACGAGCCTGTTGGCAAGACGCACGTTCAGCCCCTGTTTACCGATCGCCAGTGAGAACTGATTGTCCGCAACGATTGCCAGGGCGGATTTTTTTGCTTCATCGACAACGATAACCTGCTTCACCTCGGCGGGAAGCAGGGCGTTCTTTATAAACATCCGCTGGTCCGGATCATAGCGCAGAACGTCGATCTTCTCCCCCTCCAACTCCCGCACCACGGCCTGGATGCGCACTCCCTTCAACCCCACGCAGGCTCCGACCGGGTCCACATCTTCACGGTTCGAATACACCGCCATCTTGGTGCGATAGCCCGGCTCACGCACGATCTTATAAATCTCGATCGTCCGATCGTACAATTCCGGAACTTCCAGCTCGAAAGTTTTCTTTACAAAATCGGCATGGGTGCGGGTAAGAACGATTTGCAGCCCCGTCGGTGATTTGCTTACCTCGTAGATCAATGCCCGAATGCGATCACTCGGATGATAGACTTCCCGGGGCGATTGGAATTTTTTCGGGAGGATTCCCTCGGTTTTACCGAGGTCGACGAAGATATTCCCATTCCGCTCCCGTTGATAGTAACCGATGATCATCTCTCCGACCCGTTCTTTGAACTCCGAGTACAGGGTGTTTCGTTGGATCTCCCGCAGTGTCTGTTTGGTCTTCTGCTTGGCGCTCTGAACCGCGCTGCGGTCGAACTCCTTCGGGCTGACCTCGATCAACAGCTCATCCCCTATTTCGCTCTCCTCGGTGTACTCTACGGCATCTGTGAGTGAGATTTCCCTCACCGGGTCTTCCACCTCTTCCACGATCTTTTTGCGGGAGAACACCGTCACCTCGCTCCCGTCATCGCTGAAGCGCACGACCGCGTTATCCATTGATCCGTATTTGTTCTTGTACGCGGCCAGCAGCGACTCCTCAATAGTTTTACGGACCAGATCTTCAGAGATTCCCCGTTCCTGAATCAACTGCTTGATCGCGTCCGCCATCTTCGAAGCCATTTTGCTCTTCTCCTCCTCAAGAATCCAGTTTCCCCTTGCGGATATCACTCATCTTTATCCTCTGAATCTCCACTCCGTTATACAGGGAAATCTCTCCTTCCTGAACGCTATCGATTTTTCCACGGATCCACTCCGTTTCTCCGTGCAGCATGACCTTGACATTTCTACCCCGAAATATCGAGTACTCTTCCTCGCTCTTGAGAACCCGATCCAACCCAGGGGAGCTGACCTGCAGCTGCAGGTTCTCCAGCCCGTCGATCAGTTCGAGGCGGGGATACAGGTTCTTCGAGATTGCCGCACACTCGTTCACACCCACCCCCTCGGGGCGGTATACGACCAGAATTACGTGATTCTGGTTCTTGCTGCGACTGTGACGAAGTTCCACCAGGGAGAATCCCATTCCGGATACTATCGGCTCTACTTCGCAGCGCAATTGATCGTCCAGCTCGGTCGCCATCCAAGCATCCTCAAAAAAAAAGAGCCGATTCATCGACCCTTACGTTCAAGCGTACGCTGTAGATTGTTAAGGTAATTTTAAAATAACAAACTCCCGCACAATTGTCAACGGCTGGGGTCGGGATCGGATGTTCGCGAGAGGCACTAGCTGCCTTCCCCTATAACTCAATGGCCAGCGTGAGGACGAACACCTCCCGTACGCCGGCAAGCCGGAGCACCCGGGTGCATTCATCGGCGGTGGCTCCCGAGGTGAAAATATCGTCCAGCAAGACGACCCGCGCGGGAGCTTTCCCCATGGTTCGACGCGGTCTGCCCAGCTGAATGGTGCCCCGGATGTTTTCCATACGCTCCCGGTAGTGCAGCCCCTTCTGCGGGCCCCCCCTCCGACGTTTCAGCAGGAAAGGCGTCTCGGTACCCCCGGCTCGATGCAGCGCCCGGGCGACTTCAGGCATGGGGTCCCAGCCTCTTCGCCGTACCGATCGCCGACTGCCAGGCACGGGGATGACGGGCATCCCTCCATAGCGCTGTTCCAGCTGGGGGCGAACCAGACCGGCAATCAAGCGAGCCAGGGATCGCCGGTTGGAAAATTTGAACTGGGAGATGATCTTCCGAATCGGCCCGCGGTACTCGTAGAGTGAGAAGTTCGAGGTGAAGGAAAAACAACGCTCGGAACAGCGGGTGCAGCGATGCAGCTCCGAGATCAGAGGCACGCTGCACACGGCGCATCGCCTCTCAGCCTCTATGGGCGAAAGAGCCTCTTCGCAGCTGCTGCAGATGGGGAAGCGAAGTGAACCGCGAAAAAACAGCGGGTCTCCGCAGCATAGGCAGCGACGGGGATAGATGATCTCCAGAAGGGATCGTCCCAACTTCTCTGGCCAGCGGACGGGCGGAGGAATCACTCGGGGTCTCCACGATCATTATATCCCCTCAAATTGTGATTTGACAGGAATCGAATCCTGTTATACAATCATCATCGTAACTCTTCACGGGAGGGGAGCTATGAAAATATACCCAAGTGAAAATGCCTCTGGGCAAGTAGCGGGCAATCGTCTGAACGAGAGAACGGCCGCACAGATGGCCCCGCGGGGCCGTCCGGTTTCTCGTCCGGCAGCGGAAGAACAACCCATTCCGGAAATCCGTAAACAACTCCTCGTGGTTCAGCGTTCCTTGGGACGCTACCAGAGCATGCTCGGCGGTTTGGAGGGGTTCAAGGTCCTGCTGAAAGCAGATGCAAGAACGGCGACCGACTACATCAGTCATGTTGTTTATCGGGGAGAGGCCGTGCTGGAACCATATGAAAGCCGGCTGAACAGGATCCTGCAGAACAAGGATCTGGACTCCCTCCAGCAGTTGATCGAAAGCGCCAAGGCCGAAATCCACGGATTGGCCGTCCAGTTGAGCCGGCTGGAAACGGCAGAACAGAACAGCCGCAGTCTCGCTCTGGGCAAGGCCGCTCTCTCGGAGTTGTTGGAGGGTATCCGGAGTCAGGGGGATCAGTTGCTGAAACTGGAAGGGAAAAACGTACTGGAACTGCTGGGGTGAACTCCCGGCGAGGCCGGTCCTGCCGGCCCTGAGAGCCGACGGATTCGGGGGGGCGAGCAGCTAACTGTCCTCGGTTCGGTTACGCAGCTCCTTCTGCCACTCGGCAATACGATT
>CAZPQC010000225.1:0-4939 GCA_964588525.1 uncultured Spirochaetaceae bacterium
AACGACGCCCTGGACCCGGTGGCCAAGATCCCCGAGTTCAAGGTCTGCGCCGTGAAGGTCCAAAAGGCTTCTGCGATCAAGGGGAAAGCGGCCAAAGCGGAGAAAGTCAGGGTTTAAAAAAAGCACGATAGCTGTGACAGTAGAGCCCGGGTGTTTCGCCCGGGCTTTTTTAAAACGACGAGCCTCCGTGCAGCCCAGATCGATCCTCCATCATCGCACAGACAATCGCCGTGAGCATCCTGAACAGCATGTCCTTCCGGGATTCCCCTATCGTCTCAGCCGCCGAATGCGCAACCTGCATAGAACAGTTTTACAAACCGAATCCGCACTCTTATACTGATGCAGCAGGAGGTACGGTTTCGATGAACAGTTTTATCAAGACCTTCGTTAGGCAGCTGGTGGTCGTTGGTTTGTTGGCAGCTGCCGGCTGTGCAGGCCAGGAAAGCTTTCCGGCCGGCGGGGCGGACCGGGACCGCGGCAGCGGGAGGGAATCGGTCGCCTACGACAACGGCGGCTGGATTCAGACCGGCGGCCCGTCGGGCGGCTACATCAACGATCTGGCTCAAGATCCTGAAGACCCCGACCGCCTGTACGCTGCCGGCGCCCCCCTTGGACTATATGCATCAGAAGACAAGGGGAGGTCCTGGACGCTGCTTCCGTTTCCGGAACAACGGCCCGTCCAGGAAGTTGAAATAGATGGCTTCGATCCGAGCATTTTGTACTGTACTTTCAGGAACTTCTCCCGCAGCGACGACCGTGGTCGAAGCTGGAAGGAGATCAACAGGAGTTTCGGCGATTGGGGCTACGTCACTTCCTTCATCCTTCATCCGGAGCAGCCGGGAGTCCTTTATGTGGCGGTACGGCGTTTCGGGGAGCGCGGTATCAAGCTGCTCCGTTCCAACGACCGCGGCGAGTCCTGGAGCGACATCAGCGGAGCACTTGCCGATCGTGAAGACGCGGCCGTCTCAGCTCTTGCCTGGAGCGGCGGGCGGTTGTTCGTTGCAATCAACTACGGCAGCGGAGAGCAGCGCCAAGGTGGTAAACTGTACGTGACGAAGGATACGGGCGCTTCGTGGCGTGAGGTGAACTTCGGCCAACGGGAAAAGCGATTCATCTTCAGCATCCATGCCAATCCCCACACCAAAGGTGAGGTCTGGTTGAGCGAGGGACCATTGTTCAACCAGTCCCTAACCCAGCCCATGATCTACCGCTCAGTGGACAACGGAAGCAGCTGGAGTGCCGTATATTTCAAAGATGTTCGTTTCGACAGCACTCAAGTGCGGGTGATCGGCACAGGAACAGAAGGCAGTGTCTACATTGCTGCCGGAAGCGAACTGCTCTGCACTTCCGATGACGGACAAACCTTCAAGGAGCTGACACCGGATCGCACGGTTATGGAAGCGGTGGACTACCGCCACATCGTGATCGATCCCCGTGATCCTCAGGAGCTGTTCCTGCCGCTGAGAGCCTCGGGGATAGCTCATTCCCTTGACGGAGGGCGGAGCTGGGAGCTTCGTCATGAGGGGATCATCGCTACCAACATCAATCTGTTGGCCGTGGACCCACGGGATCCTGGCAGAGTGTATGCCGCGGGCACCGGGGGTGAAGGAACCTTTCGCTCCGATAATTCCGGAGCCACCTGGATTCGCCTTAACTCAGGCGGCATCATCCACTCTTTTGGAGATGAGCTTCAGGTGGATCCGAGCGACCCTGATACGGTGTGGTTTATAACTGATGTTCCCTATATTCACCGGAGCAGGGACCGGGGGCAAACCTGGCAGGTACTGGCCGACCCACGCCAGCCCGGGGCTCTCTGCTTCAACTCCATCTATGCCCTGGCTCCGACCATCGATCCGGGACTGATGTACGCCGCCAACAACGGCTTCGGTATCTACCGCGGCAGGCGGAGGGAAGATCACTGGCAGTGGCAATTTCTCCAACTTTCGGGCATCGACTACACCTACTCCATAGCTACCTCACCCCACGACCGGAATATCGTCTATTCTGGCTATTCCCGTAAACCCTTTGAAAGCTCCGCCAGAATCCGCGTATCCCGGGATGGTGGAGAATCCTGGTCGACCTCCCTGGAGATCGAAGGAGCCGAAGCCGTGACATCGGTAGTGACGGATCCGGCAGTCCCCGGGCGCGTGTTCGCCTCCAGCACCGGTGCATCCAAGGCAACGGTATGGATGAGCTCAGATCAGGGCCGATCCTGGCAGCAGCCCAATCCTCACTTCAACTTCTGCACGATCCACTCCTACGCGGTGGCCGAAGACCTGACGGCTTACGCGGGGGTCTGGGGAGGCGGCACCTACAAGACCAACGACGGCGGCTTGAACTGGCAGCTTCTTCCGGAACCTCGGATATTCTCCACGGCGGCAATTTCCGTGGATCCGGCTAATCCGGACACGATCTACGCCGCGGATCGAACCCGTCCCGTGGTCTATAGAAGCGACGACGGCGGCGGGCAGTGGTACGAGTATTTCGATGCCGGATCCGCCTACATCCGCCTGATGCATGTGGCGGTGGATCCCCACTCGGCGGATACGATCTACGTATCGGCCATGCGCCCGGGACACGCCGGCAGGCTTGGAAACCTGTTCAAGGTTGTCAGGGGACGAGCCGCGGACATCACCGGCAGCCTGGACAAGGTTCCTCTGACTTCTACTCCGGACCCCCGGAAACCAGGTGTACTGTACGCCGTGCTGCACGAAAGCGGCGTGTACAGATCCGGCGATGGAGGTTCGAGCTGGCGGAACATCTCCGGGGAGGAACACGGATTGCCGGATTCGGGATTTTCCCAGCTTTACGTGCATCCGGAGGACTCTAGAATTCTCTACCTCGTCGGCGGCTGTGATGTGCGTTTTGACACCTTCGAATCCGCGGGGATGGATCCGAATGTCGTCAACGGTGTGTACCGGAGCACCGATGCCGGTAATACCTGGACGCAGCTGGGCAGGGGCGTTCTGGGGAGCAACAGCGGTGCGGTCAAGAGCCTGGCCTTTTCATCCCGGGGATTCCTTTACGCGGCGGCCGAAAACGGCGCGTTCTTCTCTGTTGACGACGGCTCCAGCTGGAACAAAATCCCGGGACTGCCCTACCAGACTCTGGGAGGCCTGGCTGTGCAGACGGGCAAAAAGGAACGGATCTACGCTTTCACCAATGGAGCCGGTCTTTATACCGGTGAAATTCGCAGAGACGGAAGCATCCAATGGGACCGGGATCCGCAGGGGCAGGTCCGGCAACAGCTGCACGCCCGCATATACTTTACGCAGGTCGCCAAGGATCCCCGGGCCAACAATATAATCTACGCCAGCGGCTTTCCGGGGGGCATCTTCAAATCCTCGGACGGCGGCGGGAACTGGCACGAGGCCAATTTCGGTATGGTTTCCTTCGATGTAGAGGACCCGCTACGCCAGGGTTATTACGCCCTGGCCATAAGCCCAAGCCATCCGGATGTGTTGTATCTGGGTTTATACGGCAAAGGTGTCTACCGTTCCGCCAATGGTGCAGCAACCTGGTACCCGGTCAACGGTGCAGAGCGGGAGATGGCTGGAAAGAACATCACCGCTCTGTTGATCGACTACAGAAACCCGAACACGGTTTTTGTAGCGGCCGAAGCCGGCGTCTACCGCACTACCGACGGCGGTCGTTCCTGGCAGGGCATTTCCGAGGGCCTTTCGTCCCTGCAAATCCGCACTCTCTGCCAGAACTCGCACGGCGAGCTGTTCGCCGGTTCCAAGGGCTACGGTATCTTCCAGTGGCGGGAAGGCGAGTGGCAGGCCATGCTTCCCTTCGGGCAGTGGGGAGTGTTTTGGCCGATGTGGGATGATCGTCCGCTGTACCAGTACACCTCTCTGCTTATACACCCGGAAAACAACCGGCTGGTCATGATAGGTACCTTCCCCCAGGGAATCTACATCAGCGAGGACGCGGGGACGAGCTGGCATGAGAGCAACATCGGCTGGACCATGGACGGTGTGTTCAGATTGGCACATCACCCGCAGCAGCCTTCACTGATTTATGCCGGCACATACAACGGAGTCAACCGCTCCTACGATTTCGGCAAACATTGGGAGGTATCTGACACAGGCTGGCCCGACGAACAGTGGGTTTTCTCCATTGATTTCGATCCCCGCAATCCTTCGATCATGTATGCCTGTTCCAAGAACGGTGAAAACGAAGGTCGAGGCACCGAAGGATTCCACGGAACGGTGATGAAGTCCACCGACGGCGGAGACACATGGTTCGACATCATGAGCGGTCTTGACGCAGGCCAGGAGTTCTATGAAATCCTGGTGGATCGCCACGATTCACAGGTACTCTATCTGGCAGCGCAAGAACAGGGCATCATGGTATCCACAGACGCAGGGAATAGCTGGCGAAGCTGGAACGAGGGACTGTTCAACAAGCGTCCCGGAACCAACGGCAACAACGTGACCCGCTGTCTGATCCTTTCCGCGGACGGCGAACTGCTTTACTTCGGCAGCGCCGGGGCCGGTGTGTTTCAACGCAAAACGCTATAAGCGATAGGGCGAATGCTACAGCTTATCGAGGGACTGGAGCTTCATGATATCCGCAAACGAAGCCTTGAGCCTGAGCCGCCGGCGGCGAAACGCCTCCTGCCCCGAAATCTCTCCCCGGGTCATGGCCCGCAGGGTTTCCGAATCCATCTGGTAGCTGACCTCGGGACGCTCCAGGGGCGCGGATAGCGGCTCGGGCGCCTGAGCCACCCCGTCGATCACGGGAATCGCAAAATATTCGTCGAAGTCGCTTATGTGATACTGCATCGTTTTGTTCCAGCCCAGGAAGTTGTGAACGACCCGGGGGTGTGCGTAGCGTGAACGCTGCTCCTCCAGCAGCTGCAGCAGCTCCTCCCGGGACATGGCCGGTGCGGCGGGACCCGCCGGATCGACTCGGCGTCCGCGGCCGGCCCGTC
>CAZPQC010000226.1:0-4893 GCA_964588525.1 uncultured Spirochaetaceae bacterium
CTGGATCATCCTGGCCGCCCTGGCTTTGCCCTCCAGGGTGGTGAAATCCGCCGCCATCTCCCCGCCCCAGAAGCGGCCGGCGATGCCCCGCAGAACCTCGGTAGAGATGTGCGCTCCCTCCACGCCTTTGGCCCAGCTGGACCACTGGGCCAGTACCAGACCGGCTTCGTGAAGCTGCTGTATCGGCTCCCGGGGCTCGAAGGGATAGAGCATGGTGTTTACCGTGCAGTACCTCGGATCGTAGGGGTCGTTGTGGCGAAACAAAGCCCGGGCCGCCGGACCTCTTTCCTGAGCGGCGGCCCGAGCACCCTTGGCCAGGAGCGCTCCGAAATCCTCCCCGGCTACGATCTTGCTCAGCAGCAGCTCTATAAACTCCAGGCTGCCCACTTTGTCGAGGGGAAGCCCGGATTCCGCCTCCGAAATCACCCCCTCGGCATGGCAGCGCAGCAGCCATTCGATGATGGTCTGCACCTCCCAGGTGTCGATGCCCAGCCGGTCACAGAGCCGGTTGGCGTGGAAGGGCACATCGTTTTCCTGCCCGTAGTAGCCCCAGGCGTGGGGCATGTAGAAGAAGCGGGACTGGCACATGAACTTGCCGCTCGTGCCGTCATCCGCCGTGTACCTGACCCGCAGGCAGTTGGCCGGACAACCGTAGCAGGGAAGCTTGCGGGTCTTTGCCCCGTGGGCCATGAAGTCGATACCCCAAACCTTGACGTTTCCCCGGCCGTGGCCCCGCAGCTCCCGGGCGATCTCCCGCAGCTCCTCCGGCCGGGCCGTGTCCACGCCCCGATTCTCCCCGCGGACCACCACGGCCTTGAGCTTCTTCGAGCCCATCACCGCGCCCATGCCGCCGCTGCAGCTGGCATCTCCGTCGGCGAACAGCGTTGCATATGGGAGGAGCTTCTCCCCGGCGGGACCGACGGCCAGGACCTTGGACTTCTCCCCCTCCCGCTGTTTCAGGCTCTCGATGGTCTGCTCGGTGCTCCTGCCCCACAGATCTTCCGCGCTCCGGAGGCGGATCTCCCCGTCCCGAATCATGAGGACCACTGGCCTATCCGCCTTGCCCTGCAGGATCAGCCCGTCGTAGCCGGCGAACTTCAACTCCGCCCCGAAGGTGCCCCCCAGATTTCCGTAGCAAAAGCGCCGCCCCTGAGGCAGGGGAGACTTCGCGTACACCCCCCAGCGTGATCCGCCCAGGGCCGGAACACCGGCCAGGGGACCGAGAGAGAGGATCAGGCGGTTGCGCTCGTCAAAGGCGTCGATTTCCGGGCTCACCTCGTTCCAGTAGATTGCGGCGGCCAGGCCCCGGCCGCCCAGGAACCGCCCGGCATATTGCCGGGTTTCGATCCGTTCGCTCGCCCCGGTAGACAGGTCGACCCGCAGGACCGTCCCTGCATAGCTCTTGGTTGCTCGCATCTTCGCTGCTCCCATCTTCAATGCCGGCATGTTAGATGCCGGCAAAAGAAACCTCCCCGATGAATCTGAGGTGCTGCCGTTACTATCCGGTTTTTTACCTCGGAAGACAAGGTATGCGCGCCAACCCCGCGCTCTGACACCCCGCGCTCTGTGCGCTTGACAGATCACGGGGATCATAATAGAGAATCAGAACCAGGAGGAGAGATGAACGTACTGCTTGTCGGTGCCGGGGCTGTGGGCGAGGCGATCGCCGTGCTCGCCCGGCGGATCGATCCGAAGGGCAAATGGCTGGGGGGCATGGCGGTCAGCGACTACAACCTGCAGAGAGCCGAGGAGGTGGCGGCCAAGACCGGGGATAAGCGCTTTGTGCCGGAGCGGGTGGATGCGGGCAATCAGGATGAGATCGTCCGTCTGTGCAAGAAACACAAGGCTGACTTCGTGATGAATGCCTGCGCCCCCAACTTCAACATGCCGATCTTTCATGCCGCCTTCGAGGCGGGATGCACCTACATGGATATGGCCATGAGCCTGTCGGTACGTCACCCCGAGGATCCCTATGCCAAGACCCACGTGAAGCTCGGGGACGAACAATTCGCGGAATCCAAGAGGTGGGCGGATGCGGGGATCCTGGCGGTGCTCGGTTCGGGGGTGGAGCCGGGGATGGTGAATATCTTTGCTCGCTACGCCAGGGATCATCTGTTCGACGAGATCCACGAGTTGAACGTCCGGGACGGGGACAACCTGGAAGTCAAAGGAATGGATGTGGCCTTCGGATTTTCCATCTGGACGACAATCGAGGAGTGTTTGAATCCGCCGGTGGTCTGGGAACGGGACAAGGGATGGTTTACAACCGCCCCCTTCTCTGAAGCCGAGATCTTTTCCTTTCCCCAGCCGGTAGGTCCGATCGAGGTCGTCAACGTGGAGCATGAAGAGGTCCTGATGTTTCCCCGCTACTTCGGGGACGGCAAATTGCGGCGGTGTACCTTCAAATACGGTCTGGACGAACATTTCCGATCGGTGCTCAAGACCCTGGAAGCTCTCGGCCTGGACAGGACGGAGAAGATCCGGGTCGGGGATGTTTTGGTGGCGCCCCGAGACGTGGTGGCCGCCGCTTCACCGGACCCGGCAAAGATCGGCCATCTGATGGAGGGAACCGTCTGCGCCGGCCTGTGGGTAAAGGGGAAAAAAGACGGCATGGAGCGCTCGATCTACCTGTACAATCTCGCCGAAAACCGGTTCTGCATGGACACCGTCGGCAGCCAGGCGGTCGTAGCCCAAACCGCCTTCAATCCTGTGATCATGATGGAACTCCTGACCCAGGGTGAGTGGAAGGGCCAGGGCGTCATGACCCCCGAGTTCTTTCCCGCAGAGCCCTTCCTCAGGCGAATGGAGGCTCTTGGCTTTCCCCCGGCAATGATGGAGATGGAGTCGGAGTACAAGAGAAAGAAAGATTTGGAAACCCTGAGATCGGGATTGGCCTAGAGCCTGGAGTCCGAAGCCTACAGCCGCCGGATCAGCCGGTCCGCTTCATCCAGGACCTTGTCCTTGTCCTCTCCGCGGATGATCGCGTACTTGAAAGTCTCGATGGCCGCTTCCCGCACGTGCTCCCGGCGGGCGTCCTTGTCGAAAGCCCCGAGTACGTATATTCGATACACGGTTTGGGTGAGATCGGGACAGAGCTTGCCTGTTGCCGTCCAGTGAGCCCTGATGACGCCGGCCTCGATCGGCTCTCTGGGCAGATAGCTCACCGCCATGTCGGCCCCCAGTGCCGTGTTCAACTGGGGCAAACGTACCCCGGCTTGCTCCGCGGCTTCGGGAAGGATACGGTCCAGCTCCTCCTGCAGATACACGGCGTAACGCTTGAGCATGTCCTCCACGGCAGCGAAGCGGGCCGCCCTTTCATCCGGCTTGTCTTCGGAAACGCCCATGTAGACGACGTACTTCTTGGGAATCTCCGAGGAGCGCACCCCCGCTTCCTTCAGTTGCGCCCTCGAGTTATTGACCCAGCGCGGCACGTCCCGCTCGGGATCGTGTCCCTTATCCCAGAGGATCTGGCCTTCTTCGCTGCACTCCGCCGCCCCGGCGCTCACGCAGCTGCTGAGCACGATACCAGCAACTACCACAAACAGGAACAAGCTGAAAATCGTCAATCTGTTCGGCTTCATGCCATACCTCCTGCCCCTACTATAGCACATCCTACTATAGCACATCCTTCACGGTGAATCAGGCACCCAGGAAGTAGTGCAGGGAAAAGAGAAACCCGCAGGTCACGATACCGACCGTGAAATTGTCGTCCAGATCCATGGAGAACAACTCGACGCCTGAAGCGAACAGAGGCCCGGCGATCACCGCATAGATCGGCACCGGCAGCAGGCTGAAGGTCACCCAGCCGGCCATGAAGCTTCCCGCCAGAAAACCCAGCGACCCCTCCAGGGTTCGCTCCCGCAGCAGCTTGTGCTTTCCGAACTGGATCCCGATGATCTTGCTGAACATGTCGCCGATGGTGATGTAGGCCAGACCGAGGTACGGAATCTCGCCGCGGAACACGAGAAAGATGATGAAGACCGCTACGACGAAGCTGGTCATCGAGGAGACGCGTTTGATCTCCTTCTTCTTGAACAGCTGCTGCAGCTGGTGGCGGCTGAGCATACGAAAGATATCCGTGCCGATCAATATGACCCCGATCCCGGCCATGATGAACAGCAGCACAGTCCTGCCGAACAGCAGGTCGATAGGTATCAACAACAGGGCAAACGGCCTGGCGATCACCCGCCACCACTTCATCTCGATCTCCGCTGTTACGACGAACAGCCGCTGGATAACGGTTCCCCGCACCGCAAGGGCAAAGCAGTAGAGGCTGAGGCTCGCCATCAGCAGGCCCCGCGGGCTGAAATCCAGCTCCAGGTAGGCGACGATGCAGAGAAAGAGGAAGGCCACCAGGGCGGTCAGGTCTCCGCTGCGGGAGGCGATGAACACCAAAGCCGCCACGACCAGCACCACGACGAGCTGGGATGGGACAAAGGAGCCCCGGACCATGGCCTGCGTGCACAGCAGCAGGTATATGCCTGTGGAAACGGCCATGCCCTTGCCGCCCCGAAAGCGCAGATAAAAAGGAAAGATATGGCCCAGCACCGCGGCCCAGGCCGGCACGAACAGCCATATGTCGGGCAGATCCAGCAGCCGCTCGGCGATCAGAATCGCGGCGATCCCCTTGCCCAGATCGAGGATCGCGGTAATCGCCCCGGGAATCACGCCCAGGAGGTGATAGACGTTCCGCGCTCCTGCGTTCCGGAAGCCCTGATCGCGGACATCGATATTTTTGAGCGTTTTCCCCAGGATGTAGGCCGGAGAGATGCTGCCCAGGAGATATCCGATTACCCCTGCAAGGATTATCAGCAGCGCCCCCGTCAAATCCATCGTTTCTAGTCGATCGAGCCCCGTTCCACGTAGGCGTAGGCGCTGTGATTGTGGATGCTT
>CAZPQC010000227.1:0-4859 GCA_964588525.1 uncultured Spirochaetaceae bacterium
CCGTGAATAAAGGCCGTGGTTCCCATAAACCCGGCGACGAATTTATTGGAGGGGGATGAGTAAACCTCCAGCGGCGTGTCGATCTGGACGACCTGGCCCTGGTCCATCACCGCGATACGATCCGAGATCACCATCGCCTCGGTTTGATCGTGGGTTACATAGATGCTGGTGATCCCAAGTTGTTTGTGAATTTGGGCGATCTCGAAGCGCATCTGCTCCCTCAACAGGGCATCGAGGTTGCTGAGAGGTTCATCCAGCAGAAGGATGTCGGGTTCCAGCACGAGAGCACGCGCCAAAGCGACGCGCTGCTGCTGCCCGCCGGAAAGCTGCCTGGGGTACCGGTCTTCGAAGCCCGTCAGTTTGACCGTGCCCAAACCCTCTTCCACTTTTTTCTTGATCGCCTGCTTTGGCAGTTTTTTCAGCTGCAGACCGAATGCGAGGTTTTGAAAAACAGTCATGTGAGGCCAGAGGGCGTAGTTCTGAAACACCAAACCGATCCCTCGTCGCTCAGGCGGGATGTCGGTGATATTGCGATCACCGATGAAGATGCGGCCGCTGTTCAGCGCGACAAAACCTGACACCGCTCGCAGAGTCGTCGTTTTCCCGCATCCGGAGGGACCGAGCAGCGTCAGCAACTCTCCGTCCTGCACCTCGAGGCTCAGGTCGTCCACCGCTCGAAGCTTGCCGTAGTTTTTAACAACATGATCGAGGATCAAGTTAGGCATCGGTTGCACACCTCCAGAGATTGGTCAACTACCACTTCCCTATCCCATTCCTCCTACATACTCCGCCCGCAGAACCCTCTGGATCAGCGTCATGAACAGAATACTGGGAATGAGCAGAATTATGGCGATGACGGAAGCAAACTGCATATTATATCCACTGGAGGAGTACAGAGTCATGGGCAGGGTGTTTACGAAGGGAAGGCCGATAAAGAAAGTACCGGTAAACTCGTCCAGTGAGGTGATGAAGACGAAAACCGCGCTGGCCAGAATACCCGGTGCAGCCAGAGGCAGGGTGATACGGAAAAATGCTCTGGTTTTGCTGGCTCCCACGCTCCGCGCCGCCTCTTCCAGATGGGTTGGAATCGCACGGAAAGTCGCACTGGTGATCCAGACGCCGAATACCATCCCCACCAGAATATGCACCAGGATGACCCCGGGAATGGTGCCCGCCAATCCGATCCGGGTGAAGATCCGAAGCAGATTCACGAAGATCGGCTGCTGGGGAAAGGCGTTGGGCATGAGGAAGAGAAACATGATCACCGACCCGAAGGGAATTTTGTATTTGGCCAGGGCATAGCCGGCGGGAATGGCAATGAGCATCGCAAGCCCGACCACGATGACGGCGATGGTGAGACTCAGGAAGAAAGCCGGCAGGATGCTCACCGCCCCGATGGCCAGACTCTTCTGCAGTCCAAGAGCCTGCCGCCAGTAGTCAAAGCCGATCTCCTGAGGCAGAGTCGCGGGCCAGTACCAGCGAATCGCTATGGACCATATAAAAAGGCTCATCATCGGTCCAAAGATAATCAGAAACATGACCAGCAACAGCATCAACTCCGCCGCGATCACCAGAATTCGCTTTAGACTCACGGCCTACCTCCCTGACGATTCCGCTTCAGTGACTCGCTTCACGGATGAGCGCAGATAATAAATAGCGGTGCCCAATACGAGCAGGTAAGAGCAGACCCCGAGGGTATTGGCGACCCCGAAATCCCGGAAATAATTGACCCTGTGGGCGATGTCTACCGTAATGGTGGTAGGGATCTTTCCTCCGATCAGCATATAGGGCAGTGTAAAGGTCCCGACGATCTGAGAATACACCAGGACGAGGGCGACCATTATGCTGGATTTGCTCATCGGTATCAGGATGTGCGTAATTACCTTACCCCTCCTTGCACCCGCGCTTCTCGCGGCTTCTATGTAGCTGTTGTCTATCATTTGGAAACCGCCGTGGATGATCAAAACGGAAAAAGGGATCATCTTCCAGATAAATCCAAAAGACAAGCCCCAGAAGTTGAACAACTCCAGGGGGTTATCGATATTGATCAGACCGATCCGCGCAAGAGTGAGATTGAGCAAACCGTGGGGCGCGAGAAAAGTGGTCATCATCTGCGCCACAACCACAAAAGGAATAAAAATCGGCAGCTTGTACAATCCCGCCAACATACCGGAAATAACGCTTTGCCGGAAGCGGAGATACATCGCCAGAAGGACTGCCAGCACCGCGGTTACCGAGGTGCTGAAAACCGTTACGGCAAACGTGAAAGCGATATCCTTCAGGTAGAGGTCCCAGGTTTTCGCGTAGTTGAAAAAACCCAGCTTTCCATCGCTGACGACAAAGCTACGGGTGAAGGAGGAAACAAAGGGATAGGCGTACATGAGGAGCATGAAACTGACAGCGGGGAAGAGCAAAAGAAGGTAAGGAGGAAGCCTGAGCTTCCTCCTTACCGATAGTCTGTCAGCCATGTACGCTTACTTGATCCACTTCTCGTAGGATTCGAGCATGGCGGAAAAATAGTCCGCCAGAGGGAAGGCGCGACCCTTCTTGGCCAGGTCCTCGGGAGTGACGTCGCCGTATATCTTGTCGTAGATATCCTGGGGAATAGCCCCCTTCAGATAGGAGCCGTCGATTCCCGGATACCAGTTGAAACGCATTACGATCTCCTTGGCCTGGAACTCCGGGCTGGATACGAAATCTACGAATTTTTTGGCTTCTTCGGGATGAGCGGCCTTCTTGGGGATGATGAAGTACATCGGCTGGCCCGGCATACCGGGATCGGGCAGGACCATCCGGGTCTTGGGATCGAGCTTTCCTTCGTTCATGAAGGTGAAGAACATATCAACCCAGACAGGGCCCATCCAGATCTCTCCCCGGTTCAGGGCATCTAGGGTCCCCACATTCCCGCCGGTGAACGTGACATACTTGTTGAACTCACCGAGATCCTTGAAGGCCTGCTCCCAGGAATCCACCTCGGATTGCTCGAAGGGGCCGCTGACCGCGTACTTCTGGTACTTGCCGGTTTTCCAGTACACCCAGCCAACGGTGAAGGACACGCCGGACATGCCGCCTTTGATACCGTTGTAGCCGAACTTTCCCGGATTCTTCTTGACCCAGTCAACCAGCTCTGCGTAGCTCTTTGGAGGATTCTTCACGTAGTCTGGATTGTAGGCCAGGGCGGTCTGACTGTGGAACATGGGGATGGCATACCCCTCGATGTCCACTCCCAGCGAGTTTTTGGCAAAGGGAGAGGTAACGTACTTCCAGGCGGGGATATCCTTGGCGTAGGGCATGAGAAGATCCTTCTCCATAGCCCATTTCATGAAAATCTGGTGCACCATGGCCACATCCACGTCCCAGCTCTCCTTGTTGGAGTTGCTCTCCGCTTCGAGCTTCTCGAATATGAGTTGCGAGCCGGCGTTTCCCGGACCGGTATGCACGGTCATCACCTGGATTCCGGGATACTTCTCCGCGAGCTGAGGCGCGATCACGTTCTGCCCCAGAGCGAGCATATTCACATCACCGGCGGTCATGTACACCAACTTGACCTGTTCCAGCTTCTCCCCGCCTCCGTCTCCTTTACCTCCTGCCAGGGCCAGAGTGCTGACCAGCAGGGTCGCGAGCACGAGGGAAACGATTTTTCTTGTCTGCATGACAACCTCCTTGAAACGTTTGATTTAGAGGCGTCTATAACCAGCCTCCGATTCCCATTATAAGCGACTGATCCGAGTGTTCGCCAGTAATTTTCAAACCTGGGTATTTATTGGAAATTCAGTATATATGGTGATTTTCACTTATTAAATGAATATTGTCTGTTACTCTCAAATTCGCCTGGAGATCAATTCATCGAACCGATTGCTTTTCCCAGCCGGCAATCCGCTATAGAATCAGGACATGGACACGAAGGGTTCCAAGCATCGACTCAAACAGAAGGAACTGGTCATGAACATTTTCTTCCTGTTCGAGAGAAAGTATGAACAGAGCGACGTGGAGTCGATCTGGATGATCAAACTTCCGATCGAAGAGATCAAGAGCGAGCTGGAGGAAATATGCTCGGTCCATTACCGAAGCAATCTGTGGATCTATACACAGTTGCGCCGCTACGAGGAGGATCTAGGAGTTCGTCTCTTCCGCAAAGACAACACGGGGCGCAAAAAAGGTAGTTTTTTTCTTTCGATCAGCGAAAACATGGTGGAGTTCAATCAAAAACAGCATCTGTACGTCAGCGACAAGATCAAGGTAGCGAATGGTACCTTCGATAAAATTATAAATGAAGCAAAACTGAAAAATGCCGGCGAGGTGAGGATTTTCCTGGGCGCCGGCAGCACGATCTTCCACCTCGCCAACATCCTGGCCGAGCGAGCATCGCAGCACCCCCTCAAGTTTTGCGTTTATACCCACAACCTGGGAGTGTTGAAGAGGCTCCTGGAGGCGGGTGTGGATATGAAGAACATCGATGTCTTTACCGTAAAAGGTCAGATCGATCCGATTACCTATACAATTCTGGGCCGGCTGGATGAGTCCGATACGACTATACCGTATGATTATGTGGTAATGGGCACCTCTTACATCAACAACGAGCTCCTGTACGTAGAATCACGAAAAGAAACGGGCCTCAAAGACCTGATTCTCCACCAGATGCAAGGGAAGAAAATACTCGTGCTCACCAAGCACGAGTTCATCGATCAACCTATAGAGGGTTTGCCGGCCTACGGCTCGATCAGGGACTTTGACTCCGTGGTTGTCCCCGTCCACAGCAACGCCGATAATCCGAAGAAGATGCACGAACTCGCTTTCGAGCAGTACCGGCACCTATTTGAGCCTGAGATCATACACTGGAACTACATGATCCTCAAAGT
>CAZPQC010000228.1:0-4825 GCA_964588525.1 uncultured Spirochaetaceae bacterium
TGCGCCATGATCACCCACAACGACAGCGCATCGATCTCCGCCTGCCTGGCCTTCGTCCATATACTCTGGGAACTGCTTCACCGGGATCAGCCGCCGGAACCGGCGTGGTGGGTCCGGGAGTATGTGACGATAGCTCAGGAGCTGGAAACCGAAAGTAGCTACCACCCCCGAGGTGGGATTCACGGGAACTACCACGGACCGGTATCCCGATTCGTGATCGAAAAGGTTCCACAGGCCTACGACCGGGGATTGAGTGTGATGGATGCCTGCAATAGCTGGTACTCCGGCGCCTTTCTCCTGGAAACGGTTCCCAGCGTGCTCTACATCCTCATGAAGCACGGCCACGACTTCGAGCAGGCCGTGCTCAGGGCGGTGAACGACACCAAGGACAACGATACCATCGCCGCCATCGTGGGAGCCGCTGCCGGCGCCCTGCACGGCCGTAAAAGCATACCCCCCAGATGGATCGAGAACCTGTCGGGTCGAACAACCGACCGGGACGACGGTCGGGTATTCGAGCTTCTCGATCAGGCGGCTGATAGATGGGCTGTCAAAAAATAGCGTCATTTTTGTTTGGGTACTGCGGCTCTCCTGCTCTCAATCGCAATTTTCAAGCCACACCGTCTTTCCCTCTGTCTGCGTTGGGATCCGCCGTCTTCACGTGGAAAATCGCCAGTGGTTGTGATTCGATCCGTGGTGTTTGACCACTGCCGCTCCGCTTTCGCTGAATCGATAATGTTGACACCAAACAGAAGCGATACCAGAATCACCGTATAAAGGAAAGGCCCCCGGATCCTTACTCGGGAAGTGAATCTCCCCGGGTGGCACGGGAATAGCTTGTCTTTGGAGGAAGGGGACAGAGACATCAGTCGAAAGGGAGGAAGCGAATGACGGTTGAACGGAAGATCGCGTCGGTTTTCAGGCTCAACGAGAAGAACTGGATGAAACACGCGAACCCCTGGAGCGTGTGGACCCGATACTCGGTTCTGCCCCTGATCGTGCTGGCCTTTTGGAGCAGGGTCTGGATCAGCTGGTGGTGCGCGATTCCGGCGGCGATCTCTTTGGCCTGGATGTTTTTCAATCCCGTGTTCTTCAATAAGGTCCGGTCGACAAGAAACTGGGCGTCGAAATCCGTTCTAGGAGAGCGGGTTTGGATGAACCGGGACACCATAGAAATACCGGAGATCCATAAAACGGCCCCGAAAATCCTAAACGCCATTTCTTCGGCCGGGATGCTGCTGTCGATCTGGGCCATCATCACGTTGTCCATTTGGCCGTCTGTTTTCGGCGTGGCTCTGACCTACCTGGGCAAGAGCTGGTACCTGGACAGGATGGTCTGGCTGTACGAAGACATGAAGCATGTCCCTGAATACGCAAAGTGGCTGTATTGACCCGTAGCAACCTGCCGCTCGAACATGCGTCATGAACGCAAGCGATTCCTGTTTGCGATCATCGAGGGAGGGAAATGATGAAACAGAGGGCGATTATCTGTTTGACGTTCGTATTGATTGTCCTGTGTATTCCTGTTTTCGGGAATGATGGATTCCAAGAGTCGAGCGTCCGGCACGAAACGTTACAGGGCTACGCGGGACCCGGTTGGTCGGTCCTGTTCGGGCCGGGAGGCACCGGGGAGATGGCCAGCCTGGGCCCGGTGATGTTCCGCATCTCCCCGGCGGGATACCTGGGGCCTATCATCGCCTACGAGGAGAGCGCTTCGGAGGGCCCGGGTGTATTCCTGGGCGGTATAAAGGCCGAGGGGTATCTGGACAAGCTGTCCCGGGGGTTCTACTCGACCTCCGCAGGGATCTCGATCCTGGCCGGAGCGGCTGGACTCAACAGTACCGCCGAGTTCGCAGCCCGGATCAACGGGGAGCTCAACGCCAATTTCCACCTCCTTCCCTCCCTCTGCCTGGCCGTCGGTCCCCTGTTCTCGCTGCGCTATCAGGCGGAAGACTTCACCGTGCTGCCCGGCTTCACCTTTGCGCTCAAAGAGGGCACCGTGATCGACGCCAGGCCGCTCATCCCCCTGAAGGAGGGCGGCATCAGGGTCGGCGGGTACTGGCAGGGACTTTGGATTTTCACCGACGGCGAGGCCGGGTTCATAGACGGAGGCGGCACGCGCCTGCGGCTTCCCTCGGGTCTGGCCTTCGGCATTACCGGCGGGGTTCTCCGGCAGAGAATCGAGAAGTCCGGAAGCGATCTGGCCATTATGCTGACCGGCGTGACAGCTGAGTGGAACCGGCGCCTGACCTCTTGGTTCACCGTCTCCCCGCGGGTAACCACCGGTTTGGCGATGTACGGCTGGCAGGCACCGGACGGGACGATGGACGGGGGCCCCCATTTCATGATCCGCCCGGAGCTTTCGATCTACCTCGGCATCCTTCCCTTCATGGAGATTGGCGGCGGGGTCGGCTGTAACATCGTGGCCGGAGAGACGGACACCACCATCCCCCTGGATCAGCTGTCCTCGGTTTCCTTCAGCCTTCAGGCCCGCGTGGGCGACCGGTAAGGGCGGTGGTCTTTAGCAGTATTTTCTACGAGTATTTGTTGCAGGGCTGACGCTTTAAAACACATACAAGCCAACCGGATTCCGTCGCACTTGACTGTGACATTTCACCAAGAGTCCAAAGGCAGTCTTCCAACTTGGATTTATCCTGAAAATTCCAGCCTTCCCACTCGAAAAAACGCAGTTGTATTCGTCTTTGTCAGCGACGGTGCTGATATTGCCGAACCGGATCACTCGTGAGCATCTTGACCAAGGCGCTCGAGAGATATAAAATGACTGCATTGATAGCAATGCTTTCATACGGAGATATACCATGGCCGCGATTACAATTCGAAACCTCGATGACACTATAAAGGCTCGGTTGCGGATGCGTGCAGCTTCCCACGACCGTTCGATGGAGGAAGAAGCCCGAGTGATCCTTCGTGAAGCACTACAGGGCGGCACTGAGAAAAGCGGTCTGGCAACGTTGATCCACAAACGTTTCATGGCCGCCGGTGGCGTTGAGCTGCCTCTCCCGGAGCGCAAACAGCGCGCACGGAAACCGAATCAACTCGAATGATCTTCGTCGATACCAACGTCCTCTCGGAGCTGATGCACCCGAATCCCGACAGGCGAGTAGTGGATTGGATGGATGCTCTACCGACGTCCGACATCGGCCTCACTGCCATCTCAGTTGCCGAGATCCTTTATGGGATCGGGTCGCTTCCTGAGGGAAAGAAGAAGCGCAGTCTTCTCGAGGCTGCATCGGCAATATTCGATGATTACTTTTCCGGTCGCATCTATGCATTCGACCAACTTGCCGCAATAGAGTATGCCGACATCGTGATCCAGCGGGAACGAATTGGGGTTCCGATCTCGATGCCCGATGCACAGATCGCGGCCATCTGCCGTGTTTCCGGTGCTGATTTCGCTACGCGAAATACCAGGGATTTCGAGAATACCGGCTTGGTGCTTATCAATCCCTGGGACCGGTAAACGGGAGGCTGCACTGTCACGGAGATGGATCATCAAGGACTAGGTGTGACAGGCGTCGGCGGCATGGAACTTGTGATGTTGATAACCCGGAACTAATTATGTACATTATTCGTGCATTTTCGTGAATTCGAAAAGAAACTCTAAAGATGAAGTTCATTTCCATCAGAGATCTGCGAAACGACACAGCCGGACTTCGACGGGATTTGCAGGCGGATCGGGAGATCGTGGTCACCGCCAACGGGCGGCCGATCGCCATCATGACCCGCGTGGATCCCGACACCGTCGAGGAGGAAATTCTGGCCATCCGCCGGGCACGCGCCCGCGCCGCGCTCAGCCGAATGCGGGACCGGGCCAGATCCGAGGGACTGGACGCCTGACCATGGATCAGATCGACGATGTAGTTGCTCGGGCACGGCGTGATCGGCGCCCTTGACCCGTGAGAGTTGTGCCGGACACGAACGACCTCGTCTCGGCCGTCTTGAGTGCGCACGGCACGTGTGCCCGAATCGTTGACATGATCGCTGACGGGGCCCTCGATTTGTACGCGGACGACCGCATTCTAGCTGAGTACGACAGCGTGCTTCATCGCCCCGAACTGCGAATTGCCCCCGAAGACGCCGGTGTAATCCTGGACCTGATTCGCTCGATCACCGACACGGTGGCGGCGATCCCGCTTCCCGTCCAGCTTCCCGATCCGGACGATGCAGCCTTCCTCGAAGTTGCCGCCGCCTCGGGCTCCATCCTGATAACCGGAAACACGCGTCACTTTCCAACGAACGCGCGAACGGGGGTTTCTGTCATGACCCCCGCTGAGTTTCTGGAGCTCCTGCGCGGTTCCCGCTCGTGAGCAGGTACGGGACCGGAGTTCTGTAGATCAATTACACATCCGGACCTAATCCTCGAAGCAGGCGGCCAGGTCCCGGAGAATCGGGTCATCCGATTCCATGACGAACACGTTCACGTTGTCCATGGCCCGGGTAATGCCCACGTACGGCAGGTTGCGGATCAGCTTCTCCGTGTGTTCCTGGTCGTACTGTCTGCGCCGGTAGAGGTAGGGCAGGTACAGGAGCACGACCGGGAAATCCAGTCCCTTGCTGGAATGAAGGGTGGAGACGCGGATTCTCCCCGCCGAGGTGAAGCTGAACTCCTCCTCCGTGATGTCCTCAACCTCCAGACCCGCTTTGGCCAGGCATTTGCGAAGGACCTCGATCTCCCGGTTTCGGGGCACCAGGATGCAGAGGTTCTCCGGGTCGTAGCCCAACTCCTCGATGAACAGACGGATCTTTTCCACGAGCAGCTTCCGGAGCTCCGCAGCGTTCTCCGCTGTGTAGCATTCCGGCACGG
>CAZPQC010000229.1:0-3026 GCA_964588525.1 uncultured Spirochaetaceae bacterium
ACGATAACTGTAACTGACAGTCCCTCGGTAACAGTCGTAGCTCTTTCAATCCCATCCCCTGATGTCTCAGATACTATATCAATTACAGATAGCCCCACAGTTTCAGTAATTGCGCTTCCAGTTCTATTACCAGATGTCAGCGATACTGTAACAGTAAGTGAAAGTGTTACAGTAGCAGTAATAGCGATTGGTGTTTTGGCAATTAGTGTTTCAGATAATATCTCTATAACTGAAAGTGTTACTCTTGATATTCAAATTGAAGTTTCAACTTCAGATAGCATCGCAATCTCAGAAGCAGTAAATGCTGTAATCTCTGCCCTCATTGATTTGAATATATCAGTTTCAGATGTTATTACTTTATCTGAAGCTATAATCGCTAATCTTGGAGACTTAGAAGCATCTGCAATTGAAAATATTTCTATTACAGAGATAGTTAGCACCTCGCTATCAATCGCTGTTAGTGCGACAGATACTATTACAATTACAGAGAGCATTGGAGTTACATTAGCGTTTTCAGTAACAGTTTCAGATAATATTGCTATAAGCGAAAATGCCCTTGTAACCTTACCAAATGCTTTAGCAGTTTCAGCAAGTGATACAATAAGTATTGCAGAATTAATACTCTTCCTTTTCCTAGGAATTGCAGGAAATGTTATAATCACAGATACAATAATAGATGGCATAACAATATCTGATGAACCTATCCAAAATGCAAGCATTTCTAATGTTGGAATTTATAATGTTTCAATAAGTGATGGTACTAATGGCTAACATTTATGACAAAGATGATGGTGTACGACTAGGAGCAACCTTCAAAGTTGCTACTGTAAATACTGACCCAACCACAATTACTCTGAGAGTAAAAGACCCAGATCGCATAACTACCACTTACACTTATGCTCTAGCAGAGATAACTAAATCTGCAACTGGTGTCTATTACAAAGATATTACTGCTAATAAAGTTGGCAGGTGGAATTATCGTTGGGAAGGTACTGGAACAGTAGTCGCTACGGATGAAGGCACATTTGTTGTAGAATTAACGGACTTTTGATATGAATGATATATATCCACTTACTTCAGCAGTTATCTTGACAGATGCAATCTTTCAGACATATGGAGGGGATGTATCCAAGGGTGCAGATGCTCAAAGGGATGCTGCCTATTATATTGCTGAAAGAGCCGCCAGTAGGGATATTGGTGGACTTCTAACGCCTACCATTGTTACTGGAACTTACTCTTATAGAGAAGCTTTCAATTCTGAAGGTCTTATCTTGGATTGGGGCTATGTAAATTCTATAAGTGTAATTAGATTTCTGGATACTGAAGAAAGTGTTTATTACACCATCTCTGGTACTGCTAATGTTTATGCTTCTCTGAGAAATCCAGAGAGAGGCATAGTGGATATTCACACTATCTTTGGAAATTGCAATTGTGTAAGTGCTGCTAATCCATATCCTTATCAAGTTCAAGTTGTATATAACACAGGGTTATCTAGCGGAACAGCTTATGCTCCCAATGTTCTATTGGCTCTGACAACTTATGCAGATATTATTATGAATGAAATTATCGGATATGGAAATGAAGCCCCTGGTGATGTTGGTATTGAGAGATTTAGCAATCAAGATTATAGAGAAGAGCGATATGGTATGGTGCATACTACATTTGGTTCTTCTCCAAGAGCCATGTTTGCATCTAAATTGCTTACAGAATTGAGAAAACACAGATATATCAGGTGGTAATATGCCAGCAGGTCTAAATGCTAGAGCCAAGATAATAAGATATTCTTACGATGACGATGATGTTGTCGGTGGAGCAATGCTTACTGGCACTGTGTTATATGAAAATCTGTGGGCTAGATTAGAATCTAATAAGCAGGAGCAATTATTATTGCAACAAGGTTTAGAAACTGAAAGAACATTTGATGCCGTGGTTGTGCCTGGAACATTGGATATTAGAGAGCGGGATGAGTTTGAAATTACTGCTCCCAATGACCATGTGTATTTTGCTGTCCCATTTAGGATTGTTGGTTTGAGATATAGCTCTCATTCCACCAGAGACCCACGCAATTATTTGATGTTATCTATGGTTAGATCGGTGAGAGGCCATGTCCTTCAATAGTGATAGAGTAAAAGCAGGAATACATACTGGATTAGTTTTGGCTGCAAGTTATTTTACAGAGAAGATGAAAGCCAAGATTATTCAAGTAAATGCTCCACGTAAAATTATAGATGCTACATCCATTGGCTCTCCCGTTATCACAGGAGAGGGTGCTGGATATATTGATATTACTATTGATACACCAGTAGCAGCAGCGTTTGAATATGGCTCTGGTCTGCATGGTAAGAAAGGTGAGAGATACCCCATTGAACCAAAAAATGCTAAAGTATTGGCTTTTCCGTGGTCAATAGCAAGAAATTTATCTCCATCATTTACTGGAAAATCTACGGCTGGAATAGAATTATCGGCAGATGACAAAGCTTTCCTTCCAAAAGTAATGCACCCTGGAGTGGCTGCTCGCCCATTTATTCGTCCAACTATCCAAGAAGAAAGAGAACAAATAAAGAAAATCTTGGGAAAAGAATTTATAGCATCAATCAAATTAGGAGGCATTACTACGATAATCAAATGAGCATTCTGAGAAATGACCAAATACAAGCAGCATTGGTTGCTTATCTAAAGAGCAAAACTGCCATCACGAATGAATTGGTTACTGTGGATGGTACTGCTCTTGGTGCTGATGAAATCCGAGAGGATCAATGGCAAGGCTCTGAATTTGATTATCCCAATATCAGGGTAAGGCTCATTGGTAATTCTCCTCTGGATGATGCCTGCAACCATTCCCGTATAACCTTCTCTTGTATGGCATTCTCTGAGACTGCCAGTTCTTTACAAGCAGATAGGATTGCTGGTATAATCAATACATCATTGCACGATAATAGCTTTACCGCAAATAATATTACATTTACCTGCCGGTTGACTAATCTTATTCCGGCAGTAAGGATTGATGTGAGGACATGGCGAAGCGA
>CAZPQC010000229.1:3126-4810 GCA_964588525.1 uncultured Spirochaetaceae bacterium
GTGGTCAGAATGGTTTTGTTGAAGGCTCTGAAATTAAATATTCTTGGGCCAGTTACAGGTAAACTCTATGTTTTCAATGGAGCAGGATCAGCATTAGATGTGGATAAAGAAGATGCGGATATTATGATTATGAGGAAAAGTAGCAGAGATTGTTGCAGTGGCACTAAAGCCACTTCATATTTTGAAATCATAGAGTAAAGAGGTGAAATATGGCTCTAACTACCGGAACTCCAATCGGTAATTTGGATACCCAAGAAGATATTTATCTTGAGAGTGCTCCAAGTATTTTCTTCCAGGATGCAACTGCTGATCCCCTGAATAACCCTGATGCTGATGGGTTTTATTGGGGATTGAGTGGCACGACTTCTTATCCAGTATTTGAAGTTGGCTGTCCAACTGATGTTAGCTTCACAGAAGATATTACCATCAACGATGTACTTTGTGACAACGTTGGGGTGAAAGATACTGTCCAGCAACGTAACTTCATTGAATTGCAGTTTACTATCAAAAGCTTTTTCCCACTCCAGACCTTGAGGCATTTATTGGGTGGTGGGGCTGTAACTGAGACTTCTCCAACACAGAAGTTTGGGTTTGGCCCTCTCAATAATACCCAATTCTGGATGGTTTATGCTCCAAAAGTCTACGACACCGATAACGGTGATTATGTTTGGATACATATGCACCGTGCTAAGTATGTAGATGCTTGGACTATAAATATGCCATTTGGCAATAACTGGCAAGTAACAGGTTTGAAGCTACGTGGCTATGCAGATACTACCAAGCCATCTGCTCAGCAATTTGGCATGTTCGGAAGAAGTGATCTTAGTGTAATTCCATAAGAGTAATGTGCCTCTCATCAAAGTTACTCTAGGAAATAAGCAATACACCGTAAAACGAGCAGCTTTACGTAAATGGTTGCTGCTCGAAGATATAAAAGAGAAATTACTCAAGGCAGCAGAGGTTGGAGATAGATTAGGTGTGGTGGAAAATATCTATTCCTACATCTCTGCTGCTATTGATTTTCAATTAGAATTGAATGATTTGCCATGGTATGAAATATCTAATGCCTTGCAATTATTATTCAATCTCAATTCCCCCACTTTAGAATTTCCATTCTTGAAATCTATAATTGAAGATCAGAAAGCTGTATGGGATTATGAAGGTAGAACTTGGTTTATCTGGTTGCATTTGATTGCTGAGAAATATGGATGGGAAATAAAATATATCTCTGAATTGGATATTGATAATGCCATTGGGCTTGCTCAGGAGATTGCCATTGAAGCACAATTAGAAAGGGAATGGGAATGGCAGTTGAATGAATTAGCTTACCAATATGATGAAGCCACTAAGAAATCCATTTTCAAGCCACTTCCCAGACCTGCTTGGATGTCACCTGCTCCTAGAATGTCTCCTGAAACTAAACATAAAGTGAAGAGCAATATTATGCCAGTTGGAATGATACTTACATGGAAACAAGATGAAACCCCTCCCTCTTGATAAAGCTTTAGAATTACATGGAATTTTGTCAATTCACATTCCCGATGAAATTGGTGATGATTCTTTGGAATTTATTGGTAAAATTATAAAGAACATACGTGAAAGTGAAAAGCATAAGGATTATGTGGATGCTGTTATGCTTATGACAGAATTAGATTTTTCAGAGATAACACAGATGTCATCTGAG
>CAZPQC010000230.1:0-4801 GCA_964588525.1 uncultured Spirochaetaceae bacterium
CCCGAGGCTTCCATCCGGTGCAGCCACTCCCACTCGAGGATCGGCGTGTCAAGGGCAAGCGCCAGAGCGTTCCAAGCCTCTTTAGGGACTTCGGAGATATCGCGAATCCATTCCAGGCGGTAGCGGTTATGCTTGTTTTCAGCCATCCTTCGACCCTTGCCCCGATATGCTCCGGCGCCGGCGGTTAGCTGCAGCGGCTTTCGATCCCGGGGACTAGGTCTAATATAAGAAAATCCGGCGCGGGAGAAAGCCTCTTTGTTGACCTATCCGTGAAAGGTCAACGTCACGCTGTGCCGCCTCACCTCGAGCTGCCGGCAATTCACTCCCGCTGCCCGGAACATCCGCCTGGAGGCTTTGACCGCGTCGGTCTCGGCGTATTTGTCGGACAGGTAGATCACCTCTGTAATTCCGGCCTGGATGATTACCTTGGCGCACTCATTGCAGGGAAACAGAGCCACGTACAGCCGGCAATCGTACAGGTCTGCAGAGATCTTGTTGATCACCGCGTTGAGTTCCGCATGGCAGATGTAGGGGTACTTGGTGTCCTGGAAATCCCCCTCCCGGTTCCAGGGAAACTCGTCGTCGGAACAACCGGTGGGAAAACCGTTGTAGCCGACCCCGACGATCTTGTTTTTCGGATTCACGATACAGGCGCCGACCTGTGTGTTGGGATCCTTGCTTCTTTGAGCTGAAAGCAGCGCCACCCCCATGAAGTACTCGTCCCAGCTGAGATAATCCTTTCTTTTCTTCATTTGCCCGTCCTTGCGTGTTTTCATCCTCATCCTCCCTTGTAAGGTTCAGGGCAGGCGGAGATTCAGTCCCCCACCCAGTTCGGCCGGATTGGCCAGTTTGGCATAGGCCGTCAGGATGCCTTCATGCACCCGGGGAGCGGGCGGTTTCCAGGCGGCAATTCGGCGGTTGATCTCCTGCTCAGAGACTGCCAAGTCGATTCTGCGTTTCGGGATGTCGATCTCGATCAGATCCCCCTCCTCGATTACGGCCAGAGGGCCCCCTTCGGCGGCCTCCGGGGAGACCTGGCAGATGTACGGTCCTTTGGCGAAGCCGGAGATGCGCCCGTCGGTGACCAGTGCACACTTGGTCTCCAAACCCAGAGCGTTGAGGAATCCGATCACCTTGAACACCTCATTGAATCCCGGTCCGCCCTTGGGCCCTTCGTGGCGCAGAACCAGCACATCTCCCGCCCGGATCTGCCGATCCCGCAGCGCAGACAGGGCCTGCTCCTGGCTGTCGAACACCCGAGCCGGTCCCCTGTGCCGGAACATCTCTCTGGGAATCACCGGGGTGCGGACTACAGCCGAGCGGGCCAGGGTGCCCCGGAGGATCACCAGGCTTTCCCGGGCGATCGGGCGTTCGACCGGGCGGATCACGTCGGAATCCCCGAGGTCGTTCACGCCTGCCAGGTTTTCTCCCACTGTTTTTCCGGTAACGGTAAGGGCATCCAGGGCCAGCTTGCTCTCGATCCGCTTCATTACCGTTTGAATGCCGCCGGCCTCTTCGAAGTCCTTCATCGTGTATGCTCCGCCGGGCACAACGTTGGTGATGCAGGGAACCTCATTGCTGTAGCGCTCGAACACGGCCAGATCGATCTCCTCCTCCCAGTGCATTTCATAAACCAATGCCAGAAGGTGAACGATGGCGTTGGTAGAACCCCCCAGGGCGTGCAGCACCTTGATGGCGTTGGCCACGGCCTGCCTGGTGATGATTTGCGAGGAGGTTATACCCCCGTGCACCAGATCGACGATCCGGCGTCCGGATTCTCTGGCCAGCCAGAGGCGCCGGGCGGAGGTCGCGGATGCGGTTGCCGCGCCGGGGAGGGTGAGGCCCAAGGCCTCGACCAAACCCTGCATGGTGTTGGCCGTTCCCAACAGAGCGCAGGAGCCCGCTCCGGGGCAGACTCGCTCTTCCATTTTTTCGATCTCCTCCACGGAGATCCTGGGATTTCCCACACCGAAGGCATAGCATTCATCGTCCAAAGTGCTCGTAACCGAGTCTTTGCCGTGGTAGTGACCGGAATCCATCGGCCCCCCGGGAACGAAGATCACCGGGACATCCAGGCGGCCTGCGGCCAGAAGATGGGCCGGCACGTTTTTGTCGCAGGAGGAGACCATCACCAGGGCATCGAGCATGGAAATATGGGTGATCGCTTCCACCTCCGCGGCGATGATATCGCGGGTCGGAAGGTCGTAGCGCATTCCGTGTTCTCCCACCGCCATCGGGCACTGGGCGGCGCTGTTGAACTCGAAGGGCGTACCCCCGGCCTGCCAGATCCCCGCTTTCACGGCATCGGCGACGCCCCTCAGGTGCACATGCCCCGGCGAAGTCTCTCCCCAGGTATTGGCGACTCCGATGCGGGGCCGCCTCAGATCCTGGCTGTCATAGCCCATGGATTTCAGCAGACCCCGAGCCCTGGCGTTTTCGGGGAGCTGAAGAAAGGCGTTGTTTTCCTTGAATTGATTCATCGGTGTCCTCCTGTGTCCGCGTCACTATAGTAATGAAACTGTTGCCCTCTGATCAATTGAAGTGATCGCGATTGTTGCATATGATTTATTTGTGAAAGCCCTGGTACTGGAGGAGTACAAGCGTTTCGCCTACAAGGACGTGCCCGATCCCCGGGTCGACCCGGGGGAGGTTCTGATCGCCGTCAAAGCCTGCGGGATCTGCGGCAGCGATGTGCACGGCATGGACGGGTCCAGCGGGCGGCGGCAGCCGCCGATCATCATGGGCCACGAGGCGGCCGGCCTCATCGCCGAGGCGGGAGCGGGTGTGGAAGGCTGGGAGCCGGGTCAGCGGGTAACCTTTGATTCCACGATCTACTGCGGCGAGTGCTGGCACTGCCGCAGAGGACAGATCAATCTCTGCGACAACCGCCGGGTTCTCGGTGTATCCTGCGACGAGTACCGGCAGCACGGGGCATTCGCCGAGTACGTGGCCGTTCCGGCCCGCATTCTCTACGCTCTGCCCGAAGGGGTGAGCTTTGCCCAGGCCGCGATGGTGGAAGCCCTTTCCGTGGCGGTTCACGGGATCCGCAGAACGGCGTTGGATCTGAACGACTCCGCCCTGGTGGTGGGAGCGGGAAACATCGGACTCCTGGCCCTGCAGGTTCTCAAGACCGCTGGGTGCAGCCCGGTGATCGCGGCGGACATCGACTCTGCCAGGCTCGAGCTGGCCCGGAAGCTCGGAGCGGACCTGGTGATCAACTCCAAGGAACTGGAGGTGGGTCGGGAAGTGCGCCGGCACCTGGCCCGGGGGGTGGATGTGGCCGTGGAGGCGGTCGGGATCGGCGACTCGCTGAAGGATGCCGTGTCGGCTCTGCGCAAGGGGGGATCCCTGACCGTGATCGGAAATCTGGCTCCTGAAGTGATTTTCCCTGTGCAGGCGGTTGTGACCCGGGAGATCAATGTGAACGGTTCCTGCGCCTCCAGCGGGGAGTACCCGACCTGTTTGGAGCTCATCGGCCGCGGGGCCGTGGAGGTCGACACACTGATCAGTGCAACCGCTCCACTGGCCGAGGGGGCCGCCTGGTTCCAGCGGCTCTACCGGGCCGAACGCGGACTGATGAAGGTGGTCCTGAGGCCGTAGCCCTTTGGGAGGATAGATGAAGAAACTGCGTACGGGGGTGATCGGCTGCGGAAAAGTCAGCCATACCCATGCCCGGGCACTCTCGGAATTTGAGGAATCCGAGCTCATCGCCGCCTACAGCCGCTCGGCGGATAAAGCCGAGGCTTTCGCCGGGCAGTACGGGGCAACAGGCTACACCGACCTGGATGAGATGCTCGGTGTGGTCGAAGCGGTTGTGGTCTGTACGCCCCATCCCTTCCACGCCGCACCGACGGTCAGAGCTCTGGAGGCGGGGGTACACGTGCTGGTGGAGAAGCCGCTGGCGGCCTCCCTGCAGGATTGCGACGCCATGATCGCCGCCGCGGTGAAAAGCGGCTGCAGGCTGGCAACCGTCAGTCAGCGCCGCTGGTACGCCCCGGTTCTGCGGGTGAAGCGGGCGATCCAGGAGGGGCGCATCGGCTCGCCCGTCCTCGGAATGGTGGCCATGCTGGGGTGGCGGGATGAGCCCTACTACCGCAGCGATCCCTGGCGGGGCAGCTGGGAGATGGAAGGGGGCGGGGTTCTGGTGAACCAGGCCCCGCATCAGCTCGATCTGCTGCTCTGGTTCATGGGCCCGATCGCCGAACTATACGGCTGTTGGGACAACCTCAATCATCCCTACATCGAGGTGGAGGATACGGCAATCGCCGTGGTTCGCTTTACCAGCGGAGCGCTGGGGAACATCGTGGTCTCCAACTCCCAGAAGCCTGGGCTGTACGGAAAAGTCCACGTGCACGGGAGCAGCGGAGCCTCGGTGGGCGTCCAGACCGACGGCGGGGCCATGTTCATAGCCGGGATGTCGCCGGTATTGGAACCCCCTGTGAATGATCTGTGGACCATTCCCGGAGAGGAACATCTGCTGGAGAGCTGGCGGCGGGAGGATACTGAGTTTTTCGGGACCATCGACGCGGCCAGCTACTATCACCGGCTGCAGATCCGGGATTTTCTCCGGGCGATCCTGGAAGACAGGCAGCCCCTGGTAACCGCCGAAGAGGGACGCGATACCGTGGAGCTGTTTACCGCCATCTACAGATCCAATCGGGACCGGCGTCCCGTTCGGTTTCCCCTGCAGCCGGAGCGTGGCAGGGAGGATTTCGACGGACGGCTCGCTTGATCCAACGGGGATATCGTCAACACGGATTGTCTTCGGCCGAGGGTTGTATTATACTTTAAATGAGAATAT
>CAZPQC010000231.1:0-4768 GCA_964588525.1 uncultured Spirochaetaceae bacterium
GGCCTTCTCGATGCAACGGCGCATGCCCTCTGCGGCCGCCGTCTGTCCGAAACCGTTGCCTCCGTCCATATGCGTGATCGCCTGCTCGTCGGCGATCACCTTCAATCCCGTAGGAACCTCCATCTGTCCGGCTGCAATCCTTTCGAGGATCGCGGGCAGAAGGTTGATCCCATGAGTCGGCACCCCCCGCAGCTCAGCCGCCACCAGGTTCTCCGCCACCAGTCCTGCTTCCTGCAAGCCGACTCCGGCGGTTTGCAGCAGTTCGACACCGACGTTCCTCAGGTGGTCGGAGGTGACGTTCACCACTACTCCTCGACCAGCCCCAGAGAGCGGAAGACCGGCTCAAGCTTGTTCAGCTCGACACTGCTGACGCCTTTGGCAAGCTCCGATGCCTTCTTAACCTCCTTGGCAACCCGCTCCCGGGAGGCTTTCAGCACCGCTTCGATCTCCTCTCGAGCAACGATGACCAACCCGTCATCGTCGCCGAGGATCAGATCGCCGGGATGTACAATGACATCACCAAGCAATACCGGGTGGTTCACCCGTCCAAGGGTTCCTTTGTTAGTGCCCCGGATGCAGGTACCGCGGCAGAAAACAGGAAAACCCAGTTCGATCAACTCTGTGCTGTCTCTGACGCATCCATCGATCACCAGGCCTCCCAACTGTCTGGCCATCGCAGAGGTGGCCATCAAGCCGCCCCAGTATCCCGCTTCGGGATAGCCCTGGGTCGAGGCAACCAGGACGTCGCCCTTCTCGGCAATCTGCAGAGCCTTGTGCAGCATCAGGTTGTCTTTCGGGTGGCACTCGACGGTAAAAGCCGGGCCGAGCAGCCGGATCCCCCTGGCCAATGGCTTGATCCTCGGGTCTACGGAACCCCTGCGTCCGGCGGCCTCGTAGACCGTGGCGGCTCCGAGATTCTTGAATGCGTCGACCAGCTTCCGGTCCGGTCTCGACACTTGAGTGAAGACGTGCACCATAGAATTACTCCTTCCGAGTGACCGACAGCCCCATGAGGAAGGCTCCCGCGTTTTGCAGGTGTTGCCTGACCGCCTGTTCTGCACGATCCGGATCGCCCTCGAGAATGGCATCCAGGATCCCCACGTGCTCGCTGATAATCTCGTGAAACCGCCGTTGGGTAAAACGTTGGCCAAAATGGTTCCTGATCCTCTTGATGCGGTCCAGCAAACCTTCGTACATTTTGAGAAACGTCTGGTTGTCCAAGGCCTGCACTATGGAAAGATGGACGTCTTCCCACTCGCCCCACTCGTGAACATATTGCTCACTTCCCGGCTCATCTTTGAGCAGACGTTGATGCTCGGCTCTCTTCTTCAGCAATTCCTCATTGTGGGGCTGAAATTGAGCGACCTGCTTGGCCGCTCCGGTTTCGATGATTTCCCGAATCTCGAGGATCTCTCGGATATCCAGCGGGGTGAGGTGGGAAATGGTCGATCCCCGGCCGGGAACGTTTTCTACGAAGCCATCCGTCTCCAGCTGCCGCAGTGCTTCCCGTACAGGGGTCTTGCTGACGCCGAGCTCGCTGGCAAAATCCGCCTCATTGATGGGCAGCCCCGGAACGAGCTCGCAGTCTATTATCCGCCTCTTCAGGCTCTCATAGACTCTAACCTTTTTATTGCCGACAGCGCTCATAAGCCATCTCTCATTATACTTTTATTATAATTAAATAATAATTTTATCATACGATACATTTCGAGTTTGTCAATACTCCCGGTTCATTTACCTATGGTTCCACTCCGCGCACGGTCCCATGATCTCCCCTGTAGGGCCGGAACCGTGCAATACACTGCCACCCCAACCTCAGTCGCCTATCACACCTCGATCGGCCGATGGGTAAGCCCGGATTCGTGTACCGCCATCGCGACTCTCAGTGACTGCAGGGCGTCTTCACCGCTGGTCCTGGGAGTCTCCTCTCCCCGAATCACCCTACAGAAGTGTCTGAGCTGGTCGGGATAGGGATCTTTGCTCTTGATGGGCAATCGGGTGGTGGTCAAAGGATGCTGCCAACCCACCTTCGTCGGATCGGCATAGTACACTTTGAGCATTCCGGGAAAGGTCAAAGAGGCCTTCGTACCCAGATAATGGTAGATATTTCCCTCTGTATGAAAGAAGAACGGGTTTTCGCCCATGGTACACTCGTAGCCCCAGAGAGAGGGCGCCGCATCGGACATCAGGATGCTCGCCGGGGTTCCGTCCTTGAACCGCAATGAAATGCTAACCGTATCCTCGACCTCGAACTTACGGATCTTGTTGCTCGTTTCGGCGTAAACCCTTGCGATTTCTCCGTAGATAAAACGAAGATTGTCTATCTCATGAATCGTATTGATGAGGATCGGACCCCCTCCCTTCTGCTTTCGCCAGGGCCCTGCCTCGAAGTACTCCTTGGGTTTGTACATGCACCAGAGCACGTTTATTCCCACGATCTCTCCCAGCTCGCCGCCACGGACCATCTCGCGGGTCGCCATCATCATAGGATTGAAGCGTCTGTGATGGCCGATCAGCAATTGGACATGATTGGCTTGGGCGCTGCGGATAAGTTTTTCGGCATCATCCACGGTGGACGCGATCGGCTTTTCCATGAAGATATGGACTCCTCTCTCGGCACAGGCGGATCCCACCGGCTCATGCTGCTCATTGGGAAGAGAAATCATGACACCGTCGATGTTTTCGTTTTCGATCATCTCCCTGAAATCCCGGTAGTACGTCGCCCCGAGCTCTCGCGCCATGTTCGCCTTGGATGGATCCTGGTCGCACAAGGCTACGTACTCGCATTCCTCCATCCCGGCGGCTATTTCGGCGTGCACATGACCGATCATCCCGGCGCCGATCGAGGCCAGACGTACTCTCTTGGTGTTGGTTGCCTTAGCTGGTTTGTTCTTAAGCATCTATCAAAGTCTCCCGTAAACTACCCGATCCGGCTCCTGTCATCTCACCAGATGCGTCAGGAACATGACCGTATCCGGTATATAGGTGATGATCGCCAGCGCAACCAGCAGCACGCCTATCAGCGGCAGCACTTCCCGGATCAGGTCCTTCATGGACACCTTGCCGATGCCGGCTGTTACAAACAGCAGCATGCCAAACGGCGGCGTCAACAGACCGATCATCATGTTCAGGCAGATCAGCACACCGAAATGAACCAGATCGATGTTAAAGTATTTCACCAGCGGCAGGATAATCGGGATAAACACTAGCTCGGAAACATTTACATCCACCAGGGCGCCGAGAATGAGGAATAGAATATTGGCTGCCAGCAGGAACACCCAGGGGCTGTGTACGATCCCGCTCATCGCACTTACAACGATTTTTGACACCTGTTCAGAGGTGACGATGAACGAAAATCCATAAGCCCCCGCTATCACCAGGAAGATCGCTCCCGTGGTTCTCAGCGTATTGAGCAGGATCGTTCCGAGAGACCTGAGATTCAGGGTGCGGTAGACCAGGAACGCGATAATCAGCGTATAGGCAGCCGCCACGGCTCCTGCTTCCGTCGGCGTCATGAAGCCCGTATAGATCCCGAACAGGAGAATGACCGGGGTCAGCAGCGCCGGTACGGCTTTGAACGTACTGCTTATAAAAAACCTGAAGGTGACCTTGGCGCCGATCGGATAGCCTCGTTTCTTGGAAACGAAGTACACGTAGACTCCCATCACGATGCAGAGGATGATCGCCGGCACCATACCGCCCATGAACAGCTTGCCTACCGAAGCGCCGGAGATCATGGCGTAGATTACGAAGGGGATGGAGGGAGGAAAGATGGGACCGATAACCGCTGTCGAAGCGGTGATGGCACAGGAAAAAGGCATGTCGTAGCCTTCCTTTTTCATCTGTGCAATCTCCAGCGTGCCGAGGCCGGAGGCATCGGCCACCGCGCTTCCGGTCATACCGGCAAAAATCAAAGAGGCCACTATATTGACGTAACCGGTTGCGCCGTGCCTGCGTCCAATCAGGGATCTGGCGAAGTCGAAGATCTTATCCGTCACCTCGCTGGAGTTCATCACGTTGGCTGTGAAAATGAACAGCGGAATGGCGATGAGAATGTATGCGTTCGTCAGGCCATAGCATACGGTGTTTAACAATGAGCCAAGGCTCAAGCCTTTGGCCATATAGTAGGCAATCGCGCCGGCCAGCATCCCGAGACCAATGGGCATGCGGATGACGAACGCAACAATCAAGAAGCTAAACGGTATTAGTAGATACCAGCTCATATCAACGCATCCCCATGTTCGGGATTGTAGCTCTGAACGTAGGATTTGTTCCTGAAGGCTCTGAAATCCAAAACGAGGCGGTAAGCCGATCTCAATACCATGGAGATCAGTAAAATGGGGTATGGTAAAAAGATATAGCGAAGGGGTATCCTCATAATCGAGGTTACAGCGGGAAGCCTCACCAGATACCTGATGGATCCGGGAAGCGCAATCGAAAAAAATACGATCACTATAACGGATGAAATCATGCGCAGAATGTTCCGGCCTTTGGAATTCAGTCTGGTGTACAGCAGATCGAAAACAACGTGGTCTTCCTTTCGATAGGCGGTGCACGCCCCCAGAAGACCCACCACGACAAACGCATTGATGGAAAGCTCGAACGTCCAGTTTTGAGGATCCCTAACAACATAGCGGAAGAAAACATTTATCAGGAAAGCGAGAAACAACATGACAAACACGGCTATCGGCAGGTAAACCTCTACAAAATCCGCGAACCAGCGAAAGACTTTCCTTACTACTCCCATAGTCCGTACCCCCAATCTACA
>CAZPQC010000232.1:0-4765 GCA_964588525.1 uncultured Spirochaetaceae bacterium
TCGAGGCCAAGGAGAAGTACAGCTACTTCAAGTACCTGGCCGACCGGGGGTAGAGACCATCCGAAGTACAGGAAGCTATCCGCCGCGATCGCTTCGATACAATAGGCATAATTTTTGACTGGAAATGATTTCAATGAATTCAGGGAAGCAGAAGCAAATCCGGGTGGGCGTAGCCGGCTGCGGGCAAATTGCCCGCCGGTTGCATATCCCCAGTTACCTGCGCTGCGACCGTGCCTCGATCGTAGCCCTTTACAATCATAGAGCGGAAACGGTCGTCGACTTGCAGCAGAATCTGCCTGAAGCGCAGATATACACCGACTACGACAGGTTTCTCGCCGAAAGCGGGGTTCAAGCCATAAGCATCTGTACACCCAACAGTCTGCACTGTGATATGACCGTGAAAGCACTTTCAAGGGGTATCTCGGTGCTGGTGGAAAAACCTATGGCTCTAGATCTAAAAGAAGCCGCCAGAATGATCGAGGCTGCCGGTAAGAACGATACCCTGCTTATGGTGGGCCAATCGGCGCGTTACTTCCCGACTCATCGCAAAGCCCGGGATCTTGTCCGTAGCGGATTGGTGGGAAATCTATATCATGTCAGGACTACCCTCGCTCATGAAGGTCCACTCGTCTGGAGTCCGAGGGGTGAGTGGTTTACCAGGAAGAAAACGGCAGGAGCCGCAGGGGTCATCGCCGATTTGGGTATCCACAAAGTGGATCTGCTCCGCTTCCTAACCGGCGACAGGATTCGGAAAGTATTTTCCATGTCGAAAAATTTCATATTCAAGGAAATAACGGACAATTTCGTTGCCGTGCTGGAATTCGAAAGCGGCGCTATCGGTACAATTTCGGCAAGTTGGACACTGGCAGGAAAAAGCATCGATGATACGGTGCTGGCCGGTGAGGGCGGTACTTTGCGAATCGATTCGAGAGCGGAGAATCCGCTGGTTTTTACCAAGGCTGACGGTGAGGAAATAAATTACGATCTGGTGGGGGGTGTGCCGCGAGAGGGAGATATCTGGGTACTCGAGGAAATCAATGATTTCGTGCTGGCCGTATCCGGCGAAATACCCAACCCAATTCCCGGGGAAGAGGGGTATCGTTCCCTGGAAGTTACGGCGGCGATCGAACTGTCGGCGCAGACAGGGCGGCTTGTCGAGCTTCCGCTGTAAGCCAAATGAAAATAGTCAGTATATTTTGCTCAGCAGCTCAAAGTTGCAGACTCTCATCTCAGGTGTGCCGTCCTTATCCCGCAGCAGATCACCGGAGCTGTCAAGGGAAAGAAGCAGATGTGTGCCCCTCAGATTGAGATCTTCGATTCCAACCGCGGCTAATTTCTGCTTTTTTGTCTTCAATAGAGCGATATACTCCTGTTCCGAAATCAATCCCTCTCTATAGGCATTCAGGGCATTGATCCCCGTCAGATAATCCCCGTCTTTGGCGGCGAGCCTTTCATCCGGACCGTTCCAGTAACCCCAGATGATGATATAGCTGTGATCCTTTCTGAGTATGGGATTTCCTTCGGGGGTTAGATACTTCCGGTGGTTCAGATATCTGCTGTTGTCAAAGATCGAATCAGAAATGGATATGGTTCCATCAAACATGTAGATTGCTCTCGGGTAGACCGTTCTTACCCCTCTTCGGCTGAGCTGCACGGCGATGCTTACCTCTTCGAACGGACTGTTGAATCCGTGTTCCAATATTTTCCGTTCCTCTTCTACGAACGGATCCACATCGGGCTGCACGCCCACTTGCGAAACCTTCCACACCATATTTATATAGTCTTTGGTTATCGTGTGGTACATCTCGTGAAACTTGGATAACCTGGTGCGCGCCGTGCTCTCCCATCGCTCGGGCAAGAAATAGTCGAACAAGTCAGGATCTTTACCCACAACCCATAACAATCCGTTGGTGCTCTCCACTCGACCAAAAATATAGTCAACCCCCAATATTCCTACCTGCTTGAGTTGAGGCGCAAGATTAGCGCTGAAGGTGACGGAAAACCTTTCTTTTTGTTTCTGATGGTACCTGAAGCGTTTGCTCTGCTTGATGTTGGCCTCTCTCTGAGGCGTTCGCGCGAGCAGCTCGTAATCGATTACGGCGTACAGCATCTCTCCGGCCCTGTCTCTGGCCAGCTGACCCGTCTTCTTTGGTTTGACAATGATATGGTGGGGCTTTCTATCCCGTACAACAAAGCCCTTGGTTTTCATTTCCTCCTCGACTCGGAGAGTGAGATCCACCATCTGTCTTTCCAGCAAGAGATTCTCGGTATGCGCATGGGAGGCATCGATACCTTTTATCCATTCGAATACCATTACATATGAACGGAACATATCGAGCTCGACATCCTTATGCGCGTCGATCAATCTTTGCAGCTTGTATTCTTTTCTTCCTGTCTGCCATAATTCCACTCTTTCTGAAGGGACGTATATCGCCAGCGGCCTCTGGGTGATAATTGTTCCGGGGGATTCGAATCTCGTGTCTCTGAGCTCCATGACAAGGGAAAACTCTTCAAAAGGACTGTTGAACTCGGCTCCTGCAAACTCATCCGTCTCCGCCTCTCCGGGAATATCCTGGCCCATGCGATTCCATTTGACTACGAGGTCTTTGCATATTCCGTCGATTTCTTTTGTCCTGACTTTGTAGGTACAACCGGTACCCGACAACCGAATGGATTGTTCTTCATACCAGTTCCTGTCTGTCAGAAAGTTGTAAGGTTTCAGGTTGTCGATGAAGGGTAAACCGTATTGGGTTATGTACAGGTCGTCGTTTTTCTCGAATTGGAGATGCAGATAGTATACGTCCAGTATCTTTTCGATTTCGAAGGCATCCTTGGGGGAATATAAATCGAGAAGTTCTTTGAACTGAGAATAAACCGCTTCCATATGCCCGGTACCAGCATAGTTGGATCGATGCATATGGTCAAATATCAAATGAAAAAGACTTGATCAATCAAGCGCGAAACGTCTATGTTAAGAAGTGAGACCAATTTAGTCATGATCTTTTTTGGGAGATTGTGAGCAAAGGTTAAAGATATGGCAAAAAAGAAACGTGTTAAGTTCATGATAACCGCATTCCGGGATGGATTCCAATCAGCCTTCGGTGCCAGAGTGTTCACCCGGGATTTTTTGCCCGCTCTGGAGGCGGCCCGGCACGCCGGTATCACCCATTTCGAGGCCGGCGGGGGCGCACGATTCCAATCCCTTTACTTCTACTGCAACGAAGACGCCTTCGCCATGATGGACACCTTCAGGGAAACAGCAGGCCCCGAGGCCGACCTGCAGACCCTGGCCAGGGGAATAAACGTGGTAGGGCTCGACTCTCAGCCCAGGGACATCATCCGTCTGCATGCCGAGCTGTTCAAGAAACACGGCATCACCACGATCAGAAATTTCGACGCCCTGAACGACGTCAACAATCTCAGCTACAGCGGAAGGTGTATCGTGGAAGCCGGATTGAAACACCAGATATGCGTGACCATGATGGAGCTCCCCCTCGGATGCAAGGGATCGCACACGGCCCAATACTATTTGACGGTCCTCAAGGAAATCCTCAAGGAGGGTATCCCCTTCGATTCGGTCTGCTTCAAGGATGCCTCGGGCTCCTCGGCTCCCTCCAAGGTCTATGAGACGATCAAGCTGGCCAGGAAGAATCTGCCGGGCAAAACGCACGTTCATTTTCACACCCATGAAACTGCCGGTACGAGCGTTCTGGCCTACAAGGCCGCTCTGGAGGCCGGAGCGGATGGTATCGATCTCTCCCTGGCTCCCGTTTCCGGTGGCACCTGCCAGCCGGACACCGTGGTCATGTGGCATGCACTGAAAGGAACGGAATTCGATTTGGGCATCGACATCGAAAAGATTCTTGAAGTCGAAGAGGTCTTCAAGAAATGCATGGAAGACTATTTCATTCCTCCCGAAGCGACCAGGGTCGAGCCCTTGATTCCTTTCTCTCCGATGCCCGGTGGTGCGCTTACGGCGAACACCCAAATGATGAGGGACATCGGGATCCTCGACAAGTATCCTCAGGTGATTGACGCGATGGGTGAGGTTGTGGCGCGGGGCGGTTTCGCCACCTCGGTAACTCCCGTGTCCCAATTTTATTTTCAGCAGGCCTTCAACAACGTTGTTTTCGGGCCCTGGAAGAAAATCGCCGAGGGCTACGGGAAGATGGTCCTGGGCTACTTCGGCAGAACCCCGGTAGCGCCAGATCGGAAGATCGTCAAGCTGGCTTCCGAGCAGCTCGGGCTCGAACCTACGCGCCAGAGCCCTCTGGATATCAACGATGCGGACCCTAAAAAAGGCATTCCTGCGGCTGAGAAGATGCTGGGCGCGGCGGACCTGCCGGCCAGCGAAGAGAACATCTTCATTGCGGCAACCTGCCTGGAAAAGGGAATCGCGTTTTTGAAGGGAGATGTAAAGATCGGGGTTCGAAAGAAGGGCCAGGCCGAGGCCCAGGCTGCGCAGCCGAATCAACCTTCTCCCGGTCCTTCGCAGCAAAGCGCGCCTTCCGCATCGGCTGAACGGGCTCCCCAACCGGCGGCAGAAGTGTTTGCCCCCGTGCCGGGCGTGCTGACCCGCTTGAGCATTCATGAAGGCGAGCGGGTCGCGGCCGGCCAGGCCCTGGCTGTTGTTGAGTTCATGATGATGGACAATGAAGTGGTCGCTCCGCGGGAAGGGACTGTTGATAAGCTGTTTGTTCAAGCAGGCGACCGTGTCGCGGCCAGAGATCGCATCGCGGTGATTTCCTGAGCTTTCGAAAGGGGT
>CAZPQC010000233.1:0-4647 GCA_964588525.1 uncultured Spirochaetaceae bacterium
CCTGCCCTCGAAGTAGCGATTGACAAAGGTCAGGGTCCGGTTCACCAGGTTGGCCAGGTTGCCGATCAGCTCTCCGTTGACCTTCTCCTGGAAATCCTTCCAGGTGAACTGGGAATCCGCCTTCTCCGGCCGGTTGTAGAACAGATAGAACCGCCAGACATCGGCGGGGATGCCCGATTCCACCGCGTCGGTGCCGAACACGCCGATCCCCTGGCTCTTGGAGAACTTGCCGCTCTCGTAGTTGAGGTACTCGCTGGAGGACATGCTTTGCAGGAGCGTCCAGCTCTCGCCGGAGCCGATCAGGGAGCAGGGAAAGATGACGGTGTGGAAGGGAATGTTGTCCTTGCCGATGAACTGGACCAGCTTCACAGCTTCGGGATTCTTCCACCACGTCTGCCAGTCGTCGGTGAGGTTGGCAGTGATCGAGATGTAGCCGATCGGGGCATCGAACCACACGTAGAATACCTTGTTCTCGTATCCTTTTTTAGGCACGGGGATGCCCCACTTCAAATCCCGGGTGATGGCCCGCTCGTGCAGACCGTCACGAATCCAGGCCTGGGTCATCTGCACTGCGTTCCGCGCCCACCCGCCTTCCCGGGAGGTCCTCTCCATCCAGTCCGCCAGCTGGGGTTTGATCGCCGGCAGATCGATATATAAGTGGGTGGTCTCCCGCACCACCGGAGTCGTGCCGCACACCCCGCAGTGGGGCTCCACCAGGTCGGTGGGATCTAGAAGCTTGCCGCAATTCTCGCACTGATCCCCCCTGGCTTCAGGATAGTTGCAGTGCGGGCAGGTCCCCCGCACGTAGCGGTCCGCCAGAAAGCGATCGCAGTTCTCGCAGTAGGTCTGCTCCTCGGTTTTTTCCTTTATGTAGCCGTTTTTATCCAGACCGAGGAAGATCGACTGGGTGATCTCGGTGTGCTTGGGCGTGGAGGTGCGCCCGAAGCTGTCGAAGGCGATGTTGAACCACTCGTATACGTCTGCGTGCACCCGGTAGTAGCGGTCGCAGAGCTCCCGGGGGGTGATGCCCTCCTCCAGAGCCTTGGTTTCGGTGGCCGTTCCGTACTCGTCGGTTCCGCAGACATAGAGCGTGTCGTAGCCCCGCAGCCGGCAGTAGCGGGCGTACACGTCCGCGGACAGCACCTGGATCAGGTTGCCCAGGTGGGGAATATTGTTTACGTAGGGCAGCGCCGAGGTGATGAGTATCTTCTTCATGAGTACACTACTATATTTACAGAGTTCCCGCAGAGTCAAGGGCGCGGGTCAGCTGCGCAGGGCCTCCTCGTACATGGCCGCGATATTCTCCGGAGGGATATCGGCCTGGAGGTTGTGAATCGGGGCAAACACGAAGCCGCCGCCGGGCTGCATCACCTCGACGCGGTGTCGAACGTCCCGACGAACCTGCTCGGGGGTTCCCCGGGGTAGCACGGCCTGGACGTCCGCGCCCCCTCCCCAGAACACGATGCGCTCGCCGAACTCGCCCTTCAGGGTTTCCACCTCCATATGGGCCGCCGAGGTCTGTACAGGGTTGAGGATATCCACCCCGACTTCGATGAAGTCCTCGATGAACTCGTACACCGAACCGCAGGAGTGGAGGAAGACCTTGGCCGGGCTCATGGAGTGGGCGGTGCGGTAAATCTCCTTCAACAGGGGTTTGACGAGGGAACGAAACAAACGGGGATCGATCTGCGGGCCGTTTTGGAAGCCCAGATCATCCCCGAATCCGATCACCTGGATATACTCGCCCACCGCCTCGAGGTACAGCTTCAAATCCTCGATGACCGCCTGGGCCAGGCGTTCCAGCAGGCGGCGGCTGAACTGCGGTTCCCCCGCCAACCGCATGAAGAAGGTGTCGAAGCCGCTTAAGTATTGGCCGGTTTCGAAGATGCTGCCGTTGAACCAGCCGAACAGGGCTTTGTCCGTATTCTCGTACAGATTCCGGGCCCTCTTTCGGAGGTACTCCAGCTCCTCCGGGCCGATCCGGGGCAGCGGGTAGCGCTCCAGCTCCTCCAGGCTGACTTCGCTCAGCGGGAAGTGAGCGGGCACGAAGGAGCCGCTTCCCGGGCTCAGGATGCCGGTCATCACCTCGCCTTCGAAGAGCTTCCAGGTGCCATCCTGCTCGATCAGCGGCCGGAACCCGGCGGGAAACAGAGCAGGCGTTCCGTCCGGCAGGGGATGAGCTTTCCAGCGCCCGCTCAGAGGAACACCGGGGGCTGCATAGTAGCGGTCGACGGGCAGAACGTCTATGCCCCAGGGGTCGATAACCTCCGTCTCGACCTCGGCCAGCAGGAGAATGATGTTGGTCACCCTGACCGGATCGGAAGCGAAGCGCCAGCCCCGGCCGGAGAGATACCTCCTGAGCCCGGCATAGGCCATGGCGTTGATGCCCGTGACAATCGAACCGCCCAGATCCAGGGGAAGACGATCCGGCTGCTGGTGGTTGATTGCCGCCAGCACGCGCTCCCTGGAGGTCATGGACGCGGCTCCCGCCGGCCGCGGGGTTTCCTCTGCTTGACCGCAGGAAGGCACGGCAGTACATTAGTTTTAAATACTGAAGGATTCACGTTCGTGAGTCTATCCGATGACTTGTCCGAAGCGCAATCCGTTTGAATCGTCTTTGGACCTTCACGTGCCGACCAGCGGTTACGTGGATGCGCATTCACAGCTGGAAACTATCAAGTACAAGGAGGGTTTATGTCAGAACGTGACGTAACTCCTGGACGAACGCCCAGACGCCTGACACCGAAAGCGATCATCATCGTGGTCGTGGTCATCCTGGCGTTGATCACCGTGTTCTCCAGTTTCTTCGTAGTGGACCCGCAGGAGCAGGCCGCCGTACTGCTTTTCGGCCGCTTCACCAGAATGGCTGAGCCGGGTCTGCACTTCAAGCTCCCCTTCGGAATCGAGAAAAACTACAACGTTCCCACCCAGGTCGTCCTGAAACAAGAGTTCGGCTTTCGCACCGAACGCCCCGGGATCACCACCATCCGGGCGGCCCAGGACTTCCCCAGCGAGTCGATCATGCTCACCGGAGACCTGAACATCGTGGATGTGGAGTGGATCATCCAGTACCGCATCGTGAATGCCTACAACTGGCTGTTCAAGGTTCAGGAAAAGGAGAAGACCATCCGGGACATCAGCCAGTCTGTAATCAACCAGCTAGTCGGGGACCGGACGGTCTTCGACGTCATCGGCGCCGAGCGGGCCAACATCGAAACTCAAGGCCAGGAGCATATGAACCAGCTCTTCGACAAGTACGAGCTGGGCATCCGGGTCACCACTGTGAAGCTCCAGAACATCGTGCCCCCCGCCGGTCCGGTGCAGGAGGCCTTCGAGGATGTCAACAAGGCCATCCAGGACCGAAGCCGCCTGATCAACGAGGGCCAGGAAGCCTACAACCAGGCCATCCCCAAAGCAAAGGGTGAAGCCGAACAGCTGGTCCAGGAAGCCGAAGGATACGCGGTGGAACGGGTCAACAAGGCCGAAGGTGATGTAGCCCGTTTCGCCCGGGTGCTGGACGAATACAGCCGCAACCCGGGGGTCACCCGCACCCGTCTGTACTACGAGATGTTCGAAGAGGTGTTCAAGGATGCGGAGAACGTCGACCTGATCGACAAGAACCTGCAGAACTTCATCCCCTTCAAGGCTCTGGAGTCGGCTCCTGCAGGAGGTGCCCAATGAAAAAGACAATTACAGTCATAGCCGTCATCGCGGTTATCATCATCCTCTTTCTGATCACCGGTCCGTTTTATGTGATTGAGGAGGGAGAGCAGGCAGTAGTCATCCGCTTCGGCCGCATCATTGCGATCGAGCAGAACGCGGGCTTGAAGATCAAAGTCCCCTTCGTGGATAATGTGAACAAGTTCCCCAAGAAGATCCTGGCCTGGGACGGGGAATCCCAACGGATCCCCACAAAAGAGAACCAGTTCATCTGGGTGGACACCACCGCCCGCTGGAAGATCACCGATCCCAAGCTTTTCTACGAATCGGTCGGCACCATCACCGGCGCCCAGTCCCGTCTGGACGACGTGATCGACTCCGCGGTGCGCAAGATCATCTCACGAAACTCCCTGGTGGAGGCGGTGCGAAACTCGAACGTTATCAACCAGATCGATAGACCCAGCGTCTATCAGGCGGGAACGGAGATCGAGGGACAGGCGGCGCAAACCCTCGGAATCGACACCACCATCGTCTACGAGGAGATCCAGATAGGCCGTGCCGCTCTCTCCGCGGAGGTCTTCGATGAATCCAGCATCATCACCCCCCAGTACGGAATCGTGCTGATCGATATCATCGTCCGCCAGATCAAGTACTCAGACGAGCTCACCGAGAGCGTGTACCGGCGCATGATCGCTGAACGGAATCAGATCGCCCAGGCCTTCCGCTCCGACGGGGAAGGAAAGAAGGCGGCGATCATGGGTGAGATGCAGAGGGAGCTGCTCTCGATTCAGTCAGGAGCTTACCGGACAGCCCAGACGATCAAGGGTGGGGCCGACGCCAGGGCGGCGGCGATCTACGCCAACACCTACAACAGGAACCCGGACTTCTACGAGTTCTGGAAGGCCATAGACTCTTACCGAACCATGCTGCCCAAGTTCCGCAAGACCCTGACCACCGAACCGGAGTACTTCAAGTACCTCTACGATC
>CAZPQC010000234.1:0-4540 GCA_964588525.1 uncultured Spirochaetaceae bacterium
GGTCGCTGTGTTTGTGTTCCACCCGGCCGTCGGGAAAGCCGACGAACAAATCGTTGACCGGACAGGTGAAGATCCCATTCGCCATTACTCCGGGGATCCCCATGATCTCCGCTTCCAACCTCTGAGGATCGAATGATTCTGGGAAGCCGACATCCAGGACGAGGTTGCCGTGGTCGCTGATGATCGGGCCGGCTTTTCTAGTGGCCATGCGCAGCTGTACCCGTCCACCCAGGGCTTCGAGCCGGCGGGAGGCGGTCAGCAGCGCCTCCGGCACGACCTCCACGGGCACCGGAGCTTTCTCTCCCAGCCTGGAAGACAGTTTGGAGCTGTGCACCAAGATGCAGTACCGCTCGGAGGCATGAGCCACCACCTTCTCGATCAGCATGGCCGCCCCGCCCCCTTTGATCAGCTTCCACTGTGGGTCCACCTCGTCCGCTCCGTCGACTGTCAAATCCAGCCGGCCGTCCACCGCCGGGTCGTTGAGGGTGGTGAGAGAGATGCCAGCTGCCTGGCAGTCGACCATGGTCTGGAAGCTGGTAGGCACGGCCACGATATCCTGCAAGCTCCCCTCCCGCAGCAACTCACCGACCCGGTTTACCGCGTGGACCGCGGTAGAACCGGTTCCCAGGCCGAGCTTCATACCGCTCTTGACGAGGGTATCCACAGCCCGGATGCCGACCAGACGTTTGACTTCTTCAGTATCCATGGTACTCCTAACAGCCGCTTTATCTAGTAGCCGCCGAGAAGCTCGAGGGCTCGTTTCTTTCCGATCGTGAGCAGGAATCCGGCCAGACGGGGTCCCATCTCCTTCTCGATCAGCACTCGATACACGAGCTTGAAGAAAGCTTTCGGTTCCACCTGCGCCTCTCCGGCCAGCGTGTAGATGGCCTCGCTGAGGCTCTTTTCATCGTGGGTATCCAGGTTCTCCCCGATCTCCCGCCGCAGCAGGACGATGGCCTGGCGTTCACCGGGGGAAAGCTCAAGCGGTTCACAGCCGCGGGGGCGCAGGGTAAAGCGGAAGGAATCCGGGGCGAAGCTTTGAGTCCAGTTCCAGGCACAGCGGGCGCGGGTGCGGAGCCTGTTCAGATCCACCTCGCTCGTCCGGATATTCAGGGACTCGATCATTCCTTCTATGTTGCCGTCCTGGATCTGGATGAGGTTGCACAAGTGCCGGAAGGGAATCTGGGTGGGCATCGTCTTCGGCACCTGGTCGACCTGGGAGAGCTCGTAGATCCTTCGCTCCTTGGCTGCCCGACTCTCGCTTACCGACTCTCTTCCGAAATAGATGCGCTCACAACGATCGTAATCTTCGTAGAGCTTGATGACATCCAAATCGAAGGAGATGGCAAACTCCGTGTTCGGCCGGGTGGAGGCGAAAATATACCGTACAAGCTCGGGTTGGTAGATCTCCAGGACATCTTGCAGGCTCACCACCTCTCCGCTGGAGGAGGAGATCTTTCCGCCCCGGCCTTTGATGCGAACGAAGTCGTACTGAAAGGTCGTGGGTGTGGGATGGTCGTAGACCTCTTTGACTATAGGGCGGGCCGTAGTAAAGGAGCCGCCTTCGGAGTGGTGGTCCTTTCCGGCCGGCTCGAAATCCACCCCTTCGTAAGCCCAGCGCATGGGCCAATCGATCCGCCAGAAGAGCTTTACCGCCCCCGTCTTGGTCAAATCCAGACGCTCCTCGTTGCCGCAGGTGGAGCAGCGATAGGCAACGCCGTTTTGCCCGTCCCATTCGGTGATCTCCGTAGTGTCCCGATTGCAGGAGGTGCAGAATACGGTGATCGGCCACCACTCCGGGGGCAGCGGTTTCTCACGATGTTCGCTGAGGATCTTCCGCAGCCGCTGACGATGCTCCAGTGCTCTACGGATGCCCTCGGCATAAGTGGCGGAACGGTAGCGCTCGGCCTGATAGATGTACTCAGGCTTTATACCCACAATCGGAAGCAGTTCCTCGATCTCCTTCTCGTTTCGCCGGGCGTAGCTATCCTCGGTCCCAGAAGGATCCGGGGTGAGGGTGATGGGTTTACGCAGATAGCCCTCCAGCATCTCCCGGTTGGGCATATTGCTGGGGACCTTGCGGAACACATCGTAATCGTCCCAGGAGTAGACGAAACGGACCTTTTTGCCTCTATCCTTCAACGCCCGCACCACCAACTCCACGGTGATGATTTCCCGGAAGTTTCCAATATGGACGGTACCGGAAGGGGTGATTCCGGAGGCACAGACGTACAGCTCCTTGTCTCCCTTCTCCCGGATGATCTTTTCCGCATAGTTGTCCGCCCAGTGGGCTGCCGTGCTCATACCGCCTAACAATATAATATTCCCTCCGGATTATTCAACAACGCGTATCAATTTGCTCTCCGGGCCGTTGCCTGCTGGTTCTGTCACAAGGCGGCATCGGGCAGGAAGTAGCAGCGGGGGCGTGCGGGCGTTACATAAAGGTCGAAGGACCGTGGTTCCTCCAAGGATCAACATTTAATCCGAGCGGGTCGATAGATAAAAGGATCATGCGATTTCGAACAATTCTATCGGTATGGATCCTCCTCCTATTGCTGAGTACCACAGCCTTCGCTTTCGAGGAGGAGGGGTTGGCCTCCTGGTACGGGGGCAAGTTCCAGGGTCGGCGGACGGCGAACGGGGAGATCTTCGACACGAACGAGTTCACCGCCGCGCACAAGACCCTCCCTTTCGGAGCCGTAGTAAAGGTCACCAGCCTTGAAAACGGGAAATCCACGGTCGTACGCATCAACGATCGGGGGCCGTTCATTCCCGGAAGGATCATCGATCTGTCCCGGGCAGCCGCTGCAGCCATCGGCCTGGCCGGAAAAGGGGTGGCCAAGGTGCGGATCGAGGTGCTCTCTCCCGATTCTCCGGAAGCGGCAGCTGTTGCGGCAATCCGAACGGGGGTGATCTTCAGTATTCAGGTGGCCGCCTTTCGTAACCGGGAATACGCAGAACTCTCCCTCCGGCATTTGACCGAACAGGGCTTTGCCGGAGCTCTGGAACAAACACCCGAGGGGATCTACCGTGTTCTCGTGAAGGATGTGCCGGAGAGCGAGCTTCCGGCCGTGAAACAGCGACTCCGGGAGCACGGCTGGGCTGATGTTGTCGCACGGCAGCAGGGATAATCCGCTATAGTGTGCAGGGACGGGGAGCGCAAGCTCTGGGTTATTGTGTAGATCGGTGCTCTGCGTTCGAGAGTGATCGAAGCTCTATACATCTGTGTTCAAATCCGTCCGGAATTGACACGCTGTGTAGGATTCGCTATATATAGAAAGGAACGGCGGAGAGAACCGCTTGAAAGAGCCCTAGTAGCTCAGCAGGATAGAGCAACGGTTTCCTAAACCGTAGGTCGGACGTTCGAGTCGTCTCTGGGGCAATCTACACAGATAACCCTGTGAAATATCCCTTTAGAGAATGTTCCTCAATTGAGGACTTCAAAGCGATCCGTGACCGCAAGTAGGAGCTGAGGATCGCCGCTCCGCAATCTCCCCGGAGTGCGCGAACACCCCGGAGCTTGCGGAAAAATGAGTGGATAAGGCTTATTTCGTTTTCAGCCTTCCCAGTGCGGTCTGGACGAGACTGAAGTAATCCTTGAAGTCGGAGTTTGTCGCACTGGTTACGGTGTCGGCCACCGACCAGAACTTGAGTCCATCCGAGTTTTCCTCCGTTGCCCTGACCATCTCGGTGAGTGAATACTGACCGCCGTTCTCTTCGATAAACGCTTCAATCGCCTTGATATTTCCGATCCACGTTTGGCCGGAATTCCAGTAGCCCGGGGCATTTTTCTTGGTGACGCCGCCGTAGGAGGTGGACGTAACCGGGATGACCTCACCGTCGAACCCGGTGAGCACATCGAATCCGCCGGAGCGGACGAGGGCGTAGTACGCTCTCATCGTGTCGTAATTTCGCAGGATTGCCTTCTCCAGATCCACATCGCCTGCGGGATTTCCGTTCTCATCCGCTTCGACGTAGGAGAAGCCGGTGCCGGTAGGAACGCCTACGTAGACCGTGTCGTTGTACTGGACGTATTTGGCCACGTGAGACTCGGTTCCATGGCTCATATACGACACGGTATTCGCATCGGACCAGTCATCGCTCTCGATATCGACAAGGGCGAGGTCGTGAGGCAGAAACGCCTCATCGATGTCAACGCTCAAGCTCCCGTCGGTTCCAATGGTCACCACGGCCTTTCCGACGTAGCCCCCGTGGGTGTAGGCGTATGCCTCCGCTCGCTGGTCGGGTAGATAGGGGCCTGAGATTTCCGCCTGATCCCTCGAGTCAGAATCCTGGGAGCCGCACGCAGCAAGTAAGATGACCGCGACAACAACGAACAACAGCAAAACCATTCTCTTCATATGTGACTCCTTTTACTTCACCAACAAGTATTGGTAAACGCATGTGTAAAATGTTTATACTTTATATAATCGCTCAGCTTTTTAGTCAACCCTTGGATCCCTTCGAATCGACGGCCACAGGTGCCTGGATACGACGAAATCCGGGAGGGTAACGACGCGGCCCATTAGTTTCGATGATC
>CAZPQC010000235.1:0-4534 GCA_964588525.1 uncultured Spirochaetaceae bacterium
TCCTGGAGAACACGAAGATCATCCAGATGAAGGGCTGGAAGGTCCACATCCTGGGAGTGGGTGTCGGAGAGGAGGCCCGCCAATTGGCCGACGAGCTGGCCGGCACCTACACCGATCTGTCCGAGCAGCCCACGGTGGAAGAGCTCACAGAAAAGACCCGGGAGTTCCTGTCCGCGCTGGAGGTCAGCTCTCCGGCGACCCTGGACCCTGTGGACTACAGGGGCCGCAGCCGGGTCTCCCTGAGCGTGGAGAGCAAGGGCTACACGGAGGAGCAGACCGTCGAGATCAGCGGGATCCGCCTGACCCTGCCCGACGGCATGGAGAAGAACATCCTGGAAGATTCGGCCTCCTTCACCTTCGCCCCCGACTCGACGACCGAGATAGGAATGTCGGTGCGCATCCCCGTCTCCGTGAAGACCGGGGATCACACCGGCACCCTGCGATTCGAGTTCACCGGGGAGGATCGCTTTCTGCCGGTGGTCAGCCGGATCGACTATCACGTGAAGACCTTCTTCGAAAACTTCTGGTGGTGGCTGCTGATCGCCCTGGCCGTGCTGATCCTGCTGGTCGTGCTGATCGTTGCGCTGGCGCGCCGCCTCAAGAAAGTCAAGTACCGCTTCAGGCTGGTCACCGGGGACAAGAAGGAGGAACAACCGGTCCACAAGATCAAGGAGGGCAAACCTCTGTACCTGGAGATCGCCGAGGGCTCGGTAGCAGTCAATCCCAAGCGAAACCCCCAGAGCATCGCCCGGCTCATGGCCATCGCCAAGGGGGTGCGTATGACCGTTCTCAAATCCGAGCGCTTCCCCAAGTTCTACGATGCCCCCCTGAACATCCTGGATTTCGACTTCCGGGTGCGCCTGGATCTGGACAAGAAGAAGGACATCACGGCCCGGCTGGCCCGGGTCGGCTAGCCCATCCGGCGTAGCCGGCGCAGCCGGCGCAGCCGGGCCAAGACCTGAAGGTCTTGCAATCTTGCCGAGATTAGCAGAGAATCTCCCTGATTTCCCCATGAGTCCGTGTAGTGTCTATTTAATAGAAAGTGGATTCCCGGACGACCTTCCGGGATTCAGCCACGAAGTACCCAGCGCCTCCTTTCCCTTTTGGGGGCATCACTGTATTTTGGATTTCGCGGGGGCGGCATTCGGCGACCTGAGCGATTCCGGCTGCAGCGTGGTCGCCGAGAACCGCTACCGCGGCTTGGCGCCTTTTATCACCGCCAGATCGCGGGGGGATCGGGAGCGGCTGATCCTGGTGGATCACGGGATCGACGGACTGCTCGATACCCTGGAGAGGGATCCGTCCCCGACGATGCTGATCTGTCCCCTGACCCTGGTGTGCAGCCCGGACAGAAACGCCCTCCGGCGGCTGGTGGAGAACGCCAAGGCCTCGATCCTGCGAGTTTCCATTCAGAATGTGGAAACCCCGATCCATGTGGCGGGAAAGCGGGCTCTAATCCGCGCCCTGGAAAGCTACGGCAAGAGCCACACTCTCTCCTCCAGGCTGGGCACGGCCCTGTTCTCACAGGTGCTTCATGCCTCCTTCGAGGCCGTGCGGAACATCCCAGGAAGGATACTGTTCCAGAACAACCTCACCCAGCTGTACAAGGAAAATCTCTGGCTGGTCGGCCAGACCGGCCCGGTGGCGCTGCTGGAGCAGCTGAGCAGTTCCGGAAAGCTCGCCTCCTCTGCCAAGGGAGCGCTCATCGACAGGAGCGGGCATGTGAAAAATTCCCTCATCAGCACCGGAGCGCGGGTGGAGGGCTACGTGGAGGGCAGCTTCATCTTCCCCGGCGTGGTGGTGCATAAAGGAGCCTCTGTCGTGAACTCGGTGGTGATGAACGGGAACCGGATCGGGGCGAAAGCCCAACTGTACAAAACTCTGGTTCTACCCTATGTTGGAGACCTGGGATCATCGAATATCGGGGAGAGTGCCGTCATCGGTATGCGCGAGGCGGGCGCCCGGAATTTCGATTTTCCCAAACAGATCTGGGAAGGGGTGACGGTGATCGGAATCAATGCGGAAGTACCCAAAGGGCTGAAAATCGGCTCGGGCTGCCTGATCGGTTCCCGGGTCGGCTCGGGACAGCTGCGTTCCGTCAAGGAGGTGCCCCGCAGCAGCACCGTGCTCAGACCTGAAGAACCGGATCGAGAGTGAGCGAGCGGAGCGAGCGCAATGCCCAATCAAGCGGTCATTGACTTTATCGAGAAGTACGACAAGTTCGTAATCACGGCGCATGAGACCCCCGACGGTGATGCCTTGGGCAGTGAATTCGCCATGCTGCTGGCCCTGCGCAAGCTCGGCAAGACCGCCCGCATCCTCAACGCCGATCCTGCTCCGCAGAAGTTCGCCTTCATCGATCCCGGCGATGAGTTCGAGGTCCTGGTGCGCAAGGAACAGATCCCTAAAGACATCGGAGAGTACGGACTGTTCATCCTGGATGTGAACGACATCAACAACATCGGACAGGTGGCGACCCTGATCCTCCCGAGGGTCAAGGAGTATTTCATCGTGGATCACCACGACAGTGAAACCGTCCAACTGTCGAAAAACCATATCGAGCAGAACGCCTCCTCCACCTGCGAGATTCTCTACCTCCTGTTCCGGGAGATGAACCTGGAGCTGGATCTGCCCATTGCCCAGGCCCTGTACATGGGGATCCTCTACGATACCGGATCGTTCATCTACCCCAAGACCACGGCGATCACCTTTGAGATCGCCCATGATCTGGTCAGCCTGGGCGTCCAGCCCAATATGACCTACGTGAACGTGTATGAGAGCAACTCGATCAGCTCCCTGGTGCTGATGTCCAAGGTGCTGGCCACCTTGGAGCTGCACTACGATGATCACGTAGCCGTGCAGACCATGACCCAGGATTTGCTCCGGGAGGCCGGCGCCATCTACGAGGAATCGGACCTGCTGATCAACATCCCCCTGCGCAGCGGTGATGTTCGGGTCAGCGTCTTTTTCAAGGAGAACCTGGAGGGGATCAAGCGCTGTTCTCTGCGCTCCAAGGGCAACATCGACGTGGCGACCATCGCCCAGAGCCTCGGGGGCGGCGGACACAAGACAGCGGCCGGTTTCAAATGTGTGCGCCCCTTCGAGGTGATGAAGGTGGAAATCCTGGAGATGCTGCACAAGTACTTCAACAACCAACAGACGAACACCGGGTAACGAGCGATGAGCATGGCGAACACTGGAAAAATAATTCGGCGTCGGCTGGTCCCGGCAATCCTCACCCTTCTGTTCCTGCTGGCTGCTGCGACCGGCTGTGATCTTTTCAAGGAGAACAAGGAAGCCGAGGCGGGCACCCGGAGGATCGTCCCGGAAGTGGCCGATGAATCGAGCTTGGGAGCGGAGAACCTGAACGGAATGACCGCTGAGACCCTGGAGCTGACACCCAAGGTGCCGCTGGACGACACCGAGAAGCTGATCCGGGTGATCAACACCAACCTGGATCTGGACACCAACGACGAGCAGATCCTGGTGCTCCGCCAGAAGGAGGACCCCCAGGCTCCCCTCAAGCTCGCCGTGATCGACTACGATCCCATACGAGCCACCTACTCCCGGACCTGGGAGAGTCTGACCAACGCCACCAACCTCCGTCTGCTGGATATTTCCCTTAAGGACGTGGTGGGGGATCACAATCTGGAGATCGTCTGCCGCGGCATGAACGACGTGGGTGAGCTTACTCTGGATCTGTTTCGCAAGACCCCCTCCCCCACCGGTCTGGGTCTGTACTTCACCGAGATCTTGCGCATCGTGGCCGATGGAAGCATCGAGATCGACGAGGTCGAACGCTCCGAGGGTTACCGCCTGGGTCAGAAGAACGGGCCCAGCTTCGTGATCTATGCGTACAGCCGGGACGCGGAGTCGGAGAACATTCTGGACAAGGTCAAGCGTACCTACTACTGGCAGTATCAGCAGAACCGCTACGTTCTGACCAGCAAGGAACAACTCCCCGGGGCGGTCATCGAAGAGAAGCAGCTGGAGGAGCTGTTCTCCGATCCTTCCGTAGAGGCCTTCGAGGCTTATCTGGCCGGTCCCTGGTATCTGGCCGGTACGGATGGACAGGAGGAGATCCTGCTCTTCCTCCCCGAACAGCGCCGCATTAGCGTATACTCCGGGGATGTCCAGGAGGTCTACGTCTGGCAGGCGTCCTTCCGCAGCCTCTCAAACCGGCTGCTGGTCTTCGGAGCCAACGAGTCGATCGAATCGATCATCCACCGCTTCAATATCGAGGTCGTCTCTCTGAACACCATCGACGTGTCCATCCTGGGTGCCGAGCAGTGGGACCGCACTTTCGGCCGCTACATCAAGCTGAGCGAGGAGCTTCAGCACGATCTGCTGAGCAAGGAGCAAACCCGGATCAGCGCCGCGCAGATCCAGCTGAACGGCCTTTATCAGAGCGGTGCGGGCTTTGAGATCATCTTCGAGCCTCCCCGTTTCACGTGGATCGAGGAGGGGCGGGACTTTTCAGGGGGATTCACCGTGATCCACCTGGATCAGGACGTCCTGTACCTGCAGGGGATGA
>CAZPQC010000236.1:0-4531 GCA_964588525.1 uncultured Spirochaetaceae bacterium
TCCCCGCGATCGTCCTTCTTCAAGACCTGCACGATGTCCCTGACCAGCTGGGATTTCCCCTTCCGGCAGATCAACACCGCCCCGTTTTTCACCACCACGATCAGGTCCTCAACCCCGGCTAACGCCACGGGAAGATCGGATAATATAAAGTTGTTTTTAGAGTCCACCACGATCGGGCTGCCCGCGCTTCGCACTTCCGGTTCCGATCCGAACAGCTCGGCAACCACATCCCAGCTGCCCACGTCGCTCCAGGCGAAGCCAGCGGGCACCACGGCACTGTGTTCGCTGTGTTCCATTACGGCGTAGTCGATCGAGATGGCGGGGCTTTTCCCGTATGCCGCTTCCAACGCTCTGTCAGTCGCGACAAGGAACGGCGCGTCTGCTGCCGATCCTCGCTTTTGGAATTCCGGAATCGAAGTCCCGAGGAAGACCCGGGCTACATCCGGCGCGTGGGCTTGCAGCTCTTCCAGATATCGGTCCGCCCGGAAGGCGAACAAGCCCGAGTTCCAGTAGTGATTTCCCTGGGCGATAAAGGAGCGGGCCGTGGCCTCATCCGGCTTTTCCTTGAACTTCCGCACCTTGAAACCCGTATCGAGCCGTTCGCCGGCCTCTACATACCCATAGCCTGTTTCCGGCCGATCCGGTGGAATCCCGAATGTGACCAGCCAGCCCTGCTCGGCCAGGAGAGCCGCCCTGGCCACGTCCTGGGCAAACACCGCGAGGGGCTCGATGATGTGGTCGGCGGGCATCACGATCAGCGTATCGCCCGGCGAGCAAATTCGCTGCAGCAGCACACAGGCGTAGGCGATGGCCGGGGCGGTGTTTTTAGCCTCGGGTTCGGCCAGAATCAGAACCCGGCTGGAGGGAAAGTCTTCCTCCTGCAGGACCTCCCTACACTCCTCTACGATTTCCTCGGCGTGATCCCGATGGGTCACCACACAGATTGACCCTTCGATCTCCAGGCCAATTGCCCGCCGTAGGGTCATGGCGAAGAGCGACTGACCCTCGGTGAGCCGGAGAAACTGTTTGGGATGCTTTCTCGTGGATGCCGGCCACAGCCGCGTTCCGGTCCCCCCTGCCAGGATTACCGCATGTTTGACCAAGAGTTGATCCTCCAACGGCGGTTGCGAACAATACTGTACCGAGTCAGACGGTCACCTATAACTTCTATTCCATAAAATGAAAAAAGAAAAATTCGAGAAATGAAAAACTGATTCAATCTCAACGGTACACATCTCCACTGTGGCCAATCTTCGCTATCGAGATAAGTGACTGGTCATCATGGATGCCGTAAATCACGCGATAATCTCCCACCCGTATACGCCACCCTTCACGACTCTTCATCTTCTTGCTTCCGGTTGATCGAGGATCTGTTGCGAGACTTGCGAATAGCCGTCACAACACGTCTGCGAGTCTCCAGGTCAAGTTTCTTTAAAGTCTTCGCGGCCTGCTTCCCGATGCGGATACTATAGACCAAGGCGTTTGGCTACCTTTTCGAAATCTTCCCACTCGCCTGTTTTCATCGCTTTATCGAAATCCTTAATGTCTTCAAGTTCTTCAACCTCGTCAAGTAATTTCTCAAACAATGATACTGGTAGCACAACCTCTGTCTTCTCGCCTTTATCGTTGACGATGTAGCGAACCTGCGTTTTCGGATCGTTCTTTTTAATTGTTTTTGTTTCCATTAGTCATATTGTACCGCTCCTCCCGAACCCAATCAACACACTGACCCGTGTTTTTAGAGGACATAATACGATCGAAATTGTACCCGGTAAAACTAGTCGTGGATTAGATAGTGAGAGGAGAGAGACCATTATAGTGGAATTCGAAAGAAAAGAATAACGTAGCTAAGGCTACTCCAGCAGCTCGATGCCCACCAGCCAGAGCTTGTTGTCCCGATAGACGTGCTTGTAGCGGTGGTTGCCCCTGCGGCTGATGAAGACCAGCTGCCCCTCTTCCAGGAAGAAGTCATCCAGCTCCCGGCCGATATCCACCGAATAGTAGCGGGTGAGGTAGTTCAGAAGGCCGTCGAGGTTGATCTGCTCGAACAGATCGATCAGGCGGTTGTAGGCTTCGGTCTGGCCGATCCGTTCCAGGTAATACATCTTCTGGGCGAAAAAGAAGACGATATGGTCCCTGGTGTTGTTCATTCCAGTACTATCATCGACCTTTTTGCGGGAATCCAAATGTACTTTTTTCAACTACGGTCATGCGGGGACTACGAACTCGCGCGGAGGCAACAAACGCCCGGAGGACACGCACTCGGGCTACACCCGCAGGCAATGCCTTGACCGCCCGGACGGGCGGAGATAGTATGGGGATCACAATCGAATAAAATCGAGCATAAAGCGAAAAAGGAGCGTCATCATGGCCAAAGGGTTCACGCTTGAGATCTATCCCTGGGTGTACATGGCTCAATACGGGGCCAATGACAGCTGGGAAGAGAAGTACATCGAGAAGGAGCACCTGAGCCCCCAGGAGGAGGCGGCCCTTCCGGAGGAGGAGCAGCGGGAGCTGCTTCGCAAGCGCAATTCTTTTCCCGAGCTGCCTTTAGTCAACTACACCACCCAGTACGGCCTGGGCTGCTTCGAGGGCTTGAAAGCCTTCCCGCAGAAGGACGGAGCCCTGAAGATCTTCCGCCCCGAGGGAAACGCCAAGCGGATGTACAACTCCATGAAGGGGCTGCACATGCCCCCCTACCCGGAGGAGCTGTTTCTCAAGGCGATCCGGGAGGTGGTCAAGCGCAACCAGGCTCTGGGCTTCGCTCCCGGCTACGATCCGGCCTGGGAGAAGGAGAACTTCGCGGCCGGCCACTCGGTCTATATCCGGCCCTTCGCCTACACCGAAGCGGGGATCGGCGTCAACCTGAGCGCTCATCCCTGGGTGGTGATCATCACCACGCCCGTGGGCTCCTACTTCAAGCCCGGACGTTCCCGCACGGTAACCACGGCGCGTATACGCGCGCACCGGGGCGGTACCGGTTGGATCAAGTGCGCCTCCAACTACGTGACCAGCGCCCTGGCCAAGAAGGAGGCGGAGAGCCAGGGCTACATAGAGGCGGTGTTCCTGGATGCGGAGGAGCAGAAGTACTTCGAAGAGGGCTCCTCCTGCAACCTCTTCTTCCTGCTGAAAAACGGCACCCTGGTGACTCCCTCTCTGGAGGACACGATCCTGCCCGGCATCACCCGGCTGTCGATCCTGCAGATCGCCAAAGACAGGGGGATCAAGACCGAGGAGCGCAGGATCTCCGTGGAGGAGGTCTTCTCCGATGCGGTGGAGTTCTTCGCCAGCGGCACGGCCGCCGGGGTGACCTATTTCGAGTCCCTCACCCACAACGGCAAAGAGGTGGTATTCGGGGGCGGAAAGATGGGTGAGTTCAGCACCCACGCCCTGAAGACCCTCAAAGGTATTCAGTACGGCCTGATCGAAGACGAGTACGGCTGGATGGTTGCGGTCTGAGAGAGCCGAAGTGCATTAGGGCCGGAGCAAAATAGAGCCGGAGCGAAGCAGCGACGTCAAGTGAACCGACCGCCGCACCGGCGGACTAGAAACGGCTGGCCTGCAGGTCGATGGGCAGTCGCGTGTAGATCTGCAGCTGGAAATCCGAAGTGGGATAGAGAATCCCCCCCTGGTTGAGGTAGGCCAGGTTCTTGGTCAGGCCCCTCTCGACGGTCACCGGATCCCGGGACAGCAGATCGAAGCGCTCCGAAGAGAAGGTCATGTTCACCAGGGCCTTGGACTCCTTCTCCGGGTCCCGGCTTCTGTCAGCCAGCTGCTTCAACGTCACACCCAGATTGTTGTACACCTTCATGATGTACTCCACCAGGGCGTTGTGCTCGGGATTTTCGTAGATCTGCAGGTAGGGAATGCGCTCCTCCCGGGATTCGAGCAGATTCAACAGCCGCAGGTAGTAGCCCTGAGCCGAGGAGTAATATCCCCGCTGGTACAGACTGTTGGCCAGGCCGTACAGGGCGTTCAGATTGCTCGGCCTCTGATCCACGACTTTCGAGAAGGCGAGCAGGGCATCTTCGTAGCGGTCCGCGGCGTAGTGGATGTAGCCGATCTTGTAGTTCAGATCCGGGGTTTCATAGCGGTTGTTGAGCGCCTTGAGATACAGATCCAGGGCCGGCTCAAGATCACGGCTGACGTAGTAGTAGAGGTCGCCGTAGTTCTTGTACACCAGCCCGAACTCCTCCCGTTGACCGAAGATCCTCCTGCCTTGCGCATCCTCGATCCTGGCGATGGCCTTTTGGAAGTACGCCTCCGCATCCAGATACTCTTCTCTCCGCCAGAAGGTCTCGCCCCTGCGGTTGTAGGAATCGATCAGCATGAACAGGTGTTGCTTATCCAGGGGCTGCATTTTCTCGAGCAGCTCGATGGCCGCCTTCAGGGCCGTCTCCTCCTCCATCGGATCCTGTACGTAGCGATAGTAGCGAGCCAGCTGGTAGTGGATGTTGGGCTCGTTCATCTTCCGCTCCATCGCCTTGAACAGCATATCCGGGACCGAGTTGTAGTTCCCCTTGTCGATCCA
>CAZPQC010000237.1:0-4510 GCA_964588525.1 uncultured Spirochaetaceae bacterium
GCAAGACCCTGACCACCGAACCGGAGTACTTCAAGTACCTCTACGATCAGCAGGGACGGTAAAGCTGATCCAGGGGCCGGAGTCATCCGGCCGACAGGCGCGTAACCAGACGGACCCGCGGCCGCTCGGCCGCGGGTTTTTTCGATGCCGAACGTTTGCGCCGATCTTTTACGAGACGAGCAACTTGATCTCAAGGAGCAGCAACCATGGAACTGCAGAGACGACCATACGGAAACACGCCGGACGGAGCCGAAGTCGATCACTTCACCTTGAAGAACTCGGGCGGCGCATGCGTCGGGGTGATCACCTACGGCTGTATCATCACCTCTGTCCAGATGCCCGACAGAGATGGGAGAATCGGGGAGATCACCCTCGGCTTCGACTCCCTGGAAGGTTATCTGGCCCGGCATCCCTACTTCGGCGCCTTGGTGGGCCGATTCGCCAATCGCATCGCTACCGGACGATTCGAGTTGGACGGCAAACACTATACCCTGGCCCGCAATGAAAAGGAGAGGAATCATCTTCACGGCGGAAATGTGGGTTTTGACAAGCGGGTCTGGACGGCGGAGGAGCTTCGGGAGAATGACAGCGTCGGTGTACGTTTCTCCTACCTAAGCCCGGACGGTGAGGAGGGGTACCCCGGGGAGCTGGCGGTCAGCGTAACTTATTCGCTGAACGAGGCGAACGAGCTGACCCTCGACTACAGGGCGGAGACGACCGAGGCCACACCGATCAACCTGACCAACCACTCCTACTGGAACTTGAGCGGCCCCGGCTCCGGTACGGTCTACGATCACCTCCTCTCCCTCAACTGCTCCCGCTACCTGCCTGTGAACGAGCAGCTGATCCCTACGGGGGAGATACTCCCCGTGGAGGGTACCCCGCTGGACTTCCGAAAGCGGAAGGCAATCGGTCGGGACATCGATCAGCTTCCGGTCGGCTACGATCACTGCTTCGTCGCTGATAGGGAGGGTGATCGTTTGGAGTCCATCGCCCGAGTGGTTGATCCGGCCAGCGGCAGGGGCCTGGAAATCTCCACCACCAAACCCGCGGTCCAGCTGTATACGGGCAATTTTTTGGATGGAATTCGCGGTGCCGGCGGTACGGTCTTCAACAAGCATACCGCCCTCTGTCTGGAAAGCGAGTACTACCCGGATGCGGTGAATCATCCCGAGTTTCCCTCGGCCGTTCTTCGCCCCGGCGAAATCTACAGTCACACCACGGTCCACCGTTTCTTCAGCGAGTGATACCGCGGCGGGGAACCGGGAAGCGACGGTAACGACGCTTTCTCATTCGCTTCATGATACTCGGTCCGTCTTTCTTCCCTTGAAAGCTGACTGCTTCTCTCATATTTATTATCTTACAGCTATGAAACACAACACACTCCGAATTGGTTTGATACTAGTCACAGTTTTCCTCACCCGGATCGGGTGGAGCCAGGGCTCCCTGCCCACGGATAGGATCCGGCTGCCCGAGGGATTCAGTATCGAGGTCTACGCTTCGGGATTGAGAACCGCCAGGGGATTGAGCTTCGCTCCCGACGGTACCCTGTTCGTCGGCTCGATGGACGGAGAGGTCTACGCGGTCCGGCCGAACCGTGAAACCCTGACCTTAACCCGGGGGTTGAACATGCCCGTAGGTCTGGATTTCTTCGAGGGGGACCTGTACATCTCCTCCCTCTCCGAGATCGTGAAGATCGAGAACGTTTTGGCCAATCTGGACACAAATCCGAGACCTCTGATTCTGATTGACACCCTCCCAAAAGACCGGCATCACGGCTGGAAATTCATCAAGGTCGGACCGGACAGGAAGCTCTATGTCCCGGTGGGGGCGCCCTGCAATGTCTGCGAGCAGGAGGACGAACGCTACGCCAGCATCCTGCGCATGAATCTGGACGGCAGCGGCCTGGAGCTGGTGGCCCGCGGGGTGCGCAATACCGTCGGCTTCGACTGGCACCCCCAGAGCGGGGAGCTGTGGTTCACCGACAACGGCCGGGACATGATGGGCGACGACATCCCCCCGGATGAGCTCAACCGGGCCCCCCGGACGGGCCTTCACTTCGGCTTCCCCTACCTGCACGGCAGCAGCGTCAGGGATCCCCGCTTCTGGGACGACCGCCCGACCGGGGTGGAGTTCCAGCTGCCGGAACACGAGTTTCCCGCCCACGTGGCCGCCCTGGGTATGCGCTTCTACACGGCTGATCATTTCCCCGAGGAGTACCGGGGCGGAATTTTCGTGGCCGAGCACGGCTCCTGGAACCGCTCGCAGAAGATCGGCTACCGGGTGAGCTTCCTGCGCCTGCAGGGAAATCGTGTCACGGAGTATCGCATCTTCGCCGAGGGTTGGCTGGAGGGACAGAGCGCCTGGGGCCGTCCGGCGGACGTGGAGATCGGCCCGGACGGAGCCCTGTACGTGGCAGATGATGCCGCCGACGCGGTGTACCGCATCAGCTACCGGCCGTAGCTGATGCCACACGGCGGCAGATCCTCGATGTTTCGCGTCGCAGGGACAAAAACAGGGTCGGGCATTAAAATCCTGGATTGCCCGATTCTAAGCATCCTACGAAAACGGATCGACAGGCGGATAGATGGTCAAATGAGCTCTGCCGGTAGCCTTCAGCAGCTATTTCACAAGCGTTTTCAACCATTCCCGGATAACCTTGCACGAAACTTCGGAATCCCAGAGCAGGTATGTGCAGGGCTTTAGATTACTTTTTCTAGCGATTCTACCACAAAGTTATCGACGCGTTTACTTGGACAGGAGGGAAGAATGAGCGATTTGCACAAGTATATCGAAAAACGAAAAAAGAGCGACTCTGAGTTTGCCATGTCTTACGACTCTGGATACGACGAGTTCAAAATCGGCGTTGTCTTACGAGAAGCGAGACGAAAAAGTGGATTGACCCAGGAAGAACTAGCTCGAAGGATCCGTACAACGAAGAGCGCTATATCCCGTATTGAGAACCACGCTGAGGATATTAAGCTTCCTACAATAGAAAAAGTCGCAAAGGCACTAGGCAAGAAAATCGTAGTGGAAATCAAATAGCATCCCAAGCCTGACGTTTCCGTAAAACCACCCCGCCCTTATACCACAGACGGGGCCGTTTTACCCGAAAACCGCGTAAAGTTTGGCAACTTGAATATATATCGTCAGTCTTTCAGGAGAGTGCATAGCTTTTTCAGCACTTCACTCATCGTTGTTACTGGCAACTTGCAGATAAATTGAGAATCACGAACTTTCCAATCAAGACTCTTTATTTGGTCAGATAGCACTACCCCGGAGATATTCCTACCAGCCGGAATTCCAACTTCAAACGGATATCCTTTGATTTGTGATGTGATGGGGCAAAATAAACCAAGTCCAACCTTTCTATTATAAGATTTGGGTGAAACAACAACCGCCGGCCTTCTGCCTGATTGCTCGTGGCCTGCTTTTGGACTGAAATTCAGCCAGACAGCATCACCACGATCAGGAAAGTACTCTTTACTCATCACCAGGACTCTCTTCCTTGCGGAATGCCCGTTAAAACTTCATCATGAATATTCTCAGCTGTGATTCCCGACAATAATTCTTCTAATGCATATTCCTGTTCCTCAACTGGCTTAATTCTCAACTCACCATTTGACAGGGACATCTCTACAGTGGAGCCGGATGCAACTTTTGCTTCAATAGCAAGTGCCTTTGGAATCCGCAGAGCCAAGCTATTGCCCCATTTTTGAATTTTTAGTTTCATAGCTCCTCACTTCCATAGTATCTACAATGAATATACTTGCTATTGATAGGAATGTCTATACTCTTTTTCGCTAAAGTACACGGTGTGACACCCTACTTCAAGATAGGGCATCTTTCCGACTGATTATCTACTCTGATCCCCACCCTCCCAGGAGCCGGCAGCAGGGGGCATGTTCTCGTTTGTCGAGAGGGATAGGTTTTTTCAATATACGACCGCCGGATCGGTATGGTACGATTTTGGGGGACGGATGAAACAGACCAAAGATCTGAAGATATTTATTTCCACCGGCGACAGAGATTCCTCTTGCTGCGAGTGCGGGGAGGCTCTCGGCCGTGGAACCTGGATCACCCTGGTGGAAGGCAAAGGAGCGCTGTGCCTGGCTTGCGCCGACCTGGATCATCTGATCTTTTTGCCTTCCGGCAATACAGCGCTGACCCGACGAGCCCGAAAGCGCTCGATCCTCTCTGCGGTGGTGCTGAAGTGGAGCCGGGCTCGAAGGCGATATGAGCGGCAGGGGCTGCTGGTGGAAGAGCAGGCGTTGGAACGAGCTGAAGCGGAATGCCTTGCCGACAGCGAGGTGAGGGCCCGCCGGAGAGAACGGGAGGCGGAGCGGCGGGTGCAGCTGGACCGGGAGTATGTCGAGCGTTTTGCCCTGCGCGTGCGCGAGCTTTTTCCTGCCTGCCCGACCGGACGGGAGAGGGCGATAGCCGAGCATGCTTGCCGCAAATACAGTGGCCGGATTGGTCGTTCGGCGGCAGGAAAAAATCTTGATGAGGA
>CAZPQC010000238.1:0-4490 GCA_964588525.1 uncultured Spirochaetaceae bacterium
GTAGAAGCCCTGGGCCAGGCCGATGCTCGAACCCATGGAGACCTCGGTCCAGCAGGTGTGGAAGGGAGGATTCATGCCGAGGATCGTGCAGCCGATGTCCCCGGTCACCACCGTGTTGTCCCGGTCAAGACCGATCTTCTTCAGTGCCCGGTTGATGGCCATGAAGCTTCCCCGGTGGGGACAGCCGGCGCAGAAGGTGATGGGGTGTTTGACGTTCAGGGGAGTCGCGGGTTGGGTTGAAGCCGCGGGCTGCGTGTCTGCGGCAGCGGCTTGTGCGGCCGTCGGGTCGACGGCCGGCTGTCCGCCTGTCCGCCCGACTCCGGTGGCGGAGGCTCTGGCCCCTGCACCCCCTTTCCGGCCTTCAGCCAGCAATGTCAAGCCCCGGCCGATGATTTCCTGGCTGTACTTGCCGACCCTGGGAAACAGCCCGTCCAGCTTCCCCAGGATGGTGCCGTTCCAGCCCAGGCGGGAGGCTTCACTGCGCAGCTGCATCTCCACGAAGGGTTCCAGCTCCTCGAGAACCAGGATCCTATCTGCAGCGCCGAACATTCCTCCGGCCAGCTCCGTGTCCAGGGGATAGACCGATTCCAGGAACAGGGTGGACAGCCTCCGATGATCTCCGGCCGACAGCGCCTCCCGGACGTAGGGGATCAGAGCGCCGGCGGCCACCACGAACAATCCGGCGCCATCGTCGGCTTCATGCAGCCGGTTGATCCCGGCCTCCGCAGCGCTGCTCTCGGCCACCTTCAGTCGTTCCAGGAGGTCCCGGTGCTGGTCCATGCAGATCACCGCCCCAGCCTTGGTGTAGCGGAGGATGTTTTTCTGGAAAGCGGCCTTTCGCTTCAGCGGCTTGTAGGCGTACTCCCCCTCGACCTCCTGCTTGGCGTGGGCCACGGAGGTGACCGAGCGCAGGATCACGGGAAGCTCGCACCTCTCGCTCAGCTCGAAGGCGTAGCGGGTCAACTGGTACGCCCGGGCCGGATCCGCCGGTTCCAGAACGGGCAGTCCCGCCCATTGGGCGAAAAGCCGGGTGTCCTGCTCCGGCATGCCCGCCTCCGCCCCCGGGTCATCGGCGATATACAGCACCAGGCCGCCCTTGGTGCCGGAGTAGGCCACCGACAAAATCGAGTCGGCCGCCACGTTCGCCCCGGACATCTTCATTGTGGCCAGGGCGCGTTTGCCCGCCCAGGCCGCTCCGGTGGCCAGCTCAAAGGCCACCTTCTCATTGACGCTCCACTCCACGTACGGCGACGGGTCGTTGCCCCGGGCCGCCGAGCGGCTGAAGTGAAGCAGCTCGTTGAGCGCTTCCGAGGAGGGCGTGCCGGGATAGCCGGCGGCCACGTCGATGCCCGCTGCCAGGGCTCCGTAGGCCACCGCCTGATTTCCAATAATCGATCGCTTCATAGATTAACCTCATGTTGTTGATTGCACGGCTTTTCGTTGAACCAGTACCTGGGGATTCACAACGTAGCGGGGTCGCGCCCCGTTGAGCACCCTGACCACCTCTTCCATCCCCTGTTCCTTGAGCCGATCCGTACTCTGCTCGGAGTACCAGGCAGCGTGGGGGGTGATGATCACATTGCTGCAGAGCAGGAGGGGATTGTCCGCAGCCGGTGGTTCGCTTTCCAGCACATCAAGGCCGGCTCCGGAGAGCCTGCCGCTCTGAAGGGCCCTGTACAGGGCTTGTTCCTCCACTACCTTGCCCCGGCAGGTGTTGATCAGCACAGCCCCGGGCTTCAAGAGCGCGAGCTCCCGCTCTCCGATCATGTGGAAGGTCTCTTCGGTCAGGGGGACGTGGAGGGAGAGGAAGTCCACCCTGGTGAGTATCCCCTCCAGATCGTAACAGCGCTCCACGTTCAGAAGATCAAAGATGTCGTCAGCAAGGTAGGGATCGTAGGCCAGTACCTTGAGTCCCAAGGCCTGGGCTTTGGGAGCCAGGGATCGGCCGATCTTGCCCAGGCCCACTATTCCCAGGGTCAGTGAGGAGAGATCGGAAACGGGTTTGCAGACGTTGTAGTTCCAGCCGCCCCCCGTGGTTTCCGCCATCAACTGCTTGATCTTTCGGTGGCAGGCCAGCATCAAGGTCAACGCGTGGATCGCCACCTGCTCTCGGCCGTAGGCCGGAACGTTGCTGACGATGATACCCCGCTTGGTAGCCGCCTCCACGTCGATGAAGTCGTAACCCACCTCCAGGGCCTGAATGATCCGGCAGCGCTCCATCACGGACAGGTGATCCCTGCGGACCGGGCGGTCGATAACCACCAGGGCATCCGCCGCGGCGATCACCGTTTTGAACTCCTCATCATCGAAACCCTTGAAGGTGATCAGATCCGCCTCCGCCTCCCGGGCCTTTTCGTGGAAGAACTGGAGATCGAAGTACTTCAGATACACCCGATCACCGGCTGTAACGATTCTGCGCTTCACCTTTGCTTCCCCCGAACTCCGGTGCTTCCACCGGGCTCTGTTTTGGCTCGATCTGCTTTTCTGATTCGAGCCAAGAACCGCTTTAAAAAGGGTTTGACATTTTTTTGCGAAGCGGATAGAATCATCGTTGCATAATTAGAAATGCCATTTCGGATATAGAGATACTAATGCAAATGCTCTCTTCTGTCAAGAAAGCCCTGGAGCTGTTGGATCATTTCACGCCTGAGCGACCCGAGCTCAGTCTGGCCGAGATCAGCCGGGAGGTGGATGCTCATAAGAGCTCGGTGTTTCGAGTGCTGACCACATTGGAAGCGGCGGGCTTTCTGGAAAAGGATACCCAGAGCGGCAAGTACCGGCTCGGGCTGAAGATCCTGGATCTGGCCGGCCGGGTCTGGGGCCGACACGATATCCGACAGATCGCCGCTCCCTACATGGAGGAGCTGGCCAGGGAAACCGGGGAGGTCATCCACCTGGCCGTGCTGGACGGAGCCGATATCGTCTACCTGGAGAAGAAGGGCCAGGGACAGATCCTAACGGTGGCCACTCGGGTGGGAGGGCGAAATCCGGCCTACGCATCGTCGATGGGCAAGATTCTCTTGGCGGATCTGTCCGAGAGCGAGCTGAAAGCGGTTCTTGGTCGGGGAAAGCTGAAGAAGCTCACCCCAAAAACGATTGCCGAGATGCCCCGGCTCATCGAAGAGCTCAATCGAATTCGGGAACAGGGCTTCGCCCTGGACAATGAGGAGACCTTTCCCGGGATCCGCTGCGTCGGTGCACCGATTCGGGATGCCGGGGGCAAGGTCATGGCCGCAGTGAGCGTAACCGTTCCGGTTCAGCGCATGAGCGACAAGAGGGTGCGGGAGCTGTGGCGACTGGTCACAAACACAGGCCGCATGATATCGGAGCGGGTGGCGGCGGAGCAAAATGGAGGCATAAGGTGAAAAATCTGGAAAAAATCGTCCGAGACGGGGTATTGACGGTCAACTCTTGGCCCACCGGAAAGCCGATCGAGGAGGTACAGGCCGAGCTGGGACTGGAGTCCCTCGCCCTCATGGCCACCAATGAGAATCCCCTGGGCCCCTCGCCCAAGGCGGTAGAGGCGATAAAGGCGGAGAGCGGAAAGGTGAACCGCTACCCCCAGGGTCCCTGCAGCTATTTGAAACGTAAGGTGGCTGCCAGGCTCGGGATCGACGAACAGATGATCCTCTTCAGCAACGGTGCGGACAACTGCCTGCGCATCATCGGCTGCACCTTCCTCAACTCCGGGGACGAGGTCATCGTAGCCCATCCTGCTTTTCCCGTGTACGGGATCGTAGCCCGGGTGATGGGCGCCATGCCGGTGGAAGTGCCCCTTAAAGAGCATACCCACGACTTGACAGCCATGGGCGAGCGGATCGGACCCAAGACCAAGCTGGTCTTTGTCTGTAACCCCAACAATCCAACCGGAACCATCGTAAAGAAAAAACAGCTGAATGCGTTCGTGCAAACCCTGCCGGATCACGTGGTTCTGATCCTAGATGAAGCCTACTTCGAGTTCGTCGACGATGAGGAGTATCCAAACGCCCTGGACTACATCCGGGAGGGCAGAAATGTGGTGGGTCTGCGCACCTTCTCCAAGCTGTACGGCATCGCGGGCCTGCGGATCGGTTATGCCCTGGCTTCCCCGGAATTGACAGGAGTTATGGAACGGGTGCGGGAGCCCTATCCCGTCTCCCGGGTGGCCGAAGCTGCGGCCCTGGCGGCGATGGATGACGAGGAGTTCAAGAGCAGGGTGTTGGCCAACAACGAGGAGAGCAAGTGTTTCTTCTACCAGAGCTTCGACAGGCTGGGACTGTCCTACGCTCAAACCCAAACCAACTTCATGTTCGTGGATTTGAAGACCGATGCCAAGAAGGCAGCCCAGGTTCTGATGGAAAGGGGATACCTGATCCGTCCGGGAACCCCCTGGAAGCACCCGAGCTTCGCCCGCATCACCTTCGGCACCATGGAGGAGAACCGGGGATTCGTCGAGGCCCTGGCTCAAGTACTCGGGAAATGAGCACAAGCGGGTGAGGGTCGGAGCGGCG
>CAZPQC010000239.1:0-4475 GCA_964588525.1 uncultured Spirochaetaceae bacterium
GATAACCCATGAACAGGCCCAGTGCCGTTCCCATGGCGAGGACGATCGGTATCACCAAGATCGGACTGAGATGAGACTTCTCCAAGAGGCTGGAGGCGACCATCGTGGACAGGGCGAGCATGGAACCGACGGACAGATCGATGCCTCCCGATATATGTAGTCCATCCTGAGGTTTCTGCCTATGGGGCGGGGGTGAAGCTGCACTGTGCTGGGGCTCTGGATCGCGCTGAGATACCACGGCTCCTGCCGGAGGGGATCGCGGGTTACGGGTTGGATCTCGTTGCTCAGGGCTCCGTCGTGCTCGTTTACCAGGAGAATGCCGGCGATCTCGGGGTGCACACTTGAAGAAGCGGTAAAAGGATGACGACCACAAAGGAGAAGAGTAGTTTGAACCTGATGCTGCGGTATTTCAAAACAGATTACCCGGATCCTTTTGGCGCGAGTTTGAGCAGCCCCACAACTCGAGGCCCCACAACTCGAGCCAGCATCTATGGTACAGGCAGTTCGCCGTTTCTGCAAGGAGGAACGACAACGCCGCCTGCGCCGGCACAACCGAGCTCCATGTTACACAGCTCCCAAAAAAGTGTTGCACCGGTATATGCCAATCCCATATGCTTACAACATGGTCACAAAGATGCTTACATTCCTGTCGATGCTTATCACGGAATTGCTATTGGGCTGCCGGGAGGAGAGGAAATGAAGATCGCCTGGTTGTCGAGCTGGCCTCCCAGGCATTGTGGCATTGCCACCTACTCTGCAGAGCTGGTCGAAGCGCTTCGTCTGGAGGGCAACGAGATCCACATCATCTGCCATCCGGACGGCGGTGCTCCGGGTGAGAAAAACGTATATCCCGTTCTCGATACGGATCATCACGGCTGGGATGAAGTCCTGTATGACACGGTGAAAAGCATCGAGCCTGAGGTGGTGCACATTCAGCATGAGTTCGGGCTCTACAACACCTCCGGAGACAATGCCAGCGGTCTGTTCAGACCCATGTTCCGCTGGAAAGTCGAGGGAAGTCCTCCTGTGGTCGTCACTTATCATTCCGTATACACCGAGCTTGACTTCATGATCAGTTCGTACATGGATGTAATGCAGCAGGTTGCGGATGCGGGGATCGTTCATGCCGTCTACCAGTGGGCCTATCTGCATACGAACCTTGGTCGAATCGTGGACAATGTGTATGTCATTCCCCACGGGGCTTCTGCAAGAAGACCAATATCTAAAGACGATGCGAAAAAGAGCTTCGGCCTGAAGGGAAAGAAGGTGATCGGCATGCTGGGCTGGTTTACCCCGTCGAAAGGATTCCACCGCGTGCTGTCCATGTGGGATGATCTGTCCGAACAACTGGGCTCTGACACGGTCCTGTTGCTGGCCGGGGACGCACGATTTGTGGATCCGAAGCAGATCGAGTACAAGAAAGTTCTACTCGATCTTGTCGAGCGGAGTGCCGCCAGGGAAAACATCAAGGTGGTCCTTGGCAGCTTCACACCGCAGGAGTATGAGCGAGCTCTAGCCGCAATCGATGCCATGGTCATGCCTTATTCATTCGCCTCACAGAGCGGAAATTTGGCGCACTCCTTTTCCCTCGGTGTTCCGGCGGTAGTCTCGGGGCTGGAAGGGCTCAAAGCGGAGATCGAGGCAAGCGGGGCCGGCATTGCCGTTCCGCCTGATAACGACGCCGAATTGGAACGAGCGATCGTGAACATGATGAAAGATGATGAGCTGCGCAATGAGTATAGCGAACGGGCCACAAGCTATGTCCGAGAACACATCAGCTGGCACATCACGGCGCAGAAGCACATGAAGCTCTACAAGAAGGTGATTCAGGATAGAAAAACCGGCCCGTCCAATCTCAGGCGCCGGGCCCTCCTGGAGCCGGAACAGGATTGATATGGAAATTCGGAAAAAGAAAAAAAACGTTCACCTTGGTATCGGTCACTACGGCATCGGTTTCAGAGACGGTGTAAACACCGTTATTGCACGGAACGTACGCGCACTGAGTGCCCTGGATCCCGATATGAGAATAACTCTTTTTGGCAAGCTCGCATCCAACTACCATGAGTTCATCAAGCCCCTGCCTCCGAACGTTGATTTCCGAAATATCGATGAGTTCAATGCCGACGAAGCGGCCGATAAGCTGGGGGGAAAATCAGTGTTCCAGCAGCAGGTGCACGACTACATATGGATGGGCACCAATCTGGCCGAAGTGCTGGTTGGTAGGCTGGCCGATATGGATGTGATCATGATCGAAAACTTGGGGATCGGCATTCAGCCGTATGTTACCTACGCATTCTACCTCTTCACGCAATATGCCTTTACGGGGGCCATGGACAAGCGATTTATCTATCGATGCCATGATTTCGTCCAACAGCGTCCCGCCAACTTCAAGAACGTGAAGAAGTTCCATCACCCCCGATTCGGGGTGGTGCCGGACTGGCACAGTATACTGTACCCCGCCTATCCAAGTATTACGTATATCGCCATCAACCGCTATGACAGAATGCGGCTCCTTGAACACGGCATCGAGGAGGAAAACATATTCTACATTCCCAATCCGGTGGACAGATCGATTGTGCCGCAAGACGACCGCCGTGACGAGTTGCGCGAAAAGATCATCGCCGGAGAAAACCTGGACCCTGCAACAAGGTTTCTCCTCTATCCCGTGCGTTGTATACGTCGGAAAAACGTGGAGGAAGCGGTATTTCTAACCGCTTTCTTCAACCGGCTCGTCGACGGAAACGTAACGCGGAACAACTGCAGATTGAAAGAGCGGTACCATCTGCTGGTAAGCATCAGACCGGAATCCGGAGACGATGCGGAATATGCGGACCAGCTCGCCGGATTCGTGGAGCAGCATAAGCTGCCGGTAACGATCGGTTTGGGCGATCTTGTCGCACTGGAGCGCGAGCAGGATCCCGCTGACGACTCGAAAATACGGAGCTACAGTATCGGCGATCTGTACCGTGCCTCCGACCTTGTCATCACCACCAGTGTTCTCGAGGGATTCGGATTCTCCTATATAGAGCCCTGGTTGCTGGACAGAGCAGTCATAGGAAGGAGCATTCCCTACATTGCACCTGATTTTCAGGCTGCGGGTATGAAACTCGGTCATCTCTATAATGCGCTGATCGTCGACGGTAGGGACTACAAGGATATCGGAGGCGGGACAGCCGATCTGGCAGCGGGCTTGGAGGAGCGGCTGCAGAAGGTGCTGAGGCTCGATGATCCCGCTTACGTCAACAGCTTCATCGACCGCAATGAAACGAGTGTGATAGCAACACTGCGGCTCTTCGACCGCAAGCGCCGCGAAGCTTTGGTCAGGATCAACAGGGAGGTGGTTGAACGGGTGTATTCACAAGAGAGGATCGGTGAGCAGCTCTACCGAGTCGTAAAACGACAATAGGAATCCCGGCGTGTGCATCAAACCGTCGTCATCTCATCCAAAACCTCGTCGAGGCCTACGGTAGCAAATGAAGAGCAGTAGTCTGACATACCATAGGGAATGATGAGCTCACCGTTGTGCACGATAGAGCCGCAGGAGTACACCACGTTCGGCACGTATCCCTCACGTTCCTCCTCGGTTGGAACCAGAAGCGGTGTGTTCAGATATGCAAGCACCCGGGTTGGATCATCCAGATCGAGCAGTAGCGCCCCGAGGGTGTAGGTTCGAACCGGTCCCACACCGTGGGTTATGAGGAGCCAACCCCTTTCGGTCTCGATGGGCGACCCTGCCGTGCCCATCTGGACGAGCTCTTCCGGCAGGAACGGCTCCCTAATCTTGACCGCCTCGGACCAAATGTTGATGGTGTCTGCAAACATTACAAAGATGTTCTCGCCGTCGCACCGCGATATCATGGCGTATTTTCCACCGATCTTCCGCGGAAACAGGGCCAGACCCTTGTTATGCGCAGAGTGGCCATGCAGCGGCATGATTTTGAAATGGAAGAAATCCTCCGTTTCCATCAGCTTGGGTAGTATGGTGAATCCGTTATAGGCAGTGTAGGTCGCGTAGTAGGTTACCTTCCCATCCTCACCGGTGAACTTCACAAAGCGGGCGTCCTCGATCCCGCTACTTTCAGAGTAGGACACGGGAAAAATAACGCGCTCCGAGATAGCAGTGTCGAGGGAGAAGGTGATCTCGTAGTGTGAGCTTGCCAGCCAGTTGATGGCCTGTATTACCTTCTCTTTGGAGGGGGTTATCTCGATGCTCTTTCTGGTCTCCTCGATGCTTGCCAGGAGCTCTCCGTATATAAAGTCGTCACCCAAACGGTCCATGACCATGTCCACCACGTCCTTCACTATATGCATCTCCTGGAGCTTTCTCAGGAAGGTAGCCTTTTCGTACACGTGGCGTTTCACCACCTCGGGAACGTCCACGAAGCTCCCGGCCGGAGCAAAGGTAAAATTATGGTCGCTGTCGAGTACGCCGCTTCTGAATACGATCGAGGAGATATGCCCCTCTCCGGTCGCCC
>CAZPQC010000240.1:0-4465 GCA_964588525.1 uncultured Spirochaetaceae bacterium
TTGGGCCACTGTTGGGTTGCGTGGTGCAATTGGGGCTTGAGCGGAGCGCCGTGCATAAGAGGCGTTCTCATGACCCTCCGTCTGGTCAACTGTAGGCAGAAAATAAGTTTCCGAGCGGCGGCGCTGCGGGGCGGAGGCGGCCGGATGCACGAAAAAAAAGGCCCGCCGTTCGGCGGGCCTTTTATCAACAAGTCGATGCTTCCGTCACAACTGCTGGCGCTTCCTCAATCGTAAAGAAGCTGAGCGATGTCCGGCTGATCCATGTTGGTGGAGTCATAGAACTTGGCGCCGGTGTCCACGTCCGCCACGGGCTCACCCTTCACTGCTTTGTAGGCGAGCTCGACGGCCTTGAAACCGATGTTGTACGGATCTTGGGTGATCGCGCCGAAGAAGTACTTGTTGCGTACGGCCGCCTTCTGGGCCTTGCCCGCATCGAACCCTATGACGATGAGGCCTGGATACTGGGTGGGCAGCGCGCTGCCGTCGTTGGAAGCGGTAAGGGTCGCTCGTGCCGTTCCCTCGTTCGAGCAGAATATGCCGAGGATGTTGTCCGACTTGACCCGGTTCAGCACGGCCTGGGCGGAATTCGCAGCGTCCGTGTCTTTCGGCGAAGCCGGAACCACCACGTCGATGATGATGGCCTTTCCGCTCGTCGGACTGTCGCTGGCGATATACGCCGGGTTTCCCGTCACCTTGATGTCGGCCTTTGTGTGCTTGGTTTGGGTGGTGATGAGCTCGATCATCTTGTCCCGGAATCCTTTTCCGCGAGACGTCACCGACATGCTCGTTGCGTCCTGGTTGAAGTCAACGATAGTGACCGGCTTCGAGTCGGTTGCCGCCTCGATCTTGGCTTTGATCGCGGGGAACATCTTTTCCGCCGCCAGACCCGCAGCCGCATAGCTGTTGGTGGCTGCGGTCGCGTATATCGAGCCCTTGGGCGCGTTGGGAACTCCGGAGTCGAAGCCGATGATGGGGATCTTCCTCCGAATCGCTTCGTTCAACTGATCCATGACCGAGTTCGTGTCCAGCGCCGCCAGACAGATGGCCGAGGGATTCTTGGCCAGATCGTTCACCAGCATCTGCACCTGGGCTTGAATGTCGGCTTCAGTGGGCGGTCCCTCGAAGGTGATGTCGACGCCGTACTTCGTTGCCGCGGCCTCGGCACCTTTCTTGACCGTCTGCCAGAACTGGTGCTGGAAACCCTTTGAAATGACGGGAATGTAGATCTTCCCACCCGCCGCTGCCGCCTCTCCTCCGCCGCCGGCAAACACCGGGAGGGCTAAAGCGACGAGGAGCGCGGCCGCTGTCAGGAGCAATGCCCCTTTTCGTAGTACCATACAGGTACCTCCTTTGACTTTTTTGCCCTGAACGTACGTTCTGGGCTGGTTCAAGAGTTCCGCAGCCTACGGCTGCGGCTCCGTTTTTTCCTGCTGCGGGAGTTCCGTGTGCCTGAGCATCTCGGCGAACTCGTGATCGGCCGCCTTCTCTTCGGCCCGGATACGGGCCTGTTCCGCCTTCTCTTCGGCTTTCATCCTGGTGAACGTAGTCTTCAGCTCGGCACGGGTAGCATCGAGCTGCTCCCTGATCGCGGCGGCCTGCTGGCCATCGCCAGCCGCCTTCATGGAGGCCAGTTCCCGTTTCATGGCCACGATCTTTTCCAGCGTCGCCGCCCGGTAGGCATCCGCCGGCGTCTTGATGCGCACCTCGGATGCCCTCCGCGTGCGGTACATGTCCAGGAGCACCGCCCCGATGACAATGACGCCGGTGAAAAACGTTTGCCAGTGGGCTTCGAGGTTCAATGACGGCAGGCCGGTGGCAAGCACCGACATGATAAACACCCCAATGATGGTTCCCCAGATCGTGCCGATGCCTCCGGCAAGCGACGTTCCCCCGATGACCGCCGCGGCAATGGCGTACAACTCGAAACCCTGCCCCTGAGCCGGGAGAACCGTCGTGTAGATCGCGGCATAGGAGATCCCTCCGATGCCCGCCGTGCCTCCTGCGATGACGTAGGCCAGCATCTGCCACTTTTTCACGTCGACCCCCGACAGCCGTGCGGCTTCCAGGTTGCTGCCGATGGCGTAGGTGTAGCGGCCCAGCTTGGTGTTGGACAACATCAGGTGGCAGATCACGGCAACGGCGGCCAGCAGGAATGCACCGGTAGGTATCGGGGCTCCGTTGGCGCCGAGGTAAAGAAAGATGTCCTTGAACCACCCGCCCGGCTGGCCGCGGATGGGAAAGGTGGCGCTCTGCACGTTGGAGACGATGGAGCCAACGCCCATCGAAATCATCATGGTACCGAGCGTGACGATGAACGGCGGCATCTTCAGCCGGGAGACCAGCAAGCCGTTGAAAAAGCCAAAGGCGAGGCCCACGGCAACGATCAGGAGAAGGGAAGGGACCATCGGTAACCCTCTCTTGAGCGCGGTGCCGCCGATGATGGCCGCCGCCATCATGACCGTGCCGACGGAAAGGTCGATACCGCCGCTGATGATGACGAAGGTGACGCCCATAGAGATGAACCCGATGTAGAAGGCGGCGTCGATGATGTTCACAAGCGTAGGGTAGGAGAAGTAGTTGCGCCCGAAAATGCCGAAAAACACGTAGAGAATGACCAGGGCTGCGGGGGCAAGCATCCACTTGAGCCCTCGCTCCCGGAAACGCTGCAGTCGGCTGATCTCGAGTGTCACATCCCCCATGTCTTTCAGTTCCTGCTCAGGACCTCTTCGTGTCCCATGGTTGCGTACTTCATGATGGCTTCCTGGCTCGCCTCTTCGATGGGAAGTTCCCCGGTGAGCCTTCCCTCGCACATCACGATGATGCGATCGCTCATGCGGAGTATCTCCGGCAGCTCCGAGGAGATCATGATCACCGACTTGCCCTGTCGGGTCAGCTCGTTCATCAGAGTGTAGATCTCGCTTTTTGCCCCCACGTCGATGCCGCGGGTCGGCTCGTCGAAGATCAGGATGTCGCAGTTGCGGATCAGCCACTTCGCGATCACGACCTTTTGCTGGTTGCCGCCCGAGAGGTTGCGTAGCAGTTGTTCGAGCGAAGGGGTGCGGATGTTCAGCTTTCGAATGTACTCTTCCGAGACTCGACGCACCTTCGTTGCGTGGATGAACAGGCCCCGCTGGAACCGGTCGTAGGTGGCCATCGCCAGGTTGTCTTTCACGCTCAAGTTGACGGCCAAGCCGAAGCGCTTGCGGTCCTCCGAAAGGTAGCCGATCCCGTTCGCCACGGCATCCTCCGGCGAGCGGATGGAAACCCGTCTACCCCCGACCTCGATCGTACCGCTCTGGACCTCGTCCGCCCCGAAGATCGCCCGGGCTGTCTCGGTTCTGCCGGACCCCATCAGCCCGGCCATGCCGAGGATTTCACCTCCCCGCAGCTCGAAGCTGACGTCCCGCACCAGCCTTCCGGCATTCAGCCGGTTGACCCGCAGAACGACGGGCGCATCGGGGGCGATGTTGCTGTGCTTCTTGGGTTGCTCATAGATGACCCGGCCGACCATCATGTTGATGATCTGCGGTCTGGTCACCTCCGAGGTTGGCTTTGTGTCGACGAGCTCGCCGTCGCGCAGCACGGTGACCCGGTCCGCGATGCGGTGGATCTCGTCGAGGCGGTGGGAAATGTGAACCATCCCCACCCCCTTCCCTGCCAGGTCGCGCATGATGGCAAACAGCTCGTCGATCTCGGCGTCCGTCAGTGCGGCGGTCGGCTCGTCCAGGATCAGGATTCGGAGGGGGTGCGATACCGCCTTGGCGATTTCCACCATCTGCTGCTTGCCTACGCTCAGCCGCCCCAGGGGTTCTGCAGGATTGATGTTCATCTTCAGCCGCTTGAGCAGCTCCTCGGTCCGCCGGTTCTGTTCGCGTTTATCCAGGAGGATGCCGTTCAGCCGAGTGGATTCCCGGCCGATGAAGATGTTCTGGGCCACCGTGAGGTGGTACATCATGTTCAGTTCCTGATGGATGATCCCGATCCCCATCTCCAGGGCGTGCTTGGGGTCCCGTGGGTTGAACTGGTGACCCATGTAATGGATTTCGCCGTAGTCCTTCGGCGTGATGCCGATGAGCACTTTCATGAGCGTCGACTTTCCGGCGCCGTTCTCCCCCACCAGGGAATGGATTTCACCCTCATCGAGGTCGAAATCCACCTCCCGCAGAGCATGCACGCCGGTGAATCGTTTGTCGATTTTCTGCATGGAAAGGATCTGCCGACTCAAAGCTGCACGTGCTCCTTTTTTTCGGGACAGATACAATCTACAATGTGCTAACCCGGAAAGTCAAGGAAGCGCGCTTGCGCCTTGCCGAACACAAGACAGAAGGGACCGCGTATGAGATTCAGGGCAAACCCACCGCCCTTTGTCTCCCCACTGGGGTCGGGTTTGCCAACAGCAGCCGGTATCTCTTGACAGGCGTAACCTAAGCGGTTACATTGCATACGTGATCAAGAGTTTCGATCA
>CAZPQC010000241.1:0-4410 GCA_964588525.1 uncultured Spirochaetaceae bacterium
TCTATCCCCTGGGATTCGTATTCAGCCTCAGCTTCACCCAGTGGAACGGGATCAGCCCGCCCGCTTTTCGGGGCGTGCAGAACTTTATCGATCTGGCCCTGGACCCCACCTTCCGCCTGTCGGTGCGGAACAACTTCATCTGGGCTCTTTCCCTGGGATTCCTGCAGATCTTCCTGGCCGCCATAGTGGCCATGATCCTTACTCGAAGACCGGCGGGGTGGCGGGTGCTCAGGACGATTTACTTCCTGCCCAACGTCATCTCCCAGGTGGCCATCGCCATGCTCTGGACGGCCATCTACAATGCCGAGCACGGAGTTCTCAACCAGATCCTCACGGCAATCGGCCTGGAGCAGTGGACCCACAACTGGCTGGGGGAAATCGAAACGGCTCTTCCCGCCATCATCGCCCAGCAGGTGCTGTACATCGGCTACTTCATGATCATCATCCTGGCCGGCACCATGGCCATCCCCGTCTCCTTCTACGAGGCCGCGGAAATCGACGGCGCCAATGTCTGGCAGCAGGAGATCCACATCACCTTGCCCATGGTGCGGGGCATCCTGATCACCGCCATGACCCTGGCCATGGCCTACGGCATGCGCCACTTCGAGGCCACCTTCCTGATGACGCAGGGGGGTCCGGCCAACAGCACCTCGGTCATGGGGCTGATGCTCTACAACAATATGGGATTCCTGGACTACGGGCACGCCAGCGCCGTGGGCGCGGTCCTCATCATCCTGGGCGGCGTGCTGATCGTAAGCATCCGCGCCCTGCTGGGACAGCGGCAGGCCGCGGCCGAAGCGCGGCAGTAGGGAGGCCAGACATGAGGAAGACGATCTCCCCGGTGCTGGATATCACAGCTAAAACAGGCAAGTGGATCGTTCTGGTCTTCTTCCTGATCATCACCTTTTTCCCGCTGCTCTGGCTGGTGATCAGCTCCTTCAAGACCGATCTGGAGCTGGTCAGCAGGCCTTTTAATCTGCCCGCGGTCTGGCAGGTACAGAACTACGTCAGGGCCTTTCAGCTCTCCGACCTGCACCTGCTGTTCCTGCACTCGATCATCGTCTCCGCCGTGGCCACCGCTTTGAACATCTTCGTGGCCTCTATGGCCTCCTATGCCCTCTCCAGGTTCCGCTTCGGCCTCAACAACGTCATTCTCTCCGTCATCCTGGCGGGGGTGCTGATCCCGATCATCGCCCTGATGGTTCCCTACTTCCAGCTGATCAGCAAGCTCGGGATCTACGACTCCCTGCTGGCTCTGATCCTGACCTATGCGGCCATCAACCTGCCGATCTCGGTGTTTCTCATCCACGGCTTCATGGGTACGGTTCCCAAGGAGCTGGAGGAGGCGGGCCTGATCGACGGCTGCTCCTTCTGGCAGCGCTACGCCAGGATCGTTTTTCCCCTGTCCCGGCTCGGCGTGGTGACCGCCGGGACCTTCGTGTTCCTCTACGCCTGGAACGAGTTCATCTACGCCCTGCTGCTCACCTCCTCGGTCCGGGCCCGGACCCTGCAGCTGGGGATCCGCTTCTTCAAGAGTCAGTTCCGGGCGGAGTACACCGCCATGTACGCAGCCCTGGTGGTAACCATCATCCCCAGTATCGTGGTGTACATCCTCTTTCACGAGAAGATCATCCAGGGTCTGTCCTCCGGCGCGGTCAAGGGGTAGGCATGGATATCTACCAGCGGGAGATCTCGCCCGGCCGAACCCCCATCCCCGTGGAGATCGTGGAGGCGGACACGGATCTGTACTATCACATCGCCCTGACCCTCTATTTCCAGATCGAGCGGAACAACAACGAGGGCCGGGACAGCGTGTTCATCCTGCCCGTCGGACCGGTGTACCAGTACCGCCGCCTCGTCTGGCTGTGCCGGCAGCGCCCCCTGGATTTGTCCCGCCTGCACTGTTTCTTCATGGACGAGTATCTGGACGAGCGGGGCAAGCGCATCTCCCCGGAACACCCCCTGTCCTTCCGGGGATTCATTGAGCGGGAGCTCATCGAGCCGCTGCCGCCTGGAATGAAGCTCAAGGCGGAGCAGGTGCTGTTTCCCGATCCGGACGATCCCGCCGGCTACGACCGGCGACTGGAGCGGCTGGGCGGCGCGGGACTCTGCATCGCCGGGGTGGGCATCAACGGGCACCTGGCCTTCAACGAAGCGCCGGAGCCGGGGCAGCAGGTCGACAATGAGGAGTTCAAGGCCCTGCCCACCCGGGTAATCCGCCTGACCCGGGAGACCATCACCATCAATTCCAACACGGCCCTGCGCGGAGCCTTCGAACGCATCCCGAAACAGGCCGTTACCGTGGGATTCAAGCAGATCTTCGATTCCGCGAGGATCGTGGTTTACCTCAACCGGCCCTGGCAGAGCGCGGTGGTACGGAAGCTGCTGTTCGGCGAGATCACGGCTCGCTTTCCCGCCTCGCTGCTGCGGGATCATCCGGATGTGCGCCTGGTCATGACCCGGGAGGTTGCGGAGAAACCGGACTTCCAGCTGAGATAACCGTCTATGCCTCAATCCCTGATCGACTCTCACATCCACTTCTGCAGCCACGACCGCCTGAGCGAGCTCCAGCGCTACCGCCCGGAGATCGGCGCGGAAAAGATCTGCGTGCTCTCTCTGCCGGTGAAGCGGAGAATCAACTTCAATCCGGAGATTCTCTTCGCCAAGGCCCATCTGGGTTCCAATTGTTACGGCCTGGCCAGCTTCGACTACAGCCCCCTGTTTTACCCCCGGTCCCGTGGTCCGGGCAGGTCCGGCGGGGCAGGAGCCGGCGGCGATCGAGCCGATCTGGATCTTCCCGGACAGGTGGAGAGATTCCGGGAGCTGGGTTTCGACGGATTGAAGATCTTCCTGGGCAAGCCGAGCTTCCAGAGAGAGCTGGGGCTCAAGCTGAACGACTCCGAGGTGCTCGAGGCGTTGAAGCGGGCGGAGAGCCTGCAAATGCCGGTTCTGATCCACATCGCCGATCCTCTGATCTTCTGGTCCTACCAGAGCATTCCCGGCTTTATTCCGCCCGGTTGGGAGCAGGCCGTGAAAAGCGGAGGAGGTTCCGGCGGCATCCCCTCCTACGAGGAGCTGCAGCGGCAGGGCGTCGAGGTGCTGGAAGCCTGCCCTGATCTGACGGTCATCTTCCCCCACCTGCTGTCCATGGGCCAGGATCTGTCCCGGCTCGCAGGAATCCTGGAGAAGTACCCCCGGGTCTACCTGGATCTGGCGCCGGGGCTGTACTTCTACTACGAGCTGGACCGGCAGAGGAACGAGGCACGGGAGTTCTTTGCCCGCTTCGCGAAGCGCATCCTCTTCGGTACCGACGCCTTCTGGTTCCCCGATTGGTTCAGCGAGTTTCCTCGCGCATCTGTGGAGGACAATCTGAAGCGCGGCCGGCATCTGCTGCGCTTCCTGGCAAGCGAAAAACAGCTCGACAATCCCTTTGTTCCCACGCGGCGAATCCAAAAACAGGTGCGGGGATTGGGGCTTGACCCGGACATCATGAGGAGAATACGCGCCGAAAACTTCCTGGAGCTGTACCCGCCTGCTCCGCGGGAGCTCGACCCCGACGCTTGCCTGGGGTACCTGGATGATTTTATGGAACAGTTGACCGCGAGCCAGGCCGAAGCGGGAATTGTGGAAACCATGGCGCAGCTCGAGCGTAATATGAACGATCTGTTTCAGGGACGAGCTCGATGAAGGCGGCGGTTATCGGCCTGGGAATCGGACACGGGCACTGCGCCGGTTATCTGGCCAGTCCCCATGCCGAGCTGGCCGCGGTCTGCGATCTGATGCCGCAGCGCCTGTCCGGCGTTGGGGGTACCTTCGAGCAGGGAAGCATGCCGGACCTGCGCCGGCTGTATCCGCCGGAGCTTCTCGGCCGCAAGTGGGAGGAGATCGGGGTCAGGACCTACACCTCCCTGGACGAGCTCCTGAAGGATGAGAGCATAGAGATCGTCAGCCTCTGCACCCCGGATCATACCCACGCGGAGCTGGCCGTCCGGATTCTCCGATCCGGCAGGCACCTGCTGATGGAAAAACCCCTGGCCCTCTCCCTGGCGGAGGCCGAGACCATCGGCAAGGCCCTGGTGGTTTCCGGCAGCATCTTCGCCGTGGACTACGAGTTCCGCTTCAACCCGGCCATAGCCCAGATCCGCCGTCTCATCGCCGGGGGAATCACCGGTAGGATCGAGGCCTTCACCCTGTATCACTTCCGCCGCCCTTTCAAGCGGGACAAGTGGCAGAAGTGGATCCAGAGTCGGGCGACTTCCGGAGGGCTGATCGTGGAGGAGACCTCGCACTGGCTGGATCTGCTGCGTTTCCTCACCGGGCAGGAGGTAGCGCGCCTGTGCTGTGACACCAGCGCTGCGATCCATCCCGATTTCGATTTCGAAGACATCGCCTTCATCCAGGGCTCTCTGA
>CAZPQC010000242.1:0-2496 GCA_964588525.1 uncultured Spirochaetaceae bacterium
CCCCATAGCATGGTGAGAAAGCCAAAGGGAAAAAGCCTTCCGTTGATCTTCTTGACTGCCACGTTCGCATCCGCAATTGACAGAGCGATCCCTACGGGCCGGTCTTGTATTTCAGCCACAAAAGACAACTCGGGAAGAGCAATCCGCTTCACGACTTCCACCAGTCTGACGAACTCCCTCTCCGTCCAGGGCACGTGTCCCCAGTTCTGGCTCCAGGCGGGCTTGAAGACGCTGTTGATGATGGCGGCTTCTTTTTGCACCTGCGTCAGATCGATCTTTCGCAGCCGGATCCCGCTGCGTTCTATCAGCCTATCCTTGAGAGCGAACAACTTAGGATTCACCTGCTCGTGATCCTTCACAAAACCATGGTACGCGTACCAGTCGATCGCTTTCTTGAAGTCCAGTTCCTCCAGAAGCCGGCCGTAGTAGGGTGGATTGTGCAGATTCAGAACGAAAGGAGGACTGTCGAATCCCTGCACCAGGATCCCGATCTCGTCATAGACACCGAAGTTCATCGGTCCCAAGATCCGACGTTTACCCTTGCTCCTCAAATAGTGCTGCGCCTCAGTGAACAGGGCTTCAGCCACTCTAAGATCGTGTACACTTTCAAAGAAACCGAAAAATCCGGTATCCGCACCGTATCGCTCATCGTAGAGGTAATTCACATGAGCGGTGATCCGGCCGACGGTTTTATTATTCTTTCGGGCGAGCAGCAGCTGTGCCTCACCATGGTCGAAAAACACGCCTCGTTTTGGATTCAGATACTCTCTTTGGTCGGCAATCAGCGGGGGCACCCAGTGGGGGTCATCCCTGTACAAGCCCCAGGGCATTTTGATGAACTGCATCCTCTGGCGGCGGGTTTCAACGGGTACGATGGTTACCGGCTCCTGTACAGCGATCGCCATACACCCTATTAACGGCTACTCGCTTCCTTCTGTCAAGTTGCCGTTCACGGACGATCTCCAGGCGGGCTGCGGGATCCGATATCTTCTCGGAATAAATGTACTTGTTATTCGTTTACTTTACGGTTATGGTAGACGAACCTTTTTGAGCGGGGGTTCGCACCGCGTTGACGGACAAACGACCGTTTTTCATTGTCAATCCCCACGCCGGAGCAGGGAGCACGGGCCATTTGTGGCCGGACTGGCGGCAAAGGATCCAACGCGTCCTCGGCAAAGTGGATTTTGCCTGCACACAGGGGACCCTCCACGCCATGTCCCTTGCCCGGGAGGCTCTGAGTAGAGGGTACGATCGGATCATCGCAGTCGGCGGCGACGGGACCCTCAATGAGGTGCTGAACGGCTTCTTCGACGACGGAAACCCTTGTTGTCCCGAGGCGGCGCTTGCCTATATCCCGAACGGAACCGGCGCGGACTTCTCCAGAACTCTCGGCTTTCACGGCAGAAGCATAGATCAGCATATCGAGCGCCTCCTCTCCGCACCGGTAACATCCGTGGACTGCGGGGAGGTCCGCTTCGTCAACGCGAAAGGGGAGGAAACGAATAGACTGTTCATCAATGAGTCGAGTCTCGGCTTTTCCGCCAACACCGCAGATGCAGTCAACAAAGCATCAAAACACTTCCGCGGAAAGCTACCCTTTCTCATCGGCGTGGTACGTTGTTTGAGCACGCTGAAGAACCCGGTTCTCAGGATTTCCGTGGAGGGGGAGCTCGTATATGAGGAGCCCACCCTAATGGTGGCCATAACCAATGGCAAGTACTTCGGGGGAAGCATGATGATCGCCCCGTATGCGGAAATCAACGACGGATTGCTCGATATCATCGTGATCTCCCAAATGAGCAGGCTGAGGCTGCTGCGCAAGATCAAGTCGATATACTCGGGACGACATCTGGTGTTGCCGGAGGTGACCGCACTGCGGGGCAAAACCGTTCATATCAACGCCGTTGGAGACGAGGTGCTGCTGGAAATGGACGGGGAACAGCCGGGGAAGCTAGCCGCGGACTACCGGATAGCGAAAAAGACGATCCCCTTCGTGTATTAGCGGACCGTGTGGATGGGGGTCTGGGCTCAGTTCTCACCGAGCAGCTTGATCATGTATATTTCCAGATAACGGGTGAAGTAATCCTTACGTTTGATTCTGTCAAACGCCTTGTTGGCGGCCAGTTTTTCCGCAAGCGAACGGATACGGGCCACGTCGGGAGGTGTGATTCGAAACGTGCGCCGTATGTTGCGCAGATAATCCCGAACCATGGCGTTGACATCTTCTACGAGATTCGTCCTCGACTGCGGATCGTAGAGGGGGTTCCACTTCTCCATAAGCTGGCTCAGGCTGTCCGCTATAGTCCTGTCGCTGCCTACGAGTTGCTCCTTCAGGTCGCTGATCGCCCTGCGATAGGCAGCCAACTGCTGACTGGTGACCGGGCGAAGGGTCGTTGAGCCCACCTGCTCAGCAGCTTGGGTAGTGGTGCCTCCACCGTCCGGGGAAACGGCGGATGTCCAGGCGGTACCACGGGTTGTTTCCGAACTCAGAGCACC
>CAZPQC010000242.1:2596-4391 GCA_964588525.1 uncultured Spirochaetaceae bacterium
GGGAAACGGCGGATGTCCAGGCGGTACCACGGGTTGTTTCCGAACTCAGAGCACCAGGCGTACGGGCATCCGGCGTACGGGCATCCGGCTTTTCGCCGAAGGCTGTACGGCCTTCCGGTTTGCGGGAACCGGCGCGCTCCCTCGATTTCTGCCAGGTTTTTTTGATTCCTCGAAAGATGTTTTGAAAAAAGTAAAACAGCCCGCGAAAAATGCTCAGGCGTCTCCAGATGGGTACCCGGAGCTTAGCGTCATCCAGGACATCCTTTCTGCTCAATCCCAGGATCTTCGGTAGAGGTTGCAGTTGCCCCTTTTTCTCGTCCAGAACCTGGTCCATTGTTCTGGCCATGTCGTAATTGATTTTCCCCTGTTCTTTGGCCAGATACAGCAGGTTGTAGTTCAACAGAGAATAGAGAAAGGGCGCTCGGTTCTTCAGGGTAATGTCCAGATCCCGGTAAAACTCCTGATCCTCACTCATCGCCATTATACGCTTGTTTTCCTTGAGCAACTTAACCCACTCATCTACATAGTAATCCTTTATCTCCCTGGCCTGTTCGTGAAGCATCTTTACGAACAGAGGAACGAGGAGATCCTTGTGGATGTAGTAGTTTTTCCCGTGCACCGTCTTCAGTTCAACCAGCTCAGGAAGAGATTCGTAACTCTCCGTTTTGGTCTTTTTCTCCAGGTACTCCAGAAACACATCTTTCGTGCTTTGTCGGATCAGGGGAACACCCTTGGTGTCCCGCACGTTGTACAGATCTTTCAGCGTGTAGGCATAGGGGTATTTGTGAAATTGGACTTCAAACTTCTTCACCAGGGAAGATTTCTCATTTTGCTTCTGCTGGCGCCCGCGGTAATGAACGTTGTAGAAACCGATAAGATAGGCGGCTTGACAGAACCCGTCTTCCTCCGCTGTCTTCTCGGAGATGTCCTTGTGCTCCTGAAGGACGAGATTGGCGAAGTGCGCCCAGAACCGAAAGGAGAAATCCGAGGGCTCCAGAAGCGTCCCGACAGCCCGGCCCGGTTTGGTCATCACCGCGGAGATCATATCCCTCAATCCGTGCTCGTCGCCCCGCAGCGCCGTATGCAGCCTGTGGGCAACGTAACTGGCGTTGTTTCTGCTCTCCAGATAGACCCGCAGCTTGTGGACAGCCAGTTCCATCAGCTTCCGTTCCACCAGATCCGAGGTAACCAGTAGCGGATTGACCAACTGCGGAAAAGTGACACGAAGTATCTGTGTTTTTTCCGTTTGCAGCTCTCCCAATGCAGAGACAAAATCTGTCTTGATGTTCAACTCCGTAATCAGATGATCCGGTATCGTGATTTTAAGATCTTCCAATGATGGGAAGGGAATTTCCGGTTTCGCCTCTATCGATTTGTAAGCCTTGTGCAGAGCTTCGATGAAGTACTGGGGAAAATAGATCCAGCGGTCCTCCTGTCCTTCTTTCTCCAGACTGCACAATCCGCGTTCGGTCAATACCCGCAGATAGGTGTCCACCATACCCTCGGTATGCTGCACGAAAGACTCCATCTGTGGAAACTTCAGAGTGTAGCGGCCGGCATAGTTCTTTACGAATTTGACAAATTCTAGTCTATCGACTCTGGCGCTGCGATGATTGGCGGTGTAGATCCGTAAAAGATGGAGAAGTGCCTGGGCATTGGGCTCGAGTCCACTACGCCCGCTTTCCTGCTCGACGCTCTCCAAAACAGGAACATCTTGGGAATCGGACGCCGTAGAATCGCTCATTATTCAAAAAGTATCACCAAAGCCCACCTCTGTCCACTCTGCGATTCCTGG
>CAZPQC010000243.1:0-4382 GCA_964588525.1 uncultured Spirochaetaceae bacterium
CGAAAAGCTTCTATGAGCATTACGGGTTCGTGGCGCTGAATGATTTGCCGTCATCGCTGGTGCTCCCTGTCACGACGATTGCCCAGACGCACGAGCTGTCTGAATGAAAGACCCATTTCTCATCACACAGAACATTTTCTCGACCCTGGTTTTTGGGTCCTAGTTTCTGTGTGCTGGATTCTCAACAGTAGTTACTACAAGAAATTACAGGCAGGGTGGGCCAGAATGTATCACACAGAATCGATGTTCTGGGTGATCATGGTCTTCAACAAGCCCGCTTCGAACAGCCGGGCCAGGGCTTTGTGTCTGGCGTTCGGCTCGGCATCCCGCATCTGCGGGTAGCTCTCGATCTTTCGCCGCCTGTACTCCCGTCGGGCTGCGGGGTCTTTAAGGAACTCCTGCAGCTCAATGGGGCGCATCTTGGTCCAGATTCCTTGAGGCCCGCGAAAATCGGGGATGCCGCTCTCCGTGCTGATGCCGGCACCGCTGAAGGCGACCACGTACTCGCCGGAGCGGACCAGGGTCGCAAGCTCGTCGATTCTTTCCTGAAGTCCGGGCGGCAACATGGCCATCACTACTATCCCTGATTCACACGTTGGTGTCAATCAAACGGCACAGGGCGAGCTGTTCTCTTTGAGCAGAGTTCAGAAGTTATGGCGTCTCTTCCGATTCTAAGTGAGCTTTCAGATTTTGCCGGTTGCGATCCTCGAAGCGTTGGCCGAGCCTTCTAACCAACGGAGCTATGAGCTTGAAGATGCCCCGAGGCTTCATTTTCCATGACCACCGAATCAGTGTTCCGCCCTGAACGGGGTCAAAGGCGATGGACCCATCGATGGCCGAAGCGGATGATTGTAGATACGTGCCCAGTTGGCGAGGCCGTTGGTGCGAAGTGATCTCGATGACCCATTCGGTAGTTCGCCCTCCATCCAAATCATTGCCGGTGTCTGCAGGGGTCCTGACTCAGCACAGATTCACCCCGCTATCTTACCGTTTTCCGAATTGTAGAAGTCTGCGCCCGACCAGGACCAGCCATGCGGCCCAAGGTACCAAAGAGGCAAGCGAGAAATAGAGACCCAACATTCCGGCTGAGGATGGCACTAGCATTAATACGCCCGCCGCAAGCCCAAAATATGCAGTCGCTTTTCCGAAAAGCTTGCTGCGAAGCATGACGGGAAAGAAGATGAGTAGAACAATGGTATTGAGGACGTAATAGACGTCGAAGGCGGTTCCCTTGTACCTTTCAAGCATTACCTGACCGCCCGCCAGTAGATTCTCCCTTTGCACTTCCGTTGTTGCAGCTGCGTATTGGTTGCTCAGAGAGAGCATCTCGAAGGCTGTGTTCGAAGCAAAGTAAGCGACTACTCCTGCAATGCCAAACACCACAGCGACTAGCATGGCGGATTCTCCTGCTCTTCTTAGAACGATGTAAAGCGCGAGGTATATCAAGATCAGGAGGATGCTGTCGACAATATACAGCAGATCAAGACTCAGCAGTCCCAGGAGCCAACTGTTATCAAATAGTGTGAAATAGCCTGCGACCGTGTTGGGTGGAGGCCAAACAACGAAAATCACGATCTGTACGATCATGAGAACCAACATGGAAAGGGCAGCCACGCCTCCGGCATTACAAATGCCCTTCCATGAAGAATCTACATTCCCGGGAACCTGTTTACGATAGAGTTCACCAGAGACTTCTGCAGCCATGCTATCCTCCGTTTTCTGCAAACTGATGATTCGCAGAGAAAGTTTCCCGTTATGACATTGGCTTCACAACGGTACCCTCAGATGAATTTGCCGTCAACTCTTTAGTTTTTCAAGCGTCATGGTTGATTCATCACACTAGCGCACCGCGCAACAAAACACTCCACATTTTAACAGAGATAACCGGCAGTCCGCGGATAACTACAAGAGGCATTTCCGCGACAGCCGGCAAGCAGAGGGCTTTTCGTAGCGCCGAAGGACGAGACAGGATGTTGAAAAAGTGTTGCGCGTACCAAAACCTCACCTCCCCTTTTGAGCATCCCCCCTCCCAGAGCTTCAATAGGATACCTTAGGGGGGGTAATCCTGGGGGGGAGGGTCTGGGAGGGGGGGGCGGCAAGGGGGGTGAGGGAAGGCCGAAGCGCTGGTGACCGGTAGGATTACAGAACAAACCGTGTTGAGTATCTTGGCAGAGGGCAGAGCAAGAGTATGCACTACGCTGGGATTGAGCGAATGACGACAGAGTGCCTACAACATCCGGAAGCTGAAGATGGGTCAGAAAGTATCACACAGAATTATGCTCCGCTTCGCTCATACCAGAGGACTCGCCTTGTCGTGTACTAGTGGGCCGGTGAGAAAGGGCCCCGAAAAGACCCGGGGCCCCACATTCACAAGCTGCTCGCCTAACGACAAGTAGTGCTGAGGCTGCTCACCTACATGTTCTGATCGACGTTGGATGCGTCGATGACGAATCCGTCGATGAGCAGCTTCTTCACGGATTCCTGGCCGTTGATCTGGGCTACCAATGCGCGCATAGTAGTTTGAGCCATCTGCTTGTTGTCCTGCTTGACGGTGGCGGTGAGCTCCCCGTTCTTAATGCTCTTGAGGGCATCGGGAAGCCCGTCGAAGCCGTAGACCTTGACCTTACCCAGCAGGCCCCGCTGCTTGACAGCGGAAAGACCGGCCAGGGCGCCGGGATCCCAGCAGCCGAATACCGCCACCGCGTCGGGATTGGCGGCCAGCTCATTGGTGGCCGTCTCCAGGGCTGTGGCAGGATCCCAGTTGCAGGCCCGAAAGATTACGGTGTAGCCATTGGCCTCGAGCACCTGCCTGACCCCGTCGCGCCGGGCATCTCCGGTCTGGTGGCCCAGGGTTCCGCCCAGGATGATGACTTTGCCTTTTTCCGTGGTATCCACGATGTACTGCCCCAGAATGCGGGCCGAGGCCAGGTTGTCCGTCTGGGCCAGGGCGCTGATGTGGGGATGGTCGATGGCCGTGTCCACCGCGACCACGGGGATCCCCTTGGCCTTTGCCCTATCCAGGGATTCCCCGAAGGCCCGGTTGTCAACCGCGCCGATGATGATGCCGTCCACCCCGCGGTTGATGGCGTTGTCCACCGCGTCCTTCTGCATGGCCGCATTCGCTTCGGTGGGGCTCATATCGAGGAACTCCACGCCCAGGGCTTCCGCCTCTTCCGCCATGTACTGGGCCATTTGAGCCCAAAAGGCCGACAGCCCCCCCGGATACCCGGTGTAGGCAATGGTGATCTTCTCTTGTCCGCCCCCTTCGCCTTTCTCGCCACCACCACCTGCTATAGCCACACCGGCTACGCAGAGAAGTGCCAGGAGAACCAATGCGAACGATTTGAGCATTCTGTTCATACCTTACTCCTTTTATTTTTTTTCTCCCGTTCGACGAACGGTTTTTATGCCTTTGCCTCCCGCCTGCGCTGGATCACATCCAGCCAGACCGCCAGAATGATAACGATGCCGATGCTGATCTGCTGCCAGGAGGAGCTCACCCCCAGGTGGCTCAAGCCCGCATTCAGAGTCGTCACGATGAGCACCCCGATAACCGTGCGCCCGATCCCACCAACGCCGCCGGACAGACTCGTTCCCCCGATGATCACCGCGGCGATGGCGTTGAGCTCCATCCCCACGCCGAAGGCGGAGTTCGTGAAGTTCAGCCTGGCTACGAGGATGATCGCCGAGACGGCGGCGACCAATCCCCCGATCGTGTAGTAGATGAGGTAGTACTTCTTGACGGGGACGCCGGCCAGGCGGGAAACCTCATTGCTTCCCCCGATGGCGTAGCAGTTGAATCCGACCTTGGTTCTGGAAAGAAAGACGTAAACCAGCAGAAAGGTCACTGCCATGATGCTGATGGGGATTAGATAGCCCTTGCCTATCATCTGGAAGGTCTCGGGAAAGCCGGACATGTCCTGGTTCATCCCCAGGATCTCCGCCAGGCCGCGGAAGGACTTCATCATCCCCAGGGTGGCAATAAACGCCGGAATGCCCATACCCACGATGATCGCCCCGTTGAAGGCGCCGCAGGCCGCACCCACGGCCAGACTGAGGAGCACCACCCAGAGGACCGGCACGTCGGCGATGAGCAGCCTGCCCGCGACGACACCCACCAGGCAGAACAGCGAGCCGATCGACAGGTCCAGTCCCCCGGATATCAAGACGACTGTGGGCCCGGCGGCCAGGGTGCCGAGGATCACCGCCTGGGTGAGAATCGTCTTGGCCGTATCGAAAGTCCGGAAGCTAGCCGAGGTTACCACGAAAATCAGGTAGATGATCACCAGGCCCAGAAGCGGCTGGATGCCCTGCAGTACGCGAGATTTCGTTTCCCCGACACCGCACAATCATTCCTACCTAAAACGCTTGGCGCGGAGCAT
>CAZPQC010000244.1:0-4357 GCA_964588525.1 uncultured Spirochaetaceae bacterium
GAATCTTCTCCGGACAGTGGTCGCAGTACTGGCAGCCGGTGCACAGATCGAGAAAGGCCTCACGGAAGGAATTCCGGATCTTCTGGATGTGGGCTTCGTCCACGCCGGTGTAGGTCTCCACCGCCTGCAGGGCTTCCCGCACCTCCTCCAGGTTGCCGAAGCCGACCAAGGCTGTGGTAATCCGCTCGTGGGAGAAGAGGAAATGTAGGGCCGCCTCCACCACGCTCTGATCCGGGCGGCTTTTAATGAAGTCGAAGATCTCCGGGTTTTCGGGAATGAGGCCCCCGCCCAGCGGATTCATGACTGCGCAGCCCAGATTCCGCTGACTGATCGTCTCAAAGGCTTTCTCCCGGATGGAGAAGTTGTAGGCGGAGTAGCCGAACAGCACGCCCTCGAACACCTCCTCCTTGAGAAGCTCCTTGATCTGGTCCCCGATCAGATGGCTGGACACGCAGATATGCTTGATCAGTCCCTCTTCCTTGAGCTTTCGGAAGGCGGTTATTACGCCGTTTTTCTTGCGCTCCTCCCAGGATTTGAGATCGATGATGCACCAAACGTGGTAGAAATCTATCGAATCGAGCCCGAGGCGCCTGAGCTGGGCTTCTATCTCCTTGCGGATCGCCGATTCCGTGGAGGCGAAGGTCTTGGTGGCGCAGTAGAAGGGCAGGTCGAGCCGGCACAGCTCTTTGAAGCCGGCTCCGAAGACGGTCTCGCTCTTCACCCCGAAATAGCCGGGAGCGGTATCGAAGTAGTTCACCCCGGCCTTGGCCGCCTCCACCATCATTTCCACGCAGGCATCCTGCTGATCGACATTCTTGAAGCGCATTCCCCCGAATCCGAGCACCGAGCACTGCTTTCCCGTTGTTCCATACGGCTTGTAGATCATTCGTTTTCCTTGTTCGATTGGCCGTAGTAAGCATTCTTTCCATGTTTGCGTAGAAAGTGCTTGTCTACCAACGATTGCTTGATCGGTTTCAAATCGGGATTGATGCTCAGAGACACAAAAGCCATTTTAGCCGCGGTTTCCAGCATCAGGCTGTGATAGACAGCCTTGGACGGTGAGTCCCCCCAGGTGAAGGGGCCGTGGCCGGCCACCAGCACGCCCGGTACCTGCCGGTAGTCGTAGTGCTCAAAGGTCTCGAGGATCTGAACCGCCGTTTCCTCTTCATAGTCCCTGTCGATCTGGCCGTCCCGCATCACCGCGGTGCAGGGTACCGCTCCGTAGAAGATGTCCGCATGGGTGGTCCCGTAGCAGGGCAGGGGTTTCATGGATTGAGCCCAGGCGGTCGCATAGGTCGAGTGGGTGTGCACAATCCCCCCGATCCCCTCAAAGGCACGGTAGAGTTTCACGTGGGTTTTGGTATCCGAAGAGGGATTCAGATCTCCCCCGAGTACCTTGTACTCCAAATCGACCAGCACCATTTTTTCGGGGGACAGCCGGTCGTAGGGTACGCCGCTCGGTTTGATGACCACGATTCCGCTGCTTCTGTCGATACCCGAGACATTGCCGAAGGTGGCCGTCACCAGGCCCTGATCTCTCAAGCTGATGTTGGCCTGGTAGACCTGCTCCTGGAGCCGTCGGATGGTTGTACGATCTTTCGCCATTTTCGCCACTTGCAGCCTCACAGCTCGCGAAGCTGCTGCTCCAGTGTCTTGCCGAGCTGCAGATACTTCTCGTAGAGCCTGTCGTACAGCTTAACATTGGCCGCCTCAGGCGTGTAGGTGCGGCTGAAGCCGCTGCCCATCTTCGCCTGAGCATGGGCCACGCTGTCGTAGATGCCCGCTGCAACCGCTGCGAACATGGCCGCGCCTAGCGCGCAGGTTTGCTCGGAGGTAGCTACCTTGATCGGCATGTTCAGAACGTCCGCCGTAACCTGCATGACGAAGGGGGATTTCTGTGCAATGCCGCCCAGAGCCACGACGTCCTCGATGGCGACCCCCTCGGCTCGGAAGCGCTCGACGATGGCCCGGGAGCCATAGGCCGTGGCCTCCACCAGAGCTCGAAAGATCCTTGGTGGATCGGTGCCCAGGCTCAGACCGATGATCGCTCCCTTCAGGCTCTGATCCGCATCCGGGGTGCGGCGGCCGTTGAGCCAGTCCAGGGCCAGGAGCCCCGACTGCCCCGGTGGAATGCGGGCCGCCTCCTCGGTGAGGTTCTGGAGGAGCCTGTCCTTGATATCCTGCCGCAGCTTTTCCTTGGCCTCAGGATCTTCCGGGGTGGACTCGGCGTACTGCAGGGGCCAGTACAGGACGTTGACCAGCCAGGCGTAGACATCGCCGAAGGCGGACTGGCCGGCCTCCAGACCGATCAAACCGGGCACAATCGAGCCGTCTACCTGGCCGCAGATGCCTGCCACCTGTTTGTTTCCCACCTCGGCGTCGGAAGCCACGATCATGTCGCAGGTCGAGGTGCCCATGATCTTGGTTAAGGTGGCCGGACCGATTCCCCCTCCCACCGCTCCGATGTGGGCGTCGAAGGCGCCGACGGTCACGGCGATGCCGGCGGGAACTCCCAGACGTTTCCCCCATTCTTCAGTCAGCTCTCCGGCCTTCACGTCGGAAGTATAAGTTTCCCGGTACAGGCGCTCCCGCAGGCCCTCGAGCAGGGGGTCGAGCTTGACCAGGAACTCCTCGGAGGGAAGCCCCTGCCACTCGGGATGCCACATGGCCTTGTGCCCTGCGGCGCAGCGGCTGCGCTTCAGGGTGAGGGGATCGGTGTTGCCCGTGAGCAGGGCCGGCATCCAGTCGGCATGCTCTACCCACGAGAAGGCTTCCGCCGCCACCTTCGGGTCCTCCCGCAGCACGTGGAGGATCTTGGCCCAGAACCACTCGGAGGAGTAGATCCCTCCTTCGTACTTGGTGTAGTCGACACCGCCCCAGCTGCGGGCCAGCCGGTTGATCTGCTCCGCCTCCTTCACGGCTGTGTGGTCCTTCCACAGAACGAACATGGCATCGGGATTCTCCTTGAAGGGAGCTTTCAGCGCCAGCGGCGTGCCCTCCCTGTCGACGGGGCAGGGGGTGGAACCGGTGGTGTCGATACCGATACCGGCTACCGACTTGCCTGCATCGGCGGCAAGCTGGGACAGCGCTCCTTTGACCGCCTCCTCCATGGAATCTATGTAGTCTTGGGGGTGCTGCCGGAACTGGTTCGTGGCCGGATCGCAGTACTGCCCCTTGATCCAGCGTTTGAAATAGGCTACCTGGTTGGCCTCCTCTTTCCCGTTTCCGGCGTTGACGATCACCGCCCGCACCGAGTCTGTTCCGAAATCCAAACCCAGGATGTACTGCTTTGCCATGTTTGTTACTCCTGATGGTAGTACACGTCCCACTCGAGGTACTTGTCCATCGCCTCGCACACGGCATCCGCTACCAGGGTGGGATTGACCGCCACGTGGTGCTCGAAGCCGTTTTCGCAGATGTAGCGAAGCAGGGTCTGGAACTCCGGGATCTCGACTACCCCGTAGCCCCCGAATGTTTCGACCGTGTCCTCGGTGATACGCCCTTCCCCGATATAAGCCCGGATCATGCCGTAGTTGTCGTCGGTGGATACGCGGCAGTAGGTGAGGGGAGTGGGCTTGATCTTGCCGACCACGGTGCCGTAGGTGTTCTCCTTGCCCACGCTGCCGGCGATGATCTCCTGGTAGTCCATTACCGCCTCCCCGCCGAAGATGTCCTGGGGCAGATTGCTGCAGTGAAATACCACCCCTTTGTCCTGATCCTTCCCGTAGTTGTTGTTCCAGTCCAGCAGGGCGCTGGGACGTCCGGAAGCCAGGACCATGGCGTACATGCCGATCAGACCGGTGATATCGGCCTCGCAGGCGCTGGGTTTGAGGGTGTTGCTCAACATGCTCATCACCGTGCAGGGAACCACGCCGAAGTACTCTTCCATCGAGGTCCAGCATTGCACCGCGGTTCCGACCAGCTCGTTATCCTCCATAAAGTGATCCATGACCACGGCAAATCGGGCCATCTTGTCCAGGGCTTGGGCCGAAACGCCTTCCGTTTTGGTATAGCCTTTGATGGCCTTGAGCTTGGCTTTGACCTCAGCGTCATCGCTTTTCAGCCTGTCCGCCCGCCCGAAGGCTTCGGATAGATCCAGGCTCTCCACGCTGATTCCGTAGGTCTCCAGGATCTTTTCGCTGTAGCGCACGGTAGTGAACGCAGCCGGACGCGCTCCTACCTGACCGAAGCGGGCGCCCCGTAATCCCCTGACAACCCGGCAGGTGGCCGCAAAGTCGGCCAGATCCTTGCGAAACTCAGTTGACTCGGGGTCGACGGTGTGGGTCGTGGTCAGGCTGTAGGGGATGCCGTACTGCCAGAGGTTGTTGCAGGAGGACATCTTGCCGCAGAAGCTGTC
>CAZPQC010000245.1:0-4353 GCA_964588525.1 uncultured Spirochaetaceae bacterium
CAGGGATGGGAGAATTACCTGTCCGGAAGCCCTCTACTGATGGTCGGCACGCAGGTGTGGGGGGTTTCCTTCCTGATCGGCTCCAAGGATTGCCCGCCTATTGAAAGCGTGGCTGACCTTGCCGGCAAGAGCATCGCCCTTCCCTTCCCGGGCTCGCCACTGGATTTTCAGACTCGTTTTCTCCTGCAACATTACGGTCTTGACCCGGATCGGGATCTCAAGCTTATCTACTCTCCACCGCCGCAGACGGCAGCGCTGCTTTTAAAGGGTCAAATCGATGCCGCTCCGCTCCCGGAGCCTTTGGCTTCGGAACTGGTCATCAATCGGGGTTTGCAGCGCTTCCTGGACTACAAGCAGGCCTGGGCTTCCGCCCACGGCGGGGACCCGAAATCTCCTCAGGTCAGCCTGTTCACGACCCGTAAGTTTGCGGCCGAAAACGCCGAGTTGTTGCAGGAACTGATCGTTGCCTGGCAGGCTGCCACCGAGCAGATCGTGGAGGACCCGGAAGGGACGGCCCGTAAATTTGCAGATTTCTTAGGCTTTTCGGAACTGGTAATTGCCCAGTCAATACCCAACACGTTGTTCTGCGTCCCTCCCCCGGAGGAAAACCGAGATCGGGTCAGGGCGTACTATGAGGCCGTGAAAAGGTTCCTGCCCGGAAAGCGGGGTGAGCTGGAGGAGGATTTCTTCTTCCCGCCGCACCCATGATCAATCCCGTTGTTCCGACCAGAGCGAAAAAAACAGCTTTGTACGGGCTCGGCGTTTTTTTACTACTTACCCTCTGGAGCGCAGCCAGTCTCCTGACCGAACCGTATATCATTCCCTCCCCCTGGCACACGGTTATCGAGGTGGTGTCTTTGCTTTCTCAGGGATATGCATGGAAACAGATCCTTTTTTCGATCTTGCGGGTAGCGGCGGGTTTTTCCATCGCCTTGCTCGCGGGCCTGATCGTCGGGATTGCTTCCGGCACCAACCGGAATATCGAAACTCTGCTGCGTCCCCTGGTTCTCATCGTACAGGGCATGCCGCCGCTGCTGTGGATCATCCCGCTGATTCTCATTTTAGGCATTGGCGGCCTGTCTCCGATATGCGTCATCGCCCTGATCTGTTTTCCCATCGTGGCGTTGAACGTAAACGAGGGCATGAAAACCGTTCCCGCTCAACTGATGCAGATGCTCGACGTGTTCGCTCCCGGCACCTACCCGAGAGTCCGGGAACTCATCCTGCCTCACCTGAAACCCTTTATCGCCGCTTCGCTGAAACTGGGGATCGTATTGGGAATCAAAGCATCGGTCATCGCCGAGTACTTCGGTGCCAACAACGGGATCGGGTTTCAAGTTCAAGCCGCGTTCCAGTCTCTGCAGGTAGGCAAGCTCTTCGCCTGGGGTGTTATTTTCATAGTTCTTATCCTGCTTGCCTCCCGGCTGCTCGGAAGACTGGAACAGATCATGAGACACCCGGACAAACAGCATGATCGAGCGGGCGTTACCCTCCCTGCAGCCCAATTCATCGGTACGCTGAAACAAACATTGGTGAAGCAACCGAGCCCGGAACAGCTCGTTCTCCAGGATGTAAGTTTCGCCTATCCCGGTGCGGGACTTCTCCTGGACCACATCAATCTGACAGTACGGCCCGGCGAGATCGTCGTGATTTCGGGGGATTCCGGCGTGGGCAAAACCACACTGCTGCACACGGCGGCGGGCTTGCTCAAACCACTATCCGGGACGATCGGGCGACCGGAGCGGCTCGGCTTGATGTTCCAGGATGAACGGTTCCTGCCCTGGCGATCCAACGCCTGGAATGTCGCCCTGCCTCTGATCTACTCCAGGATCAAGCCTGAAGATTCCCTCGCCTGCGCGCTCTACCTGCTGCATGAAGCGGGTCTCTCCGGTTGGGAGCGCGCGGTTCCTGAAGAATTATCGGGGGGAATGAAAAAAAGATTGGCCTTCGCACGCTGTTTTGCCCGCTTCCCCGACGCGATCCTTCTGGACGAACCCTTCAGCGGTCTCGATGCAGGCGGCCGTCGCTGCCTCTGGAGCAAGTTCATGGCTCTGATGGACGATCACCATGGACCGGTCCTGATCGCCACCCATTTCCCCGAGGAGGTTCCTCCGAGCGACCGCTGCAGGTACTTTACCCTCGCGCCTTCGCAGGAGGGAACAGCCCAAGTTCAGCTTTTTCCCCATTCCCAACTTAGCTTGACCAACGCTGCGAATAGCCATAAACTGGGCGGCAAATAATCAGAAGAGAAATCGGGAGGCCTCGACTCATTATGAAGAAAACGAAACTCCTTATATGCGCGTTTGTCTTCATGCTCGTGCCGGTACTGGGTGTACTGGCTGATAGCGAAGGGGGAGGAGAAATGGGCACGATGTGGGTGACCTGGATCGGATCGATCATCGCCCTGATCTTTGCCCTGATCCTTGCCCTGACCATTTTAAAAAAGGATCCCGGCAATGACAGGACCCGAACCATCAGCAAGCACATCCAGGAGGGAGCCCTGGCCTACATCAAGCAGCAGTACAAGGTGGTGGGAATCTTCTTCATCTTCGTCTTCGCCCTCTTCGTGGTGCTGTCCTTTGTCCTAGGAATGATATCCCGCTTCGTGCCCTTTGCATTCATCACCGGGGGATTCTTCTCAGCCCTGGCCGGCTACATCGGAATGACCATCGCCACCCGTTCAAACGCCCGCACCGCCTGGGCGGCCCAGAGTTCCCTTAACGCGGGCCTGCGGGTTGCCTTTTCCTCCGGAACGGTCATGGGCATGGTGGTGGTCGGCTTGGGTCTGTTGGATCTTTCGATCTGGTGGCTGGTGCTGACCTTGTTCGATCTGCCCCCGGCGGAAATCCCGCCGATCATGATCACCTTCGGCATGGGTGCCTCCTCCGCCGCTTTGTTCGCCCGTGTAGGCGGCGGGATCTACACCAAGGCCGCCGATGTAGGGGCGGATCTGGTCGGAAAGGTTGAGGTGGGAATCCCGGAAGACGATCCCCGCAACCCGGCGGTAATCGCTGACAACGTGGGGGACAATGTCGGAGACGTGGCCGGCATGGGAGCGGATCTGTACGAGTCCTACGTCGGCTCGATCATCGCAACCATGGCCCTTGGAGCCATCGCCTCCCTGCAGCTGCCGGGATTGACCGCTCTGCAGGCGATACAAGTACCTGTGACCATCGCCGCCATCGGTGTGATCTGCTCGATCATCGGCACCTTTCTGGTTCGGGCGAAAGAAGATGCTACCCAGAAGGTGCTGCTCGGTTCGTTGAGACGGGGTGTCTACTTCTCCACGTTCGCGATCGCCGGCCTGTCCTTCCTGTTCATCTACTTCACGATAGGAGCAAAGTTCCTGGGCGTCTGGGGAGCCATGATCGTGGGCCTGATCGCGGGAAACGTGATCGGCTACTCCACGGAGTTTTACACCTCGGACAACTACAAACCGACTCGAGCGCTCTCAGGCGAATCCCTCACCGGTCCGGCCACCATCATCATCGGCGGCCTGTCCCTGGGCATGCTCTCCACTCTGATTCCGGTGATCACCGTTGTGGCGGCTACGCTGGGCGCCTTCTTCCTGTCCGGGGGATACATCCATCCGGGACTGGGCTTGTACGGGATCGGGCTGGCCGCCGTTGGAATGCTCTCTACCCTGGGCATCACCCTGGCTACTGACGCATATGGACCGGTTGCCGATAACGCAGGGGGAATCGCGGAGATGGCCGGCCTGGGTGAAGAGGTGCGCAACCGCACCGATGCCCTGGACTCTTTGGGCAACACCACGGCAGCCACGGGCAAGGGTTTTGCCATCGGATCAGCCGCCCTGACAGCACTGGCCCTGCTGGCCGAATACGGCAACAAGGTCAAGGAGGGAATTGGCAACCTGTTCAGCGATGCTTCCAGCTCCGAGCTGTTCGAGCGCTTCTACGCCGGCCTGGTGAGCATCGTAAGGGACGCCGGCGGAGCGATCCAGGATATCACCCTGAACATCAACATCCTGGACCCCCGGATCCTGATCGGTCTGTTCCTGGGCGGGGTACTGCCTTTCGTGTTCGCCGCGCTGTCCATGCGCGCGGTGGGACGGGCAGCCGGAGATATGGTCAAAGAGGTCCGGCGGCAATTCAAGGCCAAACCCGGAATCATGAAGGGGACCGATCAGCCGGACTACGCCGCCTGCGTGGCCATCTCCACCAAGGGCGCCCAGCGGCAGATGATTCTGCCCTCCCTGCTGGCCATCATCGCCCCGATCCTGGTCGGGATCCTCTTCGGACCCTTCACGGTGATCTCCCTGATCGCCGGCAGCCTGGCCACCGGATTCGTCCTGGCCATCATGATGGCCAACTCCGGCGGGGCCTGGGACAA
>CAZPQC010000246.1:0-4349 GCA_964588525.1 uncultured Spirochaetaceae bacterium
AGAGCCGGAAGGGGGACACCGCTAAGGAGGAAGCTCATGAAAACGATGAGAAAAATACCGGTTTCTTTTCTCATTCCCACTCCTTAATGTAGCACACTTCCTACGGAAAAAAAGCAATGGTGGCAAAAAAAATCCCTGCCGCGCCGACTTGGGTAAAAGCCGTCTGTTCCCAGCCCGCGACCAAGTTCCGTTCGTGAAGCAACAGGTCCGTGTAGACGAAGCCCTCCGGCAGGGGGGGGAGCCGGAACCGCTGGATCTGCCGGGATCCGGAGCTGCCCTGGAGCAGCAGGCCGTCGGGAAGCAGCAGCAGGTAGAACTCGCCTCGACAAACTCCGGAGAGGGTGTAGAGGCGGATCTCCTCGGCGCTGGTGAAGTCGTCGGGATGGTATTCGTAGCGTTGCATCAGGGGCCGATCATCAGAGCGGATGTGCAGCTGGTAGGCGGTGCTGATTCCGGGCGCATCGAGGAGTCTCCGCGCTTCATCCAGCACCACCCTCAAGGTATCCGTCTGCCGAGCATCTTCGAACCCGTACGATCTTCTGTAGGCAAGGGCTCCGACCTCCTCCTCCTTCAGACCGGCCAGATCGAAGCGGGAGTAGGAGAACAGGGTGCGGTTCCGGTCGCTGTATTTCCATTGAAGGTAGAAATCCTGGGGCGTCACCGGAACAAAACCGACCGCTTCCCACTCGGGATGCTCCTCCTGATACGGAGGCGTGAGAAAGGCGTAGATCCCGGAGGAGGGGATGAGTCGCAGCAGGCTGATCCCCTGCAGCTTCAGCTCCGCTTCGCTGACGACGTTGAGAAGTCCGTTGAAGTAGAGGTGGCAGAGAAGAGAGACCTCTTCGGGACGCTGTTCGGGGATCAGGGTGGTCAGGGTGCGGTAGCGGAAGATCAGGGGATCGTAGAAGTAGTTGAAACCGGGCTCGCCATCCGCTACCGGGATGAGCTCGGCGATTCCATGGCCGTTCACACCCAGGTACACGCGCTCCCCCAGAGTGACCAGATCGGATACCCGTTCCTGAACGGTCCAGGGTTGGAGGGGGGTTAGCGAGGGTTCCCTCGCTTCTGGCAGTGGAGTGAAGCGACCGCTTTGAAGCTGATACCGGGTGCCGCTGATGATTTTCGCCTGTTCCGGTTCGGATCTTTCCGTTCTGCAGGCGCTCAGCGCAGTCAGGGCAACAAGGGTCAGCACGATCAGCAGAACCGCCGCGGGGGTTATCTGGGGGAGATGAGGTTTAATAGGCTTTGGCAAACACGGCAAGCTCGGTCGCCTTTTCTCCACAGAGGATGCAGCTCTTGTCCTGATGCTGATTCCGGCCCATGGGCAGGACCCGGATCGTGGCTTTGGTTTCTTCCTTGATCTTCGCCTCACACTCGGGATTGCCGCACCAGCCGCTCTCGACAAAGCCGCCCTGCTCCTCGATGATCTGTTTGAAGCTGGAATAGTCCTCCGCCTGATGGGTGTTCTCCTTACGGAAGGTCAGGGCCCGGTGGTAGAGACCGTTTTGTATCTCCTCCAGAAGCTGTTTGACCCGCGTTTCCGCTTCGTTTACAGCGACGGGGATCTTCTGGTAGCTATCCCGCCGTACCAGAACGACCTGGTTCTTCTCCATGTCCTTTGGTCCGACTTCGATGCGGATCGGGATACCCTGAAGCTCCGCTTCTGCGAACTTCCAGCCGGGAGAGTTCTGGTCATCCTCGTCGATCTGAACCGAGACCTGCGTTTTCAGCCGTTCGAACAATTTCCGGGCATAGCCGATCACCTCGGCCTTGTTCTCGTTCTTGAAGATCGGCACGATCATCACCTGCACCGGCGCCAATGCCGGAGGCAGGACCAGGCCGCGATCGTCGGAGTGGGTCATGATCAGGGCACCCACCAGTCGGGTGGAGACCCCCCAGGAGGTGGCCCACACGTAGTCCAGGGTACCCTCCCTGGTCTGGAAGGTCACATCGAAGGCCTTGGCGAAGTTCTGACCCAGGTTGTGGGAGGTGCCGGCCTGCAGAGCCCGTTTGTCCTGCATCAGGCCTTCGATGGCATAGGTCTGCACCGCTCCGGCGAACTTCTCGCTCTCGCTTTTGATCCCCGCGATCACCGGCAGCGCCATGTACTCCTCCGCGAACTTCTTGTAGACCATAAGCATCTTGAGGGTCTCTTCCTGCGCTTCATCCGCCGTGGCATGGGCGGTGTGCCCCTCCTGCCAGAGAAACTCCGTGGTGCGCAGGAACAAGCGAGTGCGCTTCTCCCAGCGGATAACGTTGGCCCATTGGTTGATCAGCAGGGGCAGGTCCCGGTAGGACTGGATCCACTTCTTGTACATGCTCCAGATGATTGTTTCCGAGGTGGGGCGCAGAACCAGCGGCTCTTCCAGCTGTTCTCCCCCGGCGTGGGTGACCACGGCCAGCTCAGGTGAGAAGCCCTCCACGTGCTCGGCTTCCCTCTGGAGGAAGCTTTCGGGGATCAGCATGGGAAAGTAGGCGTTCTGGTGTCCGGTCTCCTTGAACAGGCCGTCCAGACCGGCTCTCATCTTCTCCCAGATGGCGAACCCCCGGGGACGGATGACCATGCAGCCCTTGACCGGCGCGTAGTCGGCCAGCTTGGACTGGATGACGGTATCCACGTACCACTGGGAGTAATTCTCCGCTCTGGGGGTGATGCGCTCAGCCATGGGCTTTACAGATAGCGGATGCTCTTCCGATGCTCATGTCGGAACTTGGGTATGTATTCCACGGGCTTGCGCCCGAAGCAGACGCCGAGCTCTTCGTACAGGGACAGCATCTCTACGTCCACCTGGCGCTGGACTATCGCGTCTTTGGTCGAAAGGTAGTTGATTTCACCCCGGATTACGCTGGCCACGGTCACTCCGGTGATGCCCTCCATGAGCAGCCGGACCGCCGCCGCGCCGGCCTCCTTGCCGAAGTTGACGTCGAAGGCTGAGGTGTCCCCGCAGCGCACCAGGTGTCCCGGCAGAACCTCCCGGGCCTCGGGGATCTCGTAGACCCCGGGTACGAACATGCCCATCTCCTTCATGAAGTTCTTGATCTCCGGGTCCTCCTTCATCCGGTCGTCGAGCTGCTTGCGCACGTACTTGCCCGCTCCGGCCAGCTTCACATGCCCGAAGGAGTCCTTGCCCATGCTTTCATCGGTGATGTGCTCACCCTTGATGTCGGTGATCCCCTCGGCCACCACGATCGAGTAGGTTCCGGCCCGCACGTCGCTTTCCCGCACCCGGGCGATGTAGTAGCGCTTCATGTGCTCATAGACCACGTCGAAATCCACGGGCACCTCGGGGATCAGGATGCAGTCCGCGTCGGCGCCCAAGCCGCCCCGGAAGGCTGTGTGGCCGGCGTAGCGGCCGAACACCTCGACGATCATGATGCGGTTGTGACTCATCCCGGTGGTTTTCAGCTCCTCGACGAAGGTCGAAATGCGGTTGATCGCCGAATCCGCCCCGACCGAATAGGTCTGCAGGTCCAGGTCCATGGTCTTGGGGGCGTGCACGCAGGGGATGTTGTGGTTGGTCAGGTCCACCACCACGCTTCCCGTGTCATCCCCGCCGGAGATCACCAAACCGCCGATTTCGAACTTCTTCAACCCGTCCACGACGCGCTGATAGCGATTCTCATCGGGGATCTTGGAGATTTTGACCCGAGAATGGCCCGCCTCTGAGCCGGCCAGGCTGGAGTGCACATGACTGACCCGGCTTTCATCCAAAAGCACGAGTTTCTCAGTATCTATCAGGTTGTACAACCCGGCGTAACCGTTGGGGATTACATAGGGTTTGATGCCCTGGGCCAGGGCCATCTGGGCCGCACCGCGGATCACGGCATTCAAACCGCCGGCATCACCGCCCGAGGTGATGATACCGATGTTCTTGATCGACAATTTCGCCATATCGTACTTCTCCTGTAACGGTCAGGTAGGAATGAAACGACTATCTGATTCGTCTGATTAGTGTGGCATTTTAGAATTTGTGCAGATCGAGTGTCAAGGTAGGCGGTTCGCCGGCCGCGATCGACCGAACCTGGCGGAATTAAGGCCGGAGGGTCTCCACCATATAGCGGATGTTCACACCGGTGGCGTCCTGCTCCTCCCGCTCCACCACGATAACCACGGAGCGCTCATCCGGAGCCAGCAGCACCTGCTTGATCTTGTAGCGCCGTACTCCTTTTCGCCAGTAGTCGGGAAGTCCGACGGTGTGGCTGGCGAAGCGGCCGGATTCCTCCTCCACTGTGACCAGCAGGTGATAGGAGGAGCTCACTTCGGTGCCGCTGCCTCGGGCGGACTGAACCAGGGTGATGCGGTACTTCTTCTTGTCCTGGAAATCCCGAAACTCGAGCTGGCTCTTGGG
>CAZPQC010000247.1:0-4343 GCA_964588525.1 uncultured Spirochaetaceae bacterium
ATTCAGGATGTCGATTTCATCCTGGCCGAGATCCGGCCCCGCGCCGACGGACTGGCCGTGACGGAGAAGGGACTGAGCGCGGTAGAGAGTATCCTGTTCTCCAAATACCTGATGTACAAAACCGTGTACTGGCACAAAACCGTGCGCATCGCCACCGCGATGATCAAAAAAGCGGTTCTTCTGGCTCTGGGGGAGGCCGTGCTTCAAAGCGATGATCTGTACTGGTTGGATGATTACGAGTTCTCCTCCTTGACCGAGAAACACGACTTTACCCCTTTCCAACTGATCCGACGGGTCATCGAACGGCGGCTGTACAAGCTGGCCGCAACTGTTCCCTTCGATGCCGACAACCCCCTGCATCTCCAACTCCAGAATCTTCATGACCGTCTCGGCTTTGAAGAGGACCTGGCCAGGGCGCTCGAAAAGCTCGCCGGTAGAAAGGTGCCGGTTGAAAGCCTGATCATCGATGTTCCCGAGCCGATCAACTTCGAGATCAATCTTCCCGTTCTTCAATCCGAAACCGGGGAGGTAACTGTCTACGAAAATTCCCGCAGCGTGTTCAACCGTGACAGTGTGCGTTCCTTCGTGCACTCGCTGAGAACCATCTCTCTATTCGCCGAACAGGCGGATGACCTCGACCGTGCCTTGCAGAAAATCAACGCCAGGAGAATCCTCACAGAGGGAATGGGGTAGAGCCTTGTCAGCTGTTATTTTATCCCCCCGGGCGGCTCACCGGATGAACGTCTTCATCAAGAAGGTGGGGCGCGGAATCAACAGACATCGAATGATCGAGCCGGGGGAGAAAATCTTGATCAGCGTCTCCGGGGGGAAAGATTCCCTGGCGCTCTGCCTGGCTCTACAAGAGCGAAAAAACTGGGTCCCCATGGATTACGAGCTTCACGGCCTGTTCATCGACTGGCGCGAGTATCCCGCCGGGTTGGAGAATCGCGAGCGGCTGCTGGAGTTCATGGACAGCCTCCACATCCCCTGCCGAATCGTGGAGGCCGGCATCTATCCGCTCACGTACGACAAGCCCTTCAACTGCTACATCTGTTCACGGAACCGCAAACGGATTCTCTTCCAGGAGGCGGAGCGCCTGGGCCTGGGCAAGGTCGCCGTGGGCCATCACCTGGACGACATCATCGAAACAACCTTGATGAATCTCTTCTTCAAAGGGGAGATCGCCACCATGCTTCCCGTTCAGAATTTTTTTGACGGAAAGATCAAGATCATCCGGCCGATGTGCGAGGTCGAGGAGAGAGAGGTCCTTCGTTTGCTGAAGATCTATCCCCTGCCGGTATTCGATATAAACTGCCCCCGGAAGCCGGACGATCAGCGGGCATTCTTCAAAGATCTGATCAAACAGGTCAAACGGGTAAACAAGCACGTCAAAGATAATCTGTACAACGCCCCCTGGAATATAAACAGGGATTACCTGCCTTGAGCTAACCGGGGGCGCCTTGAACCCCGGCGGGTTCTTGAACTACAGTAGAGCCCAATGAGAATCGGCGTACTCAGCGACGTGCACGCAAACAGAGAGGCTCTCAGGGAAGTGGAGCGCAGTCTCCGGGATTTGGCGGTCGACGCCATCCTCAACCTGGGCGACGCGGTCGGCTACAACGCCGATCCGGATTACTGCACGCGGCGATTGGCTGATCTGACGGAACTGACAGTGCGGGGGAATCACGACAAGACCGTGGCCAACCCGACAAATCTGGACTGGTTCAACGAGGTGGCTCGCTCGGCGATCCTCTGGACCCGAGAGGCGATGAGCGCGGAAAGCCTCGAAATTCTCGAGTCCCTCCCCAAGGGACCGAGAGTTGTTTGGGATCGCTACCTCATCTGTCACGGATCGCCCATGGATGAGGATCTGTACATCACCCGGCGCGTCGATGTGGATCGGAGTTTCTCGTTTATACGGAAGAACACCGAAGGGATCAGGATCTGTTTCTACGGTCACACCCACGTTCCCTATATCATAGAAGAAAACGGAAGGGCCTTGGCGCCGCCCGAACGCTATCACCTGGACCCTGATCGCCGCTACATGATCAATCCCGGTTCTGTGGGCCAGCCTCGGGACCGGGTGCCTTTGGCTTCCTTCGGTTTGTTCGATGAGGAGGAAATGGTATATTATCAATACAGGGTGCCGTTTCCCATAGAGACGGTTCAACGAAAAATAATTGCCGCCGGGCTTCCCCGAATGCTTGCCGACCGGCTTGCCGCAGGCTGGTGATGAGGAAGGAGAGAAACAAGCAGTGTCCATGAAGAATCCAAAGGTGATGGAGGAACGAATCCGCAGGGTGCGAGTGCTGTTCAAAGAACTGGGGTACACGCTGCACGAGACAGAGCGCTCCGAAGAAACCTATTCTGCCGGCTTTGAAAACGAGGAGGGGATGCAGGGCGGATTCTTCATTGACAGGAGCAGCCGCTTCCTGGAGATCGCCTATACCTTTTCTTTCTCCCCATCGATGGCGGAGTATGTGAAGACCCGCCTGGAGGAGATGCTGAAAATCAGCTACGAGTTCGGCTGCTACATCAATCTGCAGACCACGGACGAGGAAATCGCCTTTTCCGTGTTCACCAAGCTGTACTACACAGGATTGAATTACTACGCTCTGAAGGAAAGTCTTCGCGAGTTTACTCTGTGCGTTCAGGCGCTCACCGATCTGCTGGAAATCACGAGTGCGGAGAGCTCTTGAGAGGCGGATGGCCTGCCCGGCCCGGCGGGTCCGAAGGTGCCGCTAATCCGGCAGTCGCCCGGTCCTGCGCGGCCCGGCCTGGGCGGCCCCGTGGCTTCAGTATATTTCAGAGAAAATGCTGGTATCTCGGATCCTTCCCGGAACGAAGTTCTCCGCAAACTGAAGGGCCTTGTGCAGCACTGATTCGCCGTATTGCTTCGAGTTGGAAATTACCGCCGCGCCGATCTCCGCAAATCGCCGTGAATCCTGCAGGTCGACTTCCGCTACCGATATTTTGAACTTGTACTGCAGCCGGTTTTTCACCGACTGGACGATTTGCCGCTTTTCTTTGATCGATCCAATATCGGGGAGGTCGACGACGAAGTGAAGAATCGAGACGACCACAAATCAGCTCTCCTTCTCTTCGGGTAGGATATGGGAAACCTCCGCCAAATCCAGTTGAATCAGACTCTCCCCCTCTTCGTTTTGGGCCCGATCCTTCAAGGGCAGGTATTTCTCGTTGTACAGTTTGGCCAGCTCGAAAATATCGTCCCTTTGGTACCGCTCGGGTACTTTTACCTCGAGATTGTAATCGGTTTCCTCCAGGCCTCTGCGCATGACGTGAATGGGATCTGTGACGGTGAGGGCAAAGTGGGGGCTGTAGATCAACAGGTAGGCCAGCACGACCAGAACCACGATAACGAAAAACAGGATGCTTTCCCGGGACAGCTGGCTCACGTAAGAGCGCTGATCGAAGAAAAGCTCCAGCCCGTCTCTGGACAGATAGGAGTAGTCGCCGGGAGCGAAGGACTGCGAGTAGTAGTCGTTGGAAAAGCGGGAAAACAGAGTCTGACCCCGGTATTTAACGATCAGCAGATTCGTCCGCGTCTGCCGCAGGGTCTCCAGGGCAAGGATGAAATCCCCGGGGTCATTCGTCTTTTCCTCGAGATAGTCGGCGGTAGCCGCCTGCTGATCCGAGAAGGCGGTATCCAATCCGTTGATCCGCAGGGTCGTGGAGAAGAAGGTGAAGAACAGCAGGCACACTACCGTGACGGTGACACTGATGGCGGTAATCGAAGCCACATGCCTCTGAGCCATCGGAGAGGAAACGTTCTTGATTTTTCGAAAGATCTTGATAATTCGGAGGAATCGAAGGATTCGAGCGATGCGGATCGCTTTGATCACCTTGAGCAGATTCAAGATGCCCCCCAAGCCCAGGGCGATGCCGCCGCCGGTCAACAGCGTCAGGGCGAAAGGTCCGGAGTTGAACATCAACAGGGGTATCGAGGCCAGAAAATCGATCCATCCCCGTTCCAAGGTGAGGTAGCGCCCGACTCTGCGCCCCATGAGGGCGTAGTAGAACCTGATGAGAAACTCGATAGTGAAGAACAGATCGAAGAAGAAACCCGCCAGCAGGAGTTTGTTCCGGATATCCACATTCCAGCCGGAAAGCACGGCGTAATCTTCCAGGAAGGTTTGCACCAGGACGAGCAGTATAGCGCCGATAACCACGGATTCGAGAAAAGCAACGACGGACCCGCCGTTGCCTCGCCGTTTTGCCGATTGAACTGTTGATTTGTTATCGCTCATAACCTTACCATCCGCTCTCCGAAGCGATCTTGTAGCACTCATCGAGCATCTTGATGTCGAAGCCGTAGTACTTGT
>CAZPQC010000248.1:0-4339 GCA_964588525.1 uncultured Spirochaetaceae bacterium
GTTATGCCCCGCTCCTTTTCCAGCTCCATCCAGTCCATCTCCGCTTCCCCCGCATGGACCTCCCCCATCTTATGGGTTCTGCCCGCGTAGTAGAGGATACGCTCGGTGGTCGTCGTCTTCCCGGCGTCTATATGCGCCGTGATCCCGATGTTGCGAATCCTCTCGAGCGGGAACGGAACGGACATACGCTCGTGTCCCGGGATGCTCCTAAGAGAGCATCGAAGCCAGCTAAACTACCAACGGTAGTGGGCAAACGCCTTGTTTGCCTCTGCCATCCGGTGGGTATCTTCTTTTTTCTTGAAAGCAGCTCCTGTTTGATTATACGCATCCATCAGCTCGGCGGCGAGCTTCTCGCTCATCGACGAACCGTGGCGATCCCTGGAGTACTGAATGATCCAGCGCATGGCCAGAGCGTCCCGTCTGCTCTCCCGGACCTCCACGGGTACCTGATAGGTCGAGCCCCCAACCCTTCGCGATTTTACCTCAACCACCGGCTTTACGTTTTCGAGGGCTTTCTCGAATACCTCTACGGGGTCCTTCCCCGCTTTCTGCTTGATGATGTCCAACGCATCATATACGATTCCGTAGCCGACGGATTTCTTCCCCCGAAGCATCATCCGCACCACGATTCGGGAGATGTTCATGTTTCCGTACTTCGGATCCGGCGCCACGGGCCTCTTCGGCGGAATTCTTCTCCTTGGCATAGCAGCTCCTCGTTAAACCTTCGGCCGCTTGGTCCCGTACTTGGACCGGGCCTTGCGCCGATCTTCCACGCCCAAGGTATCCTTGGCACCCCGGATGATGTGATAACGCACACCAGGCAGGTCTTTGACCCTCCCTCCCCGAACCAGCACCACGGAGTGCTCCTGCAGATTGTGACCGATTCCCGGAATGTAGGCCGTCACCTCGATCCCGTTGCTCAGCCGAACCCGCGCCACTTTTCTCAAGGCCGAGTTCGGCTTTTTCGGTGTAACCGTCATCACCCGGGTACATACCCCCCTCTTCTGAGGACAGGACTGCAGCGCCGGAGCCTTGTTTTTCTTGTGCACAGCCTGCCGCCCTTTGCGAACAAGCTGATTGATCGTTGGCATCACTTCTCTCCTACATTCATAGACACACAACTCACCCGTCGTTGAAAACAGGCGGGTGAGAATCTAACAATACAGACACAAAATGTCAACCCCTCGAGGACTTCCCCCGGGAGGTTGATCAGGGTGGTCTTCTGGTCGTTTTTCAAACAGTCCTGCGCCAGATACTTCTTCTGGGCAGTGAAGCTCACATCTTCAAGGTTGCAACTTCACCGTTTGAACATAGCAAAAACGCTCGAAACAATCAAGCAATTCTTTTTCGCAAATATCACTCGGTTTCTTGGAGCATGGCGGCCAGCTCTTTTTCCCGTCGTTTCTCCTCGATGATTCGGTTCACCTGTACGTCCAGGTCTTCCATGTTTTCATCGAGCAGCTTGATATCGCTATAGGCCCGTATTCCCGTACCGGCGGGTATCAGATGACCGATGATCACGTTCTCCTTCAATCCGTGGAGGTGATCCCGGCTTCCTTTTATGGAAGCGTTGGTCAGAACCCGGGTTGTCTCCTGAAAGGAGGCTGCCGATATGAAGCTGTCGATGTTCAGCGAGGCTTTGGTGATGCCCAGCAGCAGCGGTCGGGCAATGGCCGGCTGGCCTCCTTCGCGAATCACCTTTCTGTTTTCCTCGTTGAATTTGTACCTGTCGATCTGCTGTCCGAAGATGAAGTTCGTATCCCCGACCTGCATGATTTCGATCTTCTTCATCATCTGGCGGATGATCACGCCGATATGTTTGTCATTGATGTTCACCCCCTGCAGGCGATACACCTCCTGGATCTCGTTTACGAGATAGCTCTGCAGAGCCTGTTCACCGAGGATCTGCAACACGTCGTGGGGGTCGATATTGCCGTCACACAGCTGCTCTCCCGCCTCAACGTGATCACCGTCTCGAACCAACAGGTGTTTGCCCATGGGCACGAGCTGCTTGAACTCTTTCTCGTAGGAATCCACCACCACGATCACCCGTTTGCCCTTGAGTAGTCCCCGGAAACCGACAGTCCCGCTGACCTTGGCCAGCACCGTCGGATTCTTCGGTTTTCTGGCTTCGAAAAGCTCCCCGACGCGGGGAAGACCCCCGGTGATATCCCTGGTTTTGACGCTCTCCCGCGGCAGCTTGGCCAGAATTCTTCCCGGGTTGATGTGTTCCCCGTTGGCTATGTTGAGATAGGCACTGCCGGGCAGGTAGTAGGTAGCCGTGACTTCACCCTGGTCGTCGTCGCAGATCACGATTCTGGGCTGGAGGGTTTCTACGGTATAGCCGGTGATCTTCTTCTCGATCTTCCCCGTATCCTCGTTGATCTCTTCTTTCAGGGTCGTCCCGAGAACGATATCCTCGAAAACCGCCTTACCCTCGGTCTCGGCTATGATCGGTTCGCTGAAGGGATCGAAATAGGCAATCGCCTCCTCCGCCGCAACGATCTGTCCCTCCTTGACCATCAGCTCCGAGCCGTTACGAATGTCCACTCTCTGGGGCTGTGCAATGAGCAGCACGGACTCCTTGGTACGGTGAACGTAGGCGATCTCCTCCGCGACGATCTTCTCGCCCTTTCGCTGCACGACCACCTCACCCTTCAGGACCTTCTGTCCTTCCTTGACCACGACTCGATCGCCGGTTTTGAGCTCGATGGTGCGCAGGACTCTGTGGACCATGATGTAGCCCTTGCGGGTGAACAGCAGGTTTCCTGCCTTCACGGGCACGGTGTTCCCAGTAATGCTTTCCACGAGGACCGGATATCTGAGATAGATCCTGCTCTCCTCGCTGATCTTGGTTGCCGCCCCGCCGATGTGAAAGGTCCGCATGGTGAGCTGGGTTCCCGGTTGACCGATAGACTGGGCTGCGATGATACCCACGGCCTCTCCGATGTTCACGGTCCGATTGGTCGCCAGGTTGCGGCCGTAGCACTTCACGCACACGCCGTGCTTGGCTTCGCAGGTCAATACCGTGCGGATCCGCACGTGTTCGATACCGGCCGCCTCGATCTGATCGGCGATCTCGTCGGTGATCTCCTGATTCACGTCGATGATGATCTCACCGGTGATCGGGTGCCGTACCCGCTCCAGAGTGAAACGGCCCACGATCCGGTCGCGCAGGCTCTCGACGATCTCCTCCCCGTCCTTGATCGCCCGCATCGACAGGCCGTTGATGGTGCCGCAGTCTTGCTCATTGACCACCACATCCTGGGCGATATCCACCAATCTGCGGGTCAAATACCCCGCGTCGGCGGTTTTCAGCGCCGTATCGGCCAATCCTTTGCGCGCCCCGTTGGTGGAGATGAAAAACTCGATTACCGAAAGTCCCTCTTTGAAGTTGCTGCGAATGGGCAGCTCGATGATCTCTCCGGAAGGCTTGGCCATCAGCCCCCGCATCCCGCCGAGCTGTCGGATCTGGCTTCGGGAACCCCGGGCCCCGGAGTAGGCCATCATGTGCACCGGGTTGAATCCACCCCGGTCACTAGCCAATTCGTTCATCAACTCCTTGGTAATGTCTTCATTCGTCTTGCTCCACTCCTCCACCACGCGGTTGTAGCGTTCTTCATTCGTGATATGCCCCTGGAGGTACTGGTTCTGGATCTCTTCCACTTGCGAGTTTGCCTTGGCGATCAGATTCTTCTTGGTTTCCGGGATAATGATGTCTTCCATACCGATGGTCGCCCCGAAGCGGGTGGCATACCGGAACCCCAAATCCTTGATCGCATCGAGCATCTTCACGGTTACATCCGCGTCGTGCTCCTTGTAACAAAAGGCAATGAGGTTGCGAAGCTCCTTCTCCCCCAATGGCTGGTTGATGAAGCCGATCTCCGGTGGCAGCTCTTCGTTGAGGATAATTCGCCCCGGCGTGGTTTCCATGTATTCACCGCCCGTCTTGACCTTGATCAGAGCCTGATATTCCACCGAGCGGGCATCTATGGCCATCAGGACCTCTTCGATGCCGCTGAAATGCTTGCCCTCTCCCTTGGCTCCCGGTTTCGCTCTGGTCAGGTAGTTGATTCCCAACACCATATCCTGGGTGGGAATCACGATGGGGTTGCCATTGGCCGGATTGAGCAGGTTTCTGGAAGACAGCATCAGAGTCCAGCATTCGATCTGGGCGGCCGGAGTGAGAGGCACGTGGACGGCCATCTGATCCCCGTCGAAGTCCGCGTTGAAAGCGTGACAGACAAGGGGATGCAGCTTGATCGCCTTTCCCTCCACCAGAATCGGCTCGAAGGCTTGAATACCCAGTCGATGCAGGGTCGGAGCCCGGTTCAGCAGC